>JBEKNT010000152.1:0-14205 GCA_049522565.1 Acetobacteraceae bacterium
GGTTGGAGATCTCCGGCATCAAGCTGCGCCCCGAAGCGGTGCACGTAACCGCTGCCGGTCAGCGCCTGCTGGTGATCCACGGCGACGAGTTCGACTCGGTCGTCCGCTACGCCCGCTTCCTCGCCTTGCTCGGCGACTGGGCGTACCAGGCGACGCTGGTGTTCAACCGCTGGTTCAACGCGCTGCGCCGGCGGCTGGGTTATCCGTATTGGTCGCTGTCCGCCTGGTTGAAGCGCCAGGTGAAGGAAGCGGTGAAGGCGATCGACCGGTTCGAAAGCGCGCTGACCAACGAGGCACGCCGCCGCGGCTTCGACGGCGTGGTGTGCGGCCACATCCATCATGCCGAAATGCGCGAGGTCGGCGGCATCCTGTACTTGAATGATGGCGACTGGGTGGAAAGCTGCACCGCGCTGGTGGAGCACCATGACGGACGGCTGGAACTGATCGACTGGGCGGCGCTGAACCGCCTGTCGTTCCTCGCGCCGCGCGCGCGGGTGGCACACGCTGCCTGACACGATCAACCTCGATTTCGCCGGCGCGCCGATGCTGCCGCCCGCCCCGTCGCACCGCATCCTGATCGTGACGGATGCCTGGCTACCGCAGGTCAACGGCGTGGTGCGCACGCTGACCACGGTGGCGGAGGAACTGCGCGCCATGGGCCACGTGGTCGAGGTGATCGGGCCCGACCGGTTCCGCACCCTGCCTTGCCCCACCTATCCCGACATCGCCCTGTCGGTGTGGCCGCGGCGGCGGCTGATCCGCATGATCGAGGGGTTCGCGCCGGACGCTCTGCACATCGCTACCGAGGGCCCGTTGGGCATCGCGGCGCGGCGCTGGGCGCGGCGGCATGGCGTGGCGTTCACCACCGCGTTTCACACCCGCTTCGCCGAGTATATCCAGGCGCGGCTGCACCTGCCGACGCGGCCGATCTACGCCTGGATGCGGCGGTTCCACGGCGCCGGCATGGGCACCATGGTGGCGACCGCCAGCCTGCGCGACGAACTGAACCGGCGCGGCTTCCGCAACATCCGGGCATGGTCGCGCGGGGTGGACCTGACGCTGTTCAAGCCGGAACCGCGCGAGGACTGGGGCCTGCCGCGCCCCGTGTTCCTCTATGTGGGCCGGGTCGCGGTGGAGAAGAACATCGCGGCGTTCCTGGACCTGGACCTGCCGGGATCGAAGGTCGTGGTGGGCGGCGGACCGCTGCTGGGCCCGCTGCGGCGGGACTATCCGCACGTGCGGTTCACCGGCCCCCGCCATGGCGAGGCGCTGGCGCGCGCCTATGCCGGCGCGGACGTGTTCGTGTTCCCGTCGCTGACCGACACGTTCGGGCTGGTGATCCTGGAGGCGCTGGCCTGCGGCACTCCGGTGGCGGCGTTCCCGGTCACCGGCCCAAAGGACGTCCTGGCCGACGCCGCGGGCCGCATCGGCGCGGTTAACGCGGATCTACGGCTGGCGGCGCTGGCGGCGCTGGACGCCGACCGCACGGCCTGCCGGGCCCATGCGGAGCGCTATTCATGGCGGGCCTGCGCGGAGATTTTCCTGTCGCACCTCGTGCCGCTGACCGGGACGTGACGGCGCGGGCACTTCGACGGCGAGGCCGGAGGGCAGCGGCACCTGTGCCGGCGCCACTTCCAACATGGACGTGAGCAATAATCCGACGACATCGAACCAGAGCCTCATCGCGTGCACTGGTTGGAGTGGCAACGAACGACGCGCATGGAAAGTGCGGCGACAGGTGCGGATCATCCGGGTTCGCCACGCTGCCGGATGGTGCGACGGCGCCGCAGCGCACATTTGCTGACGCGATGCCGTCTGCTCAGACTCCCGGTGCACCGCGGCGGCTTGCCGCCCGATTGCTGGTCCGCTGCCGGACCAGTCCCAGGGTCACCAACCCGCCGGCAAGCAGTGGCAGGATCGGCGGTTCCGGCACCAATGCGGCGCCGACCGCATCGCCGAGCGTCAGCGCGTTCTCCACCGCCATGGGGGTATGGATGCCGCCGACCACCCGGCTGAACTCGGCCCCCAGATAGCCGGACGATGCCTGCGAGAAGCTGCTGAAATCCTCAGTAATCGGACAGATCAGCGGACTGGCATTGTAGTTCGGATCGGTTACCGCATACCCGCCATATTGGGTCGGTGCGTTGTTGCACCCATCGGCGCCGGGGGTGTTGATCGAGTAGAAAATGTTGTTCAGCGTGCATCCGGTGACGTTGCCATACTGATCCGTCGTCGCCGTGCCGCTGTTGCAATAAGCATCCGAGGTCGAACTGAACGCAACGTTGTCGGTACCGAAGAAGGCCGCCAGCACGGTGGCGGCGGCGCCGCTGAACGCCGGATGCCCGGCGACATAGTCCGGATGCGGCGGCGTATTGATCAGCGACGACCAGGTGGAATCGCAGGTGGTAAAATACGAATTCCAGTCGCTGCAATCGTGGATCGCGGTGATCGGCCGCCAGAGGTTGTAGGTGTACTTGACCGCCCAGGTGGCGGTGCCGGCATCGTCCAGCGCCTCCCCCACCAGAGCATCCTCCCGCGCGTGTTGCAGCAGGTCGAGCCCCTGGCCGGCGGCGGCGTTGTCGGCGATCTGTAGCCAATGCCCGGGAGGCTGATAGGTGCCGCCCGGATCGTTCCAGAACAGCGCCGCGGCGGCCTCGTCCGAGGTTTCCGGATAGAAGTTGTTGGCCTCGCACACCGTTTCGATGCCCGAGGGCAGCGCCGTCCCGGATCCCTCGCATTCGGTCTGCAACACCTGGAGCGCATAGGCCTGCGAGGTGAGAGGCAGTGGCGCGGGAACCGCCGCCGCCAACGCAGCGAGTCTCGAACTGCTCATGCCGAACGGCGCCACCGTCCCCCAGGTCGGCGTCATCGCCGGCCGGCCGGCCGGCGGCACGTACACGCCGGGCTGACCCTCGTTCGCCGGCACATACGGCGTGAGGGTCTGCAGGTTCGCGGCCGCGGACCCGTCATTCGCGCGCGCAGCGATCATGGCATCGCCTGCCGCGGCGCCGAGCGCGGTCCCGCTGGTTATCGCCGACCCATTGCCCAGACCGGTCAGTTCGTTCGAGATATCCGAGATCTGCAAGGCGACATCGGTCATCTGCTTCGTGCTGGGACCGATCAGGTCGGTCGCGTAGGCGGCAGCGGCTGCCGGATCTGGGTCCGGGCCGCCGGGACCGTAGTACGACGCGCCGGTCTGGCCGGCGTATTGCTGATACAGCGAACCGCTGCCGTAAAGACTGTTCATCACGGTGACCGCCGCCTCCAGCGCCGCGGCTTCGGACGAGGCACCCGAGACGGCTCCCCCGGTATAGGCCAGCGACGCATACGGGCTGCCGCTTGCCGCGTTCACCGCGTCGAACATGGCGCCGTCGACCATGGCGATCTCGCGCGCCACCTCGGGCGGGCCATCGATCAGCGAGGCCGAGGTGTTCTGGATGATGTTGAGCAGGGCGTCGTCGACGTCGGTGATGACGTCCGCCCGCGCCAGGACCGGCGCGGCAAGCAGGACGCCCGCCAGCAGTCCGGCGGCCACGCGACAGTGCGCTTGCTGCCGCATGGGGTGTGACACACGTCCCCTGACCGAATCTGTTCGCATTTTTCGTATTGCGCCGGACCAAACGGGCCGCGATGAGCCCCGAAGGATCGCGACAACCCTAATCATTATTGAGCATAAATCGCGGCTCTTCCGAAAGCGATAAAATTGAGATGCGGGACGCGTGGCCCGCACGACGTGGCGGAAATCCCGGGTGCGATCGCGCTACTGGCCGGCCGGCTGGGGCTTCTTGCGCATCATCGCCTGGCGGCGGCAGATCGCCACCATCTCGTTGCGATGGTTCCAGCAGGTGTGCTCGAAATCGACGATCCCGACATCGGGCCGCGAGCGGCTCTCGCGCATCGCCACCACCTTGGTGCGGGCCCGCAGCGTGTCGCCGTGGAACACCGGCTTGGGGAAGCGCATGTCGGTGAAGCCAAGATTGCCCACCGTCGTGCCCACGGTGGTGTCGTTCACGCTCATTCCCACCATCAGCCCGGCGGTGAACATCGAGTTGACGATGCGCTGACCGAATTCTGTGCCCGCGGCGAAATGCGCGTCGAGATGCAACGGCTGCACGTTCAGCGTCAGCGCCGAGAACAGCGTGTTGTCCATCTCGGTCACTGTGCGCGACCAGGGGTGGTCGAATTCCTGACCGAGGAAGAACTCCTCGTAATACAGGCCTGCCATGACATTTCCCTCCCGTGAGCTGTCCCGCAGCCTATGGGGCGAAGGCAGGCGGTTGCAACCTCCGTGGCCGGTGCCGCTCAACCCGCGGTGACCCTTGATCGGCCCGGCACGACATCCGCGTGAACGCGCGCGATCGCGAGGACCGCCGCCGCGTTGGCGCCATATTCGGTACCAAGTTTCGTCGCCGCATGATCGCCGCGTCGGCGTTCGCGCCATCGAGAGACTGTGAAAGGGATCCATCGGATGCGCAGAAAACTCGCCATCGCACTCGCCGTCGTCACGTTGCTTGGCACGGCGCCGCTGCTTTCCGCCTGCTACACCGCCCAAGGCGCCGGACAGGATATCAAGGCTGCCGGTCAGGGCCTCAGCAATACCGCAGCCGATCATACCGGTTACCGCCCGTGATCCACGCGCGCCGCGGCACGTAACCCGGAGGACGTCGCGTTGTACACGCTCCTGATCGTCATCCTTGTCCTACTGCTGCTGGGTGCTCTGCCGACCTGGCCGTATAGCGGCGGGTGGGGCTACTACCCCAGCAGTGGATTGGGATTGCTCCTGCTGATCGTCGTCATCCTATTGCTGGTGGGACGCATATAACCTCTCCCACGACATGGGAGAGGTCGAGGCGTGGAACGACGAGGGTGAGGGTGTCGCGGGGCGACGAAGGCCGAGGGTGCAGCGGGGTGACCCGATCACCCTCGCCCTCGGTGCTTCGCACCTTGAGCTGTCACGCCGCAGGCGGGAGAGGTCTTATAGAATTCACGCCGCGACCTTCTCCGCGCGCACGTCCTTCACGTCGCGGAACGCGATCTCCGGGGCGAGTTCCTCCGCGCGGCGCATCATGAACGCCGAGGTAGCGAGGAACACCGGGTCGCCGTCCACGTCGTCCGCCATCGCGCTGCGATTGGCGGCGACGAACCGCGCCTGCGCAACCTTGTCCGACGACGATACCCAGCGCGCCAAGGCATAGGGCGTCGCCTCGAAGCCGATCGCCACGCCGTATTCCGCCGCGAGCCGCGCCTGGAGCACATCGAGCTGCAAGGTGCCGACCACGCCGACCAGCGGGGCGGCGCCGTCCTGCGGGCGGAACAACTGCACCACGCCCTCTTCCGCCAGCTCGGCCAACGCCTGGCGCAGCTTCTTCGCCTTCATCGCATCGTCCAGCCGCACCCGACGCAGAATTTCCGGCGCGAAATAGGGCACCCCGACGAAGTTCACCTCCTCGCCCTCGGTCAGCGTGTCGCCGATGCGCAAGGTGCCGTGGTTGGGGATGCCGACGACGTCGCCGGCGAACGCCTCGTCGGCGATCTCGCGCTCGCGGGCGAAGAAGAACTGCGGGGCGTGCAGCGGGATCAGCTTGCCGGTGCGCACCTGCTTCAGCCGCATACCGCGGGTGAGGCGGCCGGAACACACGCGGGCGAAAGCGATGCGGTCGCGGTGGTTGGGGTCCATGTTCGCCTGGATCTTGAACACCAGGGCGGTCAGGCCGGGCTCGGTGGCTTCGACGGTGCGGGTATCCGCGTGTTGGGCGCGCGGCGGGGGGCCATACTCGGCCAGGCCGTCCAGCAGGTCGGTCACGCCGATGCCCTTGATGGCGCTGCCGAAATAGACCGGGGTGAGGTGGCCGGCGTTGAACGCATCGCGGTCGAACTCCGGCAGCGCGGCGCGCACCAGGTCCACCTCCTCGCCCAGCGCGGCCATGCGAGGATCGGATTGCGGCAGCGGCGCGGTGAGGTGCAGGTCGGGTTTGCGCAGGTCGTAGGTGCCGGCGAAGGTGGCGGCGCGGCCGACCGGCCAGGTCACCGGCGCGGTGTCGAGCGCGAGGGTGGCGGCGACCTCGTCCAGCAGCTCGAACGGATCGCGGCTTTCGCGGTCCATCTTGTTGATGAAGGTGACGATCGGGATGTCGCGCAGGCGGCAGATCTCGAACAGTTTCCGGGTGCGCGCCTCGATGCCCTTGGCGGCGTCGATCACCATCACCGCGGAGTCCACCGCGGTCAGCGTGCGGTAGGTGTCTTCCGAGAAGTCCTCGTGCCCGGGGGTGTCGAGCAGGTTGAAGACGCAGCCGGCATGCTCGAAGGTCATGACCGAGGTGACGACGGAGATGCCGCGTTCGCGCTCGATGCCCATCCAGTCGGAGCGGGTGCGGCGGCGCTCGCCCTTGGCGCGGACGTTGCCGGCGAGCTGGATGGCGCCACCGGCGCGCAGCAGGTGCTCCGTCAGTGTGGTCTTGCCGGCGTCGGGGTGGGAGATGATCGCGAAGGTGCGGCGGCGGGCGATCTCGGCGGCCTGGTCGCCTGGGAGGTGGTCGGTGGTCATGGGTCCTCACGCAAAGGCGCCGGGGGAGGGACCCCGGCGCCGTGCGTACTCATATAGGGCGTCGGGGGCGAAAACCAGGGCGGGAGCCGCGATGGTAGGGCCCGGGCACGTGCCGGCCGGACAGCACAGCCGCATTAGTCCAGCCCGATGGCCTCGGCGACGTGCCGGCGAATGCGTGCGAGTTGCTCAGCGGTGATGCGCGACGCGGTGGCTTGGACACGCGCCTTGGATGTGCAGGCAACGAATGGTGCCAGAGCAAAACATCGCTTCGTGCAGCCGTTCTCGGCACTCGGATCGATTTGCTCGGCGAGGCCGGGAATCACCAAACCCTCGTCCTCGCTTAGCGGCACAAGGATCATGTTTGGGAAGATCGGGCCAAAGAGGGCGTCATTCTCGATAACGACTGCCGGCCGCCGCTTGTTCGGTTCTTTCGGCAGCGCGTCGCCACGCCAGTCCGCGATGACAATATCTCCCGCCGAAAACTGTGCCATCCTACAGCCCCTCGGAGCGGGGTGTGCCCCAGAATTCCACGAATTCCCGCGCCTCGGGGTTCTCGGCGACGTAGCGTCCGACGGCTTCGCTTGCCGCGCGGATGCGTTTCCGTCGGACATCGCGTGCCGCATCCGCCGCAAGCTGGCGTAGATAGGTTGCCAGACCGATGCCTCGGATCTTGGCCTCGGCTTCGAGGGTGGCGCGGACGTCGTCGTCGAGCCGGACAGAGATCGGCGCGGTCATGGGTTGTCCTCGGGTCAAGTGTGTCGTCAGTCGTGTAGCGTACTGGCGTAGTTCGATCCAGTCGTCGTGAGCAACGCCTGCCAGACAGCGAGTTGCCGGATCGGTTCGCCCTTCGTGATGCCTGCTTCGGCCACAGAACCTGCGATCCAGCCTGATGGTCGGGCTCGCTGTTCTTATGGGCGTTGCGACGACTGGCCCAAACGCGCTGTTCGGACGTGCACCGACCGACTGGCCCTGGCGCGCGATTCCTAGCCAGTCGGAGCGGATGCGGCGGCGCTGCCTCTTCGCACGGACGTTGCCGACACACTGGATGGCGCCGCCGGGCGCGCAAGCGGTGCTTGGTGAGCGTGGTCGTGCCGGCGCCGGGGCGGGAGATGATCGCGAAGGTGCGACGGTGGGCGAACTCGCCGGCCGGCGCACCAGGGAGCTGGTCGGTCATACCGGCCGCGTAGGAAAGCACCGGAAGGGGGGCCGCCCGGCGCCGCTTCCTCTCATATAAGGCAAGAGCGGGGAAAACCAGGGACAGCGCACGCCCGATGGCTGGCAGGCGGCCAAAACCGTCCGGACGGGCGACAGGGCGCGGAAAAGTCTTGCCGGCGGCCGAGAGTGGTAGACTCTCCGGCTGCCAGCCGGCGCGACGCTCCTGTCATTGCGAAGGGCGAAGCGACGGCAGTGGCGTCTTGGCCATGGTCTTCGGAGGGGCTAGGTTCTGATAGGGAAACCAAGGTGCGCGTTGGTGCGCCGATTTCCGCGTGACGTTGCTGCCCGATGACCGGCCAGAAGGCTAAATGCATGCTTCGCTCCCGGCTCAGTTTGTGTGCTCTGGGCCTGCTCATCGTCCTTGCGGCGGGCACCGGTATAGGCATGCTTGTCTATAAGGTGCATGCGCTCAACGCACAGAGCAAGGCATTCGTTGGCAACGCAGTGCCGGCGATCGCCGCGAGTTGGAACGAGGAGCAACTGCTCAGCCGCGCTACGCCAGAACTGCGTGACCAGATCATGTCGGAAGATTTGCCAACGCTGTCCGCTTTATCCACGCATCTCGGTCAGTTTGCTGAGTACCTGGGCGCAACCGGTGAGGTGAGTTGGGTATCTTTGGCCGGCTTCGGAGGTTCAATATCGGCTACGTATGTAGCCAAAGCGAGCTTCGTGAACGGCATTACGACGTTCCGGCTCACGCTTGTCAGGCTTGACGGGCGTTGGATGATCAGTGAGTTCCATCTTGACGCCGTACAGCTCGATCCGGCTGGTTCCGGCCTTTTGCAATCGGATCTGTTCATTAGCCATCGTTGACTTGCGACCGGCGAAGCCGATCCGCGAAACCGGGGGCAGGATGGGCACCGCGTCAGGGCCTGAAGCAACGGCGACCGCCGGTCCGGCGCCGTTCAGCAGCCGCAGAGATCACCGGCATGGACGCTCCCGCGGCACCGGATGCTCTGGGGCTGTCGGGTCGAACAGCTTGCCCGTCACTGGATCCGTTTCGCGTCTCGGCTCGCGCGGCACGCCGCCCCGGTGACATAGCCGCCGCTGGTCAAGGGCCCGGGGCTTGTCTTGGACAGGCTATGGCGGGCAGGCGTGCGCACCTGCCGGGCGACGCTCTGGCACCCCGGCTTCACTCCGTCCGCTCCAGACTTGTCCTGCAGCGGCCACCGCGGCGCGCGGGAGACCGCGCCGAGCTTGCGCGGGATGTCATCGGCAAGGAGGCAGGCGACCTGATGGCCATGCACGCCGTTGCGAGCCAGACCGCAGGAACGGCCCGACGATCGAATTGACCGCCTTGGCCGCCAAGTCCCGGCAGTCCGCTGATCCGCGCCGCCTTTGCCGACCGCGCCGCGCCTCCACCGCCGCCGCAACGCAGGAGATGCCCGACTCCAGTCAGGAGCGATCGGCTGGAACGTCACGACGGCCAAATGAAAAGCCCGGAACACCGCTGGCGTTCCGGGCTAGCCGAGGTGGTTCGGATGAGGAGTGGTGGAAACCCGCGAGGATAGTCCGCGCGGGTCCGGCTAATTCGCTCAGTGACGCCAGCGACGCACGACGCCCAGGCCCAGCACGCCAGCCCCGAGCAGCGCCAAGGAGATAGGCTCCGGGACCGGCAGGCCAGGTGTGACCACCGACTCGGAGCAACTGATCGATGCACCGATGTCAGATTGCGTGCAGGTCTCGGAGAGGGAGGCTGTCTGGCCGAGGAATATGTGGCCGGCACTGGTGTCCGTGGTCACCGACCCGTTAAACTGTTCCGATATGCTGCCGTTCGTGCTGACTCCGCTCGCAACCTTGATCGCTGAGGAAATGCCCGTGAACGTGATCGTCTCATCGCCAGCGGTGAGGGTGAAAGAATCAGGACCCACGGTGGTATTGAACGTCAGAGTGCTGAACGACGCGGAATTGCCGGTAACGATCCCTGCTATCGCCGCAGCCCCCACCGTGGTGGTACCGCCGATATCCTCGATGGTCGGGATGGTCTTGGTAGCGGTGGTCAGCTTGATGTCGGTGGTATCGACGGTATAGGAGCCAACCCCGTCGACCGAAAACGACAGCAACGTCGGCGTCGCATAAGCCCCACCGCTTGCGGCGGCGAGGGCAATCACTGCGCCGGCTAATAGCTTGGCAAAACGGTGAACAGGCATTGATCCGCTCCTCAATTTCATCATGACGGCCCGGGCCGCTGCCCGTATGTCCTGAACCCTAGATAAGCAAGTCACGTGCCAAAGTAAAACATTGAGCATTTTCAGCCTGTTGACGATGGCGTCACGCGCCCGTCCGGCGCCGATGTAAAGTTTTCCGACTCACCCTGCGCGGCCGGCAGGCCCTTCGGCCGGTTCTCGACCGGTCCGGCCATCCCGCACCGGCCAGGACCCGCGTGCGTCCAAGGGGCCGCGGCAGCCGAGGCACGTGCTGCCAGCACACGCCACCTGGCGGCCTGCAAGCCGCTCCGGACGTCGGTCTGGCTGGCCTGCCAGCGCCCCCGGCCGCGTTGGGTTGCATATATTGCCCGGCCGCCACGCCTGTCGCGACCTTCCGCCAGCCATCACCCTTGGTTCTCGGCGGCGTAGCGAGCCACAGATCCGCTTACAGCGCGGCTTCGTTTCCGGCGAGCCTCGCCCGCCTCGCTCTGCTCGGCCAAGGCCCAGAGCGCGTCGATGGCGGCCTGCTTGGCTTCCATCTCGCCCTCGTAGCGGCGCAGGGGCTTCCCGCACGACCTCGCTGGCGCTCCCGTGCCTACCGGTGGGCGACTTGGTTGTCGATGCAGCGACGGTGGCGCTCCGTCAGACTTACGTTTCTGCCATCGTTGGCCACGACTCAGCCGCTTGCTGCATCGAGGAGCAGGTGGGCTGCTCGGGTCGGGTGTTCCGCCGAGGCCGAGCACCGGGCCATCCTTGAACAAGCCCTCCGGCCCGAGACGGAAACCTTCGCCGAGGCCGCTGCTCGGCTGCGGGCACGGACGCCGCCACAGGCCACCAACAGCGCCGACCTGGTGCGGCAGGATCGGGACCGGGATCATGCGGCCGGCAACCCGTGAGGCAGGTTGTCGTCGATGCCTCGGTTTCCGCGAAGTGGGTGGTCGAGGAAGATCACAGCGCGAAGGCCGCTCTTCTGTTGCAGTGTGACGCACGCCACGCGCCCGACCATTGGCTGGCCGAGGCGATCAACGTGCTTTGGTCAAAGGCCGTCAGAGGCGAGCTGACTGCGGCGGACATGGAGGAACGCACGATTGCCCTGCTGCGCGCGCCGGTCACGCGAACGCGCGACGCATGGGCGCGCCCCCGGCCGGCCCGTCACAAGGACGCGGTGAACCCGTACTGGCTGCCGTGCCGTTCCCCGAAACGGGTGATGCGTTCGTCATAGGTGACCAGCGGGCAGCCAAGTTCGATCGCCGTGGCAATCAGCAACCGGTCGGCCGCATCGCGATGCTCCAGATGATGCAGCCGGTAGGCGCGGGAGGCGGCGTGCAGGGACAGCGGCACCGCCACGATTCCGGGGCGAGCGAGGAAGCGTTCCACCCATGCTTCCACCGCCACATCGAGCGCGATCCGGCCGGTATCGACCAGCAACGCGATCTCCCAGGCGGTGATCGCACTCAGGTGGATGGTGCCGCCATCGCGCCAACACGCCTCGATCAGGGCCACGGTGGTCGGCCGCAAACGCGTGCTGCCGCTGTCCAGCCAAAGCGCGATATGGGTGTCCAGCAGCAGCGAGCCCGTCACCGCTCGATTTCTTTGCCGGTTTCCGCTTCAGGGACATCTTCCAGCGTTGGAGCAGTGAGATCCACGCCATCACGCACCTGGACGGACCCTGGATGGGCGCCGAACAGCGATCCAGTCCGGGCCTCCTGCTCCAGCAAGCGCCGAAGCGCGAGGCCAACGGCTTCCGTCTTGTTGCCGCCGGTCAGCCTGGCCGCGGCAGTTTCGATAAGAGCAACGACTTCAGGACGATTGATGGTCACGACCGATGGCAAAATCGCCTCCAATCATTATGTCATTAATTATGAGATGCCCGTCTGAAATGCGCAAGCGGGGTGGATGTGCCTCGCGACCCGTCGCATGCCGCCGCCACTGGCAACGCACCCCGCCCTCTCGCTATGCTCCTCCCGTGCCAGCCCGATTCCCCACCGCATGACCGACTATCTCGCCCGCCTCAACGCCGAGCAACGCGCAGCCGTCGAGACCGTGGACGGCCCCCTGCTGGTTCTGGCCGGCGCCGGCACCGGTAAGACCCGCGTGCTGACCACCCGCTTCGCCCATATCCTGCTCACCGGCCGCGCCTTCCCCGGCCAAGTCCTGGCGGTCACCTTCACCAACAAAGCCGCCCGCGAAATGCGGGAAAGAGTGAGCGCCATCCTCGGCCGGCCCGCGGAGGGGCTGTGGCTCGGCACTTTTCACGCACTTTGCGCGAAAATGCTGCGCCGTCACGCTGGCCAGGTCGGACTGTCGGGAAATTTTACAATCCTCAATTCCGACGACCAGCTCCGCCTGCTGAAGCAGGTGATGGAAGCCGAACGGATCGATGCCAAGCGCTGGGCACCCCAGGCACTGATGGCGGTGATCCAGCGCTGGAAGGATCGCGGCCTGACCCCGGACCGGATCACCCCGTCCGAGGACACCGATTTCGCCGCCGGCCGCGCCCGCGCCCTGTATGCCGCCTATCAGGAACGCCTGCGCGCCTTGAACGCCGCGGACTTCGGCGACCTGCTGCTGCACATGACGGAATTGTTGCGCACCCAGCCCGACATCCTCCAGCAGTACCATCGCATGTTCCGCTACATCCTGGTGGACGAATACCAGGACACCAACCTGATCCAGTATTTGTGGCTCCGGTTACTTGCCCAATCCCACCGCAACATTTGCTGCGTGGGAGACGACGACCAATCAATATATAGCTGGCGTGGCGCCGAGGTGGAAAACATCCTGCGCTTCGAAAAGGATTTCCCCGGTGCGAAGATCATCCGGCTGGAGGCCAACTACCGCTCCACGGCGCCGATCCTCGCCGCCGCCTCCGGCCTGATCGCCCATAACGAGGGCCGGCTTGGGAAGACGCTGCGCCCCGGCCGCTCCGACGCCCAGAGCGGCGAAAAGGTCACCGTGGTCGCGCTGTGGGACTCCGACGAGGAGGCGCGCATGGTCGGCGAGCGTATCGAGGCGCTGCGCCGCGACGGCCACCCGCTGGCGGAGATCGCCATCCTGGTGCGCGCCGGTTTCCAGACCCGCGCCTTCGAGGAGCGGCTGATCCTGATCGGCGTGCCCTATCGCGTGGTCGGTGGCCTGCGTTTCTACGAGCGCCAGGAGATCCGCGACGCGGTCGCCTATATGCGCGCCACCGTGCAGCCGGCCGACGACCTGGCGTTCGAGCGCATCGTCAACGTTCCGCGCCGCGGTGTGGGGGAAGCGGCGCTGCGTTCCATGCATGAAACGGCGCGGGCGGACGGCATCCCGCTTGCCGCCGCCGCGGCCAGGTTGATCGAGACCGGCGGGCTGCGCGGCAAGCTGAAGGAACAGGTGGGCGATCTGCTGCGCGGCTTCGCCCGGTGGAAAGCGCAGGCGGAAACCGAGGGCCATGTCGTCGCTGTTGCCACCATGCTGGACGAGAGCGGCTATACGACGATGTGGCAGCAGGACAAGTCGCCCGAGGCGCCCGGCCGCCTGGACAACCTGAAAGAGCTGGTCCGCGCCCTGGGGGAATTCGAAACGCTGGCCGGCTTCCTCGACCACGTCTCGCTGGTGATGGAAAACGACGAGGACGCCGGCAGCGACCGCGTCAACCTGATGACGCTGCACGGTGCCAAGGGGCTGGAATTCGACACGGTGTTTCTCCCCGGCTGGGAGGAGGGCCTGTTCCCCAATCAGCGCGCGCTGGACGAGGGCGGGCTGAAGTCGTTGGAAGAGGAACGCCGGCTCGCCTATGTCGGCCTGACCCGCGCCCGCCGCCGCGCCATCGTCAGCCACGCCGCCAATCGCCGGATCTACGCCAACTGGCAGACCAGCATCCCCAGTCGCTTCGTGGACGAACTGCCGGAGGAGCAGGTGGAACGCGCGGGCTCGGCCGCGCTGGCGCGTGATGCGCGGATTGCCGCGGCGACGACTTTCTCCGGGCAGTTCCCCCTGGTGGCGCGGCGGACGCGGGTGGTCGAGGCGTGGGAACAGCCGGTGCGTCCGGCGCGGGCCGACGCCATTCCGGTGGGCGCGCGGGTGTTCCACCAAAAATTCGGCTACGGCGTGGTGAAGGCGGCGGACGAGGACAAGCTGGACGTCGCCTTCGACAAAGCCGGCGAAAAGCGCGTCCTGGACCGCTTCCTGGAACGTGCCTGAAATACCTCTCCCGCGACAGCGCGAAAAAAACCTCTCCCGCGGGAGTGGGCGAGGTCAAGACGCGAAGCGTCGAGGGTGGCGCTGCTCCGGTCGGCACGCCGCCGTTCTCTCCTCGCCCTT
>JBEKNT010000153.1:0-14028 GCA_049522565.1 Acetobacteraceae bacterium
GGTCGGCGGCGGCGCAGGCGCGGTTGGCCGGGGGACCGTCGCCGAACTTGGTCATGTGGCCGCCGAACGGCCGCTGGTAGACCGTGCCCGTCTCGGTGCGGCTGAACGGCACGCCGAAATGTTCCAGCTCGTACACCGCGGTGACCGCCTCGCGGCACATGTATTCGATGGCATCCTGGTCGCCCAGCCAGTCCGACCCTTTCACGGTGTCGTACATGTGCCAGCGCCAGTCGTCCTCGCCCATGTTGCCAAGCGACGCGGCGACGCCGCCCTGGGCCGCGACGGTGTGGCTGCGGGTGGGGAACACCTTGGTGATGCAGGCGGTCTTCAGGCCGGCGGCGCCCATCCCGAAGGTGGCGCGCAGGCCGGAGCCGCCGGCGCCCACCACCACCACGTCATAGGTGTGATCGACGATGTTGTAGGCGCGCGAGGAGGGCAGGGTGATCGCGTTCATCGAGGTCTCCTGGCGCTACAGGCCGAGCCGCAGGACCGAGACGATGCAGGCCAGGGCCAGGAAGAAGGTCGCGGCCTTGATCGTCAGCAGCGCGGTCAGCCGCAGGACGGGCTGGTGGACGTAATCCTCGACCACCGTCGAAAGGCCGAGCCGCATGTGGTAGAAGGTCATCAGCAGCAGGCACAGCATCAGCGCCAGGACCAGCGGGCTGCCGAGCCAGTCGGCGACGTCCTGACGGGTGGCGCCGACCATGCGGATCATGCCGCAGATGAACCACAGCGTCAGCGGCACCAGGGCGATCGAGGTCAGCGTGTGGGCCAGCCAGGTGCCGGTGCCCTCATGCGCCGCGCCGAGGCCGCGCGCGCGCCCAAGCTGCGAGCGCAGGATGTCGACACGGGGGGCGCGATTTGCGTCAGGCATGGGATTTCCTCACCACCAGATCGCCAGGCCGACGATCCAGATCAGCAACGTTGCCGCGCCGGCGACGATGAACACGATCCAGGAGTTCAGGCGATAGGCCCGCGGTTCGAAGCCGAAGCCGGTATCCCAGAACAGGTGGCGGATGCCGCTGCACAGGTGCAGCAACAGCGACAGCGACCACCCGAACAGACAGAGTATGCCGATCGGCGTGCCGAGGAACCACTGCACCCAGGCGAACGCGTTGTCCGAGGTGGCGGCGGCGACCAGCCACCAGGTCAGCAGCAGCGTGCCGAAGCCGAGGCCTACGCCGGTGACGCGGTGCGAGATCGACGTCGCCATGGCGATGGGCCAGCGCCAGACCTGCAGGTGGGGGGAAAGCGGGCGGCTGACCAGCTTGCCGTCCGTGTTGCGCGCTACCATGAGCGCGTCGCGTACGTCTCTCACGGATCGCTCCAGTTGCCTCCGGTGCCCTGGCGGCGCCGGGCCGTCAGGGTTCCTTACGCTTGCGAAGGGGCATGGTCAACGCGGGTTCGGCGGTCCCGGGCAATCGGGTGAGTGAAGAATGGCCAGTGGCAAAGCTCCTGGACCCCCACCAACGGGTGCTGCCCCACAGGCGCCAACTTACGTCGTTTGGCCGACGGTCTACCCCAAGGTGTCATCACCGGGCCTGGCCCGGTGACCCATCACTTTGCAGCGCACGGCACAGCAAGTCGTGGGTGGCCGGCCGGAGCCTGCCCTCGGGCGGGCCTGTGGCCCGACCCATGGGCCGGCCATGACACAGAAGGTCCATCCGTGCTCGAATTGGCCTCAAGCTAGCGGACATGGGATGCTGCCCCCCGGTTTCCGCCAACGGCGGAGCCCTGACTTGCCCTGGGCTGCGGTCCTGGTTTGAGTTCGCGGCGTGAGTGCAGCATAAATCCGGGCATGGACCGGATCGTGACCCTGACGGAGCGCAAAGCGGCCGAGGCAGAACGCCGGCGGCAGGCGGTGGAGAGCCTGCGGGCGGCGCTAATCGACTATGCAAGGGCGCATGGCGGCCGCTTTCTGCTGTTCGGGTCCGCCGCGCGTGGCACGATGCGCTACGACAGCGACGTGGACATTCTGGTGGATTTCCCGCCCGACGCCCTCGACGACGCCTGGAGCTTCGCCGAGCGGGCCTGCTTCGAGCGCCACCTGGAGCCGGACATCACGCCGTTTTCCTCGTGCAAGGGCCGGTTCCGGGAACGCGTCGCGCCGGACTTGCAGGTGTTGGCATGAGCGACGCGCGCTGGTCCGACATCGAGGCGGACACCACTGCCGCTGTGCACCATTTCTCCCTCGCAATCCGGATCTATCGCGAGGTCGGCATGCACGACGACACAATAGACGGCTACACTCGGCGCATGGCCTTCATGCACGCGATGCACGCCGGTCATACGTCCCTGGAAAAGGTGCTGCTGCGCATCCTTGAGATCCAAGGGGAAGAGGCGCCCAGCGGCCGCCAGTGGCACGCCGATCTGATCCACCGGGCCGCGCGGGGCACCGCGGACCGGCCGGCCATCCTGTCGCCGGACCTGGAGCATGCCGCCGACCGGACTCGCAAGTTCCGGCATTTTGCAGCACACGCCTACGATACGTTCGATCCGGACGACGCCGATCCGGCTGTTCGGGCCGCGGAGAAGGTGGCGGCCGGGTTCGCTTCTGCCATAGCGACGTACCGGCAGGTCATCGACCCATAGCGCGGGAACACGCTCAGCGCTCAGGCGGTGGCGGCACCAGTTCGGCCAGCCTCGCTCGCGCGGCTTCCAGTGCCAGCGCCACCTGGTCCGCGCCGCGCGTCAGCCCCTCCAGCGCGATGATGTTGACGTCGGTCAGGCCGATGGTGCCGAGCGCGGCGCGCAGGTAGGGCGTCAGGAAGTCCGGCTGGGCCGGCGTCCCCGCAGGCGACGGACGCGTGAACCACCCGCCTGAAGCGGCGACCAGGAAGACCGGGCGGTCGGGCAGCATGCCGACCTTGCCGGACGGCGTGCTGCGAAAGGTGCGATGGATCCGGACGATCTGGTCGATCCACGCCTTCAGCACTGCGGGGACGGTGTAGTTGTGCATCGGCGTGCCGATCACCAGCGCGGCGCAGGCCTCCAGCTCCCGGATCAGGATTTCCGACGCGATGAAGGCCGGATCGTCCGCCGGCGCGGCGCTGAGCACGGCGGCGCTGAAGCCGGCGTCGGGCAGCGGCGGCGGGTCGGCGGCGAGGTCGCGTCGGATTACCACCGCGCCCGAATTGGCCGAGGCCAGACGGTCGGCGACCTCCTGCGACACCAGGCGGCTGTAGGCAGCGGGACCCTTGGGACTACAGATCAGGAGCAGGATCGCGTGCATCCGTGGCCTCCGTGGTTGGCGGCACAATGGCATGCGCCCGTCCGAATCGAAGCCTTTCCAGTGTAGCGATCGTGACGGATGGACCTGGTAGCCTACGGCGTCATGGCGAGCGGAGCGAAGCAATTTCCCCCGAGGTGTCGCATCAATGCACGCGGGGTATTGCCTCGCTGCGCTGGCAATGACACGGCAAAGGCCCGGCTCGAAGCGTCACACTCACCAGCGGCGTCCTGCCGTCAGGCGGCTTTGGCTTTGGCCGCATGCGGCGGCGTCGCCTGACCCGCCGCCGGCTGCATGCGCAGGCCGATCGCAAGGCGGTTCCACAGGTTGATCATGCCGATCAGCGTGGTCAGGTTGACGATCTCGGCCGGTGAGAACTGTCGGGTCAGCGCCTCGTACTCCGCGTCGGGCGCGCCGCGCGACGCGACCAGCGTCAGGCAGTCCGTCCAGCCCAACGCCGCCTGCTCTCGCGCGCTGTAGCCCGGCGCTTCCCGCCAGGCGTTCAGCAGATACAGGCGTTGCTCGGTCTCGCCGTGCCGGCGGGCGTCGCGGCTGTGCATGTCCAGGCAGAACGCACAGCCATTGATCTGCGACGCGCGCATTTTCACCAACTCGATCAGCGATTGCTCCAGGCCAGATGTCTGGATGGTGCGCTCCACGCCGGTCAGGGCGGCATAGGCGTCGGGCGCGACCTCGGTCAGGTTCAGCCGAGTGCTCGTCATGCGAATTCCTCCGATCCAGGGGTTCTGCGCCCATCTGGTTGACGATTGGCCTACCCGCGAGAGCCAAGAACCGGCATACGGACTGGGCCATGACCGCTCCCATCGTTCTCGACCGGACCGTGACCGGGCCGTTGCACCTGCAGATCGCCACCCGGCTGCGCGCGGCGATCGCCGCCGGCGTGCTGGCGCCCGGCGCCCGGCTGCCCTCGGCCCGGTCGCTGGCCGGGCAGCTTGGCGTCGCGCGCGGTACAGTGGATGCCGGCTACGCCGTGCTGATCGGCGAGGGCGTCGTCGTGCCGCGCGGCTCGGCCGGCACGATCGTCTCCCCGGAGCTTGCCGGCCGTGCCGCGCCGCCCGCCCAGCGACGCATGCCGTTCGCGGCGCGGCGCGTGGAGCCGCCGGCGGGGCCGCTGCCGTTCCGCATGGGGCTGCCGGCGCTCGACGCGTTCCCGCGCAAGCTGTGGACCAGCCTGACCGTGCGCGCGGCGCGCAGCCTCGGCGCCGAGGCGTTGGCCTACCCCGATCCTGCCGGATTGCGCCCCCTGCGTGAGGCGATCGCCGCCTATCTCGGTGTGTCGCGCGGCATCCTGTGCTCCCCCGACCAGGTGCTGGTGACCGCCGGTTACCAGGGGGCGCTGGCGCTGGCGACGCGGATGCTGCTGCGCGCCGGCGACGCCGTCTGGGTGGAGGACCCCGGCTATCACCTCGCGCGCCAGGCGCTCGAGGCGGCGGGGGGAAATCTTGTGCCCGTACGGGTGGACCGCGACGGGCTGCGCGTTGCCGCCGGAGTGGTCGCCGCGCCGCGCGCCAAGCTGGCGGTGGTAACGCCGACGCATCAGAGCCCGCTCGGCGTCGCGCTGTCGCTGCCGCGCCGGCTGGCGCTGCTGGCCTGGGCGGCGGAGGCCGGCGCCTGGGTGCTGGAAGACGACTACGACAGCGAGTTCCGCTACACCGGCCATCCCCTGCCGGCGCTGAAGAGCCTGGATCGCGGCGGCCGGGTGCTCTACGCCGGCAGCTTCAGCAAGGTGCTGTTTCCGGCTCTGCGGCTCGGCTACCTCGTGGTGCCGGACGAACTCGCCGAGGCTTTCGCGCGCGCCAGCCGACTCTGGTCGTTCGGCCTGCCGTCGCTGGAGCAGCGGGTGGTGGCGGCGTTCATGGCGGAGGGCCACTTCGCTCGCCACCTGCGCCGCATGCGCGCGCTGTATGGCGCGCGGCGGCGCGCCCTGGCGGCGGCGTTGACGGCGGTGTTCGGCGACCGCGTAGCGCTGGAACTGGAGGCCGGCGGGATGCACTTGCTGGCCCGCTTCCCCGGCGCGGCGGATGACGGCACGCTGGCGCGCCGCGCCGCCGCAGCGGGGTTGGCGCCCACTGCCCTGTCCAGCCTCGCGCTGGCGCACGATTGCGGCCAGGGGCTACTGCTCAGCTTCACCAATGTGCCGGAGGACGCGGCGGAGGCGCTCTCGCGACGGCTGGCCGGGGCGATCGAGGGAGCCGGCGAGGCTAGCTAAGGCTGCCGCCCACGTGACGTCGTGTCGGGCCCGAGTCGTTCGTCGGATGGCGCAGACGCTGCGCGTTCGGACGATCATCACCGAACGCGCCGGCGGCTACGGTGTGTGCTGGTCGGCGCTGTGCGTGATCGCGTCGCCGGTGGCAGAGATGTCCTCGCCGGCGCCGGCGGTGGCGGTGGCGTGGCAGGCACCCAGCAAGGATGCCGCGCTCATCAGCGTGAGGAGCATCAGGGCGATCGAGACCGTTTTGCGCATGGTCAGTGTCCTGCGGTATTGGGCTGGATGACTGGTGTGCTTCGGCGGTTCGACCGTACGGCCCGGGTTGGCGCCGTTGCGGCTGGGCGCCGCACGGTCGACGGCGCCGCTCGCGCCGCCGATCGATACGATGACAAGATGCCGGCCGCCGACGGAGCCGCCGGCCGCTGTGCCAAGACAGCGTTCCGGCGGGTTATCTCCGCTCCTCCTGTCTTTCCTCATGGGCCGGAGCCGCACGCGGAGCAGCCGCGTGCTCTACCGCGGGATGTACGGCCGCCCGCTCTTCCGGGTGCGCAACGGCCGGATGGGCGGGAGCGCGCTCCGCGGGACGCTCGACCGCGTGTGCAACGGCCGGACGCGCCGCCGTGGGCTCGGCCGCATGCTCGGCAGGGCGAGCCATAGCGGCAGGCTCGGCGGCGTGTTCAACCGGGTGCTCAATAGCGGCGTGTTCACCGGGATGCGCACCGGCGGCAGGTTCGGCCGCATGTTCGGCCTGGTGCTCGACAGTGGCGTGTTCAGCCGGGTGCTCATTGGCGGCGGGTTCGGCCGCATGCTCGGCGGTGCCGGCAGGCAGCGGGCGCGCCGCAGCCGCGGTTCCGAATTCCGCGGGACGTGACGTGGCGGCGAGCGCCGGATGTCCGTTGTTGTGGCTCGCCGCGAAAGCCGGGTCACTGGCGGCCGCCGTTATATGCCTCGTCTGCTCCGCGGTCAGGGGTGTGTGCTTGTCATTGTCCGCCACGCGTTCCTCGGCGGTCGGTTCCGCCTTGAGCCCGTTCTCGCCGCCCACGTAGCTGACATTCGTGTGGTTGTTGACGATCAGGGGCTTTTCGTAGGCATTCTGGACATTGACCGATCCGAAATTGTTGGCGGAGCGATTGTACGCGAAGTTGCCGCCGTCCCAGCGGCCGCCGTCGTAGCCGCTGCCGCCGTAGCCATAACCGTAATTGACGCCGCCGTAGAAGCCGACATGCGGTCCCCAATAGCCTTGATTGAAGGCATAAGCGCCATTGCTCCAACCCCAATAAGGCGGGGTCCACAGCACGCCAACGACCGGCGGCTGAACCCAGGTGCCCGGCACCCAGTAGTAGCCAACCTGCCCATAGGCCCAGTAGCCCGGGGTCCACATATAGCCGACCTCGGGGATCGGCGGTTGCGCGTAGACCGGCAGGAGTGGCGGCGCGGTCTGTGCCGAGATGCCGCACGCCACCTGCGCCACCGCCGGGACCGCGGTGACCGCGGCCAGCGGACCCGCAAAAATGGTTGCGGCAAGCAGCAGGCTGCGGAAATTCATGCGGTGGGAGATGGTCATGCTAGCCTCGCTGGGACGGGAAAGGTTGGAGAAATGCATCCGTCCGCGTCACCGGTGCTGCATCTCTTAGGCATGCGATCAGTCGTCCGAACAATGGTTCCGCCGTCCCGTTAAGGGACGCTGCGGTTCGACTGGGGAATGTGCGGTCTCAATGCTGATTGGCGGGAGGCGCTGAATGCGGGCCCGGAGCCAGTCCGGTCTATGACCATCTCATCCACGGTCCGCGTGGAACACGCGGCCCACCGCTTCAATAATGGCCAAAATTCACCCCACCGAGCAGCCAGACGACAAGGAGAACGATCAGCACGACGCCGAGAATGCCGCCGGCACCGCGTCCGCCGTATCGGCTGTAGCCGTAGTAGCCACCTCCGCCGCCGAATATCAGCACCAACACGACGATGATGAGAACCAGTCCCATGGTTTCTGCTTCCTTCTTCGACGTCGGGTGGTGGGTCTCTTGGCACGACCGTTTGGCATCGTCCACCCGATATGGAACCAGCGGCGAGCGCCGGATGCGGAATGGGTGTCAGAGGGATCAGTTCCTGTGCTCTCCGTAACCTGAGTGGAATTCGGCATGGCCGCCATCGCCATAGCCGCGGTCGCCGCCACCCGGCGTCAACGACGCAACCCATAAGGGCGAGTGACAGCAGCCGCGGCGTGACCAGGGCGGTTCCCATTTTGGATCTCCAGCAGACGCGTTGCCGAATGGCGCGCCATCGAATACGCGCGTCGCAAGAAGCAATGTGCCGCATGCGTCGGTGCAATGATTTTGGGAAGGATGGCGATTGACCCCGTCACCGGCCGGTCCAGACCCTGCCACACCGGACGATAAACCCGGCTGCAAGAGGTCATGGAATTCGGCAGGATAGCAGCCGTCCTATCGAGCGGGACTATCATCGCATCTGGCGATGATTATTGCCGATACAAGATGTGTCTGCCAATCATAGAAAGAGTCTCGCCATGATAATAACAATATCACGAAATAGTGAATAAACCGGCGCTGGGCATGGTAAGGGACGATTCCTTCGAGGTAATATTGATGCTGGCCAGATCGAGCACAAATGACTGATGGTTTCGCATGCCGGCGGCCAAGGAGTCTTCGTGCACATCGGATGGGACAGGATTTATTTTAGGTCTCCGGGATATTTCGCTTGACCCGCGACCTGCAATCTGCGCGCATGCGGGCGCGGAAGGCAATTTTCAGAAGCGTTGCGCGACTCACGCATCCAGGCGGCCATCGCACCTGCGGTCAGGTGCTTGGGCACGTGACCCATTACTTCAAAGAAGCATTTGGAGTGAAACCATGCAATCGGCTCTGTGGCCGCGCATGCCCGCGGCCAGGTCACGGCGCTGTGCGCCAACCGGCCGCTATCGTTCGCTCCGCCGATTGATCGACCACGATGCCGCGGCAAATGCCCCGGCAAACCGCTTCCCGAAAGGTACACAATGACCAGATTTCTGCTGACCGGCGCCGCGGCGCTCGGCATGATGACCGGTGTTGCCCTGGCGCAGTCGACAACGTCGCAGACGACGACAACCACTGTTCCGACCCTTGTCGCACCGCCGCCGGGCACCCTGAGCACCGCGACCACCACGAAGTCGATTGGCGCCGACGGAACGCGGACCGACACCAGCGGGACGACCTACAGCAATAGCAACGGCGTGGCGTCTGACAGCGAATCGAAAACGACGACCTATCCGGCACCGGTCGCGGTCACGACAACTCGAGATACCAGCACCACAACCACCCGATAACAGCTCCGTCGGATCGGGTGCGGCCAGTTCGCATCCGAAACCCATCCAAGCCCCCCTGAACCGGGAATGACATCATGCCCAATGCAAGACCCGCCATCCACGCCCGCCCGCCACTACCACCTGCGTAGGTTCTTTCTTGCGTGAGAGCAGCATCGTCGTGGCTGCCGACCGGAGCCTGCCACCGGGCCCTTGACCCGGTGGCCGGCATGACGGGGGGACCGGGCCGGCGTGCCGTCAAGCGATGCGTCCATGGTGGGGCATCGCCTGACCGCACAGTCATCATCGTCATCCATCAAGCCGCACCGCGCCTGTGCGAAGCACGTCCGCACCTTCCGCCGCACCCGGTCCCCCGCTACCTTCCGCCGGTGAAGGGGGAACGTCATGCCTGAATACGACTACATCATCGTCGGCGCCGGCTCGGCCGGCTGCGTCCTGGCCAACCGGCTTACCGAGAGTCCGGCCACGAAAGTGCTGCTGCTGGAAGCTGGGCCGCCCGACGACTCCATGTGGATCAACATCCCCGCCGGATTCACCAAGCTGCTGAACGATCCACGCTACAACTGGACGTTTGCCACCGAGCCGGATCCCAACGTCGCCGGCCGTTCGATCCCGATTCCGCGCGGCAAGACGCTCGGCGGATCGAGCTCGATCAACGGCATGCTGTATGTGCGCGGCAATCCGCTCGACTACGACACCTGGGCACAGTTCGGCAATCGCGGCTGGTCGTATGATTCGGTGCTGCGCTATTTCAAGAAATCCGAGCATTACGAACCCGGCGGCGACGACAGCCGCGGCCGTGGCGGCCCGCTGAACGTCGCCGCCATGCGCGAACGCGCCGAACTGACGGATGCCTTCATCGACGCTGCCGTGGCACAGGGGTTTTCTCGAAACCCGGACTACAACAACGGTGCGCAGGAGGGCTTCGGCTACTACCAGGTGACGCAGAAGGATGGCCGCCGCTGGTCGGCGGCGCGCGCCTTTCTCGACCCGGCGCGGCGCCGCCCCAACCTGCGCGTCGAAACCGAAGCCCTCGCCGCGCGCGTGTTGCTCAATGGCAAGCGCGCCGTCGGTGTCGTCTGGACGCAGCGCGGCCAGGCGCGCGAGGCGCGCTGCGGCGGCGAGGTGATCCTCGCGGCCGGCGCTGTGAAGTCGCCGCATCTGCTGGAACTGTCCGGCATCGGCCAGCCGGAGGTGCTGCAATCCGCCAGCATTGCCGTGCAGCACGAACTGCGCGGTGTCGGCGAGAACTACCGCGACCACTATGCGCCGCGGATGAACTGGCGGGTCAGGCTGCCGGTCACGCTGAATGAGCAGACGCGCGGCGTGGCGCTGATGAAGGAGGTGGTGAAGTACTATGCACAGCATCGTGGGGTGCTCACCTTCACCGCCGGCATCGTCTATGGCTTTGTGAAGACGCGGCCGGAGCTGGCGGTGCCGGACGTGCAGTACCATTTCGCCCATGCGAGCTACGGCAACGCGCAGACCCGCGTGCTGGAGAACGAGCCGGGCATGACGCTGACGGTGTATCAGTGCCGGCCGGAATCGAAGGGTTCGATCCATACGAAGTCGGCCGATCCTGCGGCGACGCCGGCGATCCGGCCGAACTTCCTGGCCGAGGAACTGGATCGCCAGACCATTGTCGCCGGCATGAAGATCGGCCGCGGCATCGTCAACAACGCGGTGCTCGATCGCTATCGCGCGTTTGAAATGAACCCCGGTGAGAAATACCAGACCGACGACGAGCTGCTGGAGTTCGCGCGACTGAACGGGCAGACCACGTATCACGTCACCGGTACGTGCAAGATGGGGCAGGATCCGATGGCCGTGGTGGACGACGAGCTGCGGGTGCACGGCGTTGCCGGGCTGCGCGTGGTCGATGCGTCGATCATGCCAACGCTGGTGTCGGGCAACACCAACGCGGCGGTGATCATGATTGCGGAAAAGGGCGCGGACATGATCAAGGCCGCGGCGCGGCCATCGTAGAACGGTCGGCGTTACGCCAGCCGGCCGAACGATTGAAACCCGGTAGGTTCGCGCCGGCTGCTGCCGTCGCCGTCGCCGGGCCTTGAACCGGCCATCTACCCGGCCCAGGTGCCGCGATAGATGACCGGGTCAGATCCTGTCGGCGTTAACGACGCACGGGGAAACAAGTGCTTCAAGCCGCCCCGAGGCAACACTCGTGTCATGGCCGGCCTGCGCCCCTGTCGCTCGATAATGCGAGCAGTCGCTGCGAAGACCGTTGCGACGGTGACAACGGCGCGCGCTTGATGCGGTTTTCTGCGTGTCTCAACAACGGAGCTTCGTGCCCGCGCCATCGTGGCACTCCTTCGCCCCGATGCGAGTAGGAGAATCCAGGCAATGCTCGTATTCTGCCGGCCAACCGCGAACATGCCAATGGGGAAGCGCCGCATGGCGGAGGGGATCGACAGCGCCGAGGCTGCTTCGGGCACCGAGCGGCTGGTCATGTTCAGCGACGGCGTGATCGCCATTGCGATCACCCTGCTGGTGCTGGATATCCGGCTGCCAGAGCTGCCGGCCTCGGCCGACAGCGCCGCGCTGGCCGCGGCGTTGCTCTCGATCGCACCGAAAATCGTTGCCTACGGGCTGAGCTTCCTGGTGGTCGGCGAGTTCTGGTACGTCCATCACATGCGGTTCACCTACATCCGCCGTTGCGATGCGCGGCTGATCTGGCTGAACATGCTGTTCCTGATGACGATCGGCTTCGTGCCGTTCGCCAGCTCGGTGCTGAGCGAGCACCCGAACGCCACCGCCTATGCGCTGTACGACGGCACGATGGCCTGTGCGGCGCTGCTGTCGGCCGCGCTGTGGGGCTATGCCATCGTTGGGGACCGGCTGGTTCCCTCCGGGCTCGATCCGCTCATTCGCCGCCGCAGCCTGGCGGGGCCGTTGCGGGTGGCCGCGGTATTCGTGCTGTCCGGCGTGCTCGCCCAGATCGACGTGCGCGACGCGCGTTGGGCGTGGTTCCTGCTGATCCCGGCGGCGGTGGAATGGCACGGCCGACGCCGCGGACGCCATCATCCGGCGGCGCGCGCGTGACCGGCATCGAAGTGTCGGTCGCGGTTGTCGGGCCTGGGCGGGCCGATGGCGCGGTCAATCTTGGGCGGGCGCGACCCGGCCGCAACACGGGAGACGTGGCATGGCCTTCGGCGTGATCCTCGCGACGCTCGCGGCGGGGTTGCTGGCGGTGCGGATGGTTCGCCAGCGCGAGTTCCATATCGACCGGCTGTGGATCATGCCGACCGCCGTGCTGATCGTTACGGCGTTCGGGTTGTACGGATCGGCGATGACGCTCACGGCCATGATGGCGATTGCGGCCGGCACGCTGGCTGGGGTGGTTCTTGGCGTGTTGCGCGATGTGGAGAATGGGTCGGGTTGACGGTTTGGGCAGGGCGGAGACCGGACCGTCAGCGCTGCCGGGTCGGAGGCCGGACTCCAACCCATACCTGTCGTTTGAAGATGAATGTGCGGCCGCGATCTGGGAGCCGGGTCAGGGCGCAGGGATTGCGACCGCGGGCCGTTTGGTTGCTGCCGTCCTCGCGCACTCATAGCGCTGCCGTAGATCGGGCAGAAGCTCGTTTGCTGCCTTCCACTCTTGATGCTCGTTCTTCAACGCTTCAAGAATTTCCGGGTCGGTGGAAGCCTTGTGTACTTCCGCTTGCTTCACCTTAGCCGCCGCATTGTGCATCTCCTTTGGCACTCTGGAACAGAGATCAGGTATCTGGACCTCGTAATGCTCCCACCGGAGCAAAAGGCGGCGCCATCGCATATCGTTCTTTTGAATGAACGCACTCAGCAGGAATCGGTAAGCTTCCAACTCGCTGATCATGATTACTATAGTACGTTCTGCGTGCTCTGGTTGGAATTCGACAAGGTCATTGATTGATTTCCTCGCGCTTTCCAGGCTAAGGAACAACATGTAAATCAGATCGCGCGCCGTTTCGTGCCAAGCCATCGCAGGCAGATTCTTGCCGTAATGCGTGGCCGACTCGCTGTCGCCGGGTGGCGATTCGGTCCGTGACCGCATCAAATCACGAACCATCTTCATATACGTATAGAATTCGGTTATGTTGATGACAACTCTCGCCTCCAGGCTTTGCAAGTCTCGTGTGTTGCTCTCGAAAACCGGGAAATAGTTCTCCTGTGATGTGAAACGAATGGCATTCGTCGGGAGGCTTCCACCGCTTGCCGGTCCGACCGCTGGGCCGCGGTCGAATAATTCGATATTACGGTGGACGGTATCGACCACCAGCGCAATTCGACAGAGTGTGCTGATCTCGCATGCAAACAGGTCGACAACGCCAAGCCTCGCGCTACCGATTCGGTATACCCAGGCCATGATCCCGCCAACCACACCGACCACCGGGCTTGCGTAGAATACGGCGGCCGCCAGGAACTTTGCGGCGCCGAGGACGTCCCATGGCCCAGCGATTTTTGCCTGTTCAGCAGCATAAAACAGACAAAGCGCCACACTGACACCAAGGCTGAGCAGTGCCCCGGCGATGATCAGTCGCAGATCTTTGACATGTCGCGATGTAAACAAGCGATCGACGGTGGCAGCAGGATCGCCAGTTCGCATCAGCCGGGCCAGTTGGCGGAGCAGCCAGGCGGCAACCGCGCGCACGATCCGTCCCGATGGCGAGATCGGCGGGTGGGCTGCATCGCTGTCCCCTACGGTGCTCCGAGACCCTGCGCAACCTTGGCGCGGCAGGCTAGGCCGCGACTTGCCGCAAAGGCAACAAAAAACCGCCAGAGTGCGTTATGGCGATTTTAACCGGAAAACGATTTGCTTGAACGATCGACGAAACTTCACATTCTCCGCTGCCCGGAAACCCACCAACACAATCGGCCCACGGCGCCGGAGGTGGCAATTCCCGGCCACCCGACGGCGGATAAATCCCTTCGGCAGTTGGAAAATTTCACTGCCACCTGGACACCTCAAGTGGACCGTTCAACCCAATCGGCCGCGCGGCATGGTACATTTCAAGCGTACATGTTGCACCACAGCAATACGAAGTTCTGCCTCCGGACGGCCCGTTCGACTCCCGCACGACAGCGAGCGAATCCGTCGGTAGCAACTTGAGCGGTATTTCGTGCCGCGTGGTACACCCCCCCTGCACCATGCCGCGCCGCCATTACCAACTTTCGACCCCTCCGCGGCCAGCCGGACCGCGCCACGGCCCGATGCGGCAGCCGACGTCGCGTCCGTCGCAGGCCGGTGGCCGATGATCG
>JBEKNT010000154.1:0-14027 GCA_049522565.1 Acetobacteraceae bacterium
CCACGGCATGCGCGCCGAAATGCTTCGTCAGGCCCTGCAACGTCAGTGCAGCGGAGCTGGTCATCGCACGATCCGGCCGAGGCGCATGAAGCGGTCGAGCACCAGCAGTAGTGCGGCGATGCCGACGGTCTGCGCGACGGCGACGGCGGAGACCAGCGGATCGATGTGGTATTCGAGATATTGCAGCACGGCGACCGGCAGCGTGGTGACGCCGGGGCTGGTGAGGAACAGCGCCAATTCCAGGTTCTCGAACGAAATGACGAAGGCGAACAGCGCGCCGGCGATGATGCCGGGGCGCATCGCCGGCAGCGTGACGCGCCAGATCACGGTGAGCGGGTTGGCGCCAAGGCTGGCGGCAGCTTCCTCGGCGCTGCGCTCGTGGTTGGTCAGGCTGGCGAGGCACAGCCGCACCACCCATGGCGTGGCGATCATCACATGCGCCAGCACCAGCCCGACCATCGAGCCGGTGATCATCGAGCCCAACTGCTCATCGATCGTCACCAGCATCACGTAGATCGCCAGACCGAGCGCGATGCCGGGCACGGTCAACGGCGCCAGCAGCAAGGTGGAGACCGCGCCGCGGCCGCGGAAGCGATGGCGTGACAGGCCGATGCCGGCGGGAATCCCCAGCAGCAGGCTGCCGACGACCGCTGCCGCGCCGAGTTCGATGCTGGTGAGGACGGGTTGCGCGAAATTGGGAAGGATCGCGGCGTACCAGGCCAGCGTGTAGCCGTGCGGAGGGAACAGAATGAGCTTCTCGTCGAACACGCTGAGATAGAGGGTGAGCAGCAGCGGCACGGCGATCAGCGCGATGCCGGTCCACAGCAGCAGCCCGACGCCTGTGCGTTCCAGCCTTGCGGCGCCGCGTCCGGGAGCGTGTTCCGGCAACGGCGGCGCGGTTTGCGCCAACCCAGATGTCATTCATTACTCCAAGCCTGGAAGACTCCCGGGCGAAGCTTCAACGGGGGATGCGGGGAGAGTCAACGTATGATCCCTCTCCCGCGATGGCGGGAGAGGGATTCCACGGCGCGATATCCAGCCACGTGCTTTGGTAGGTGGCACCCGCGCCCATGTCGGTGAAATCGTCGCTGCACAGCATGTTCACCGTGCCGGACACCGCCTCGTCGTCGGGGCGCTGGCCGGGCACCAGCACCACCCCAGGCTGCACCTCGTCACGTACATGCAATGTCAGTCCCACCGAGCCGCGCTCGTTGAACAGCCGCACAGGCTGTCCATCGGTCAGTCCGCGTGCAGCGGCTTCGGCTGGATGCAACACGCAGCACGGCGCGCCTTCGCGCCCGCGCAGGAAGGCGACGCCGGAAAACGCTGTGTGGCTCTGGAAATATCCCGGCGCGGTGAGCAATCGCAGCGGCCAGCGTGCGGCATGGGTGGCCTCGGCGGGATCGGGTTGCCAGTCGGGCATCGGCGGCAGGCCCTGCGACGCAAGCGTGTCGGAGTGGAACTCCAGCTTGCCGGAGGGCGTGCGGAACGGCTGGCCGCCCTTCGGTCCGATTGAGATCGGCCCCGCATCCGGCAGACGATCGACATTCACCTCGGCTGTCGCGCCATGCGCGCCGCGGAACAGTTCGCGCAGGATGTCGTGCTGCGACATGCCGAACACCGGGTCGTGCAAGCCCATGCGTGCGGCCAGGGTTTGCGCCAGCCGCAGATTGGACCATGCCTCGCCTTGCGGTGCCACGGCGCGGTGGCTGTATTGCATGTAGTAGGTGCCGTAGGCGCGGAAGAAGTCCTCGGTTTCCAGATATGTCGCCGCCGGCAGCACGATGTCGGCATAACGCGCGGTCACCGACAGGAAGGGATCGTGCACTACGGTGAACAGGTCCTCGCGCGCCAGGCCGGCGCGGGTCTTTGCGCTATCCGGACAGGTGACGGCGGGATTGTTCGCGGCGATGAACAGCGCGCGGATCGGCGGGTCGCGCAGGTCCAGCAGCGCCTCGCCGAGCCGGGTGTGGTTCACCGTGCGCGTCTCTGCCGGGCCGGACGGTTTGCGCACCGCGTTGTAGTTCAACGCGAACGACGCCGCGGTGGCCAGCAACGCGCCGCCGCCGTAACGGCCATAGGCGCCGGTCACGCCGGGCAGCAGCGCCACGCTGCGCAGCGCCTGGCCGCCATGGGTGAAGCGCGTCATGCCCCAGCCAAGCCGGATGAACGATTTCGCAGCAGCGCCATACAGGGCGGCGAAGCGCTCCACATCTGCGGCGGGAATGCCGGTGGTCGCCGCGACGCGGTCCGGGGTGAAGCGCGGCAGCACATCGCGTTCCACCTGGTCGAAGCCGAGCGTGTGCTGCCCCAGATAACCGCGGTCGCATTTGCCGTCGCGTGCCAGGATGTGCATGACGCCCAGCGCCAGGGCCGCGTCGGTGCCGATGCGGATCGGAATATACCAGTCGGCGCTTTGGGCCGATCGCGTGCGCCGCGGATCGATCACGACCAGCCGTACGCCGCGTTTGCGCGCCTGTTCCACCTTCGCCCAGAAATGCACGTTGGTGGCGAACAGGTCGGAGCCCCAGCAGACGATCAGGTCCGCCTCGGTCACCGATTCCGGGTCGGCGCCGCCGATCGGCCCGACGGTCGCGTCCCACGCCGCCTCGCTGCAACTGTCGCATACCGTGCCGGCCCACAGGCGGCTGGTGCCAAGCGCGTGGAACAGCCCGTTCAACAGGCCTCGGTTCATCAGGCCCTGATGGGCACTGTAGGCGTAGCCGAGCACTGCCAATGGCCCTGATTCGGCAATGATCGATTGCCACCGCGCGGTGATCTCATCGAGCGCCGCATCCCAGGTGATCGGCGCGAATTTTCCCTCGCCCTTCGCGCCGGTGCGGCGCAGCGGCGTGGCCAGGCGTTGCGGCGAATGCACCAACTCGGCGTCGCGGTTCACCTTGCCGCAGGCGAAGCCGGCAGTGAACGGCTGACCGGGATCGCCCTCGACGCGGACGACACGCCCATCCTCCACATGCGCGAGCAAGGAGCACATGTCGGGACAATCATGCCCGCACACCACCCGAACCGTTGTCACATCGTGTCTCCAGCCAATGCCGTCGGGCGCATGCCGCAACGGTCGGCCCATGCCTGTGCCGATCCGGTATGCTAGCATAAAGGACCGGTTGGTGCCGCACCGGCCGGTCCATGCGGCGGCGCGACTCGCATCACCAGGGAGGCACGGTGTCGGCAACAGTTTTCCGCGTCATCCGACGTGTCGTTTGTGGCCTGGTGTTGCTGACCGCGCCGGCACAGGCCGACGATGGCGCGGCGGCGCTCGCGGCGGGCGGGCTGGTGTTCGTCAAGGCGCCGGGCATCGTCATGCAGCGCGAGGACCTCACAGTGTCGGCTGCGCAGATCTGGGTGCGCTTCGAGATGCGCAACGACCGTCCGGAACCGGCAACGTTGCGTGTCGCCTTTCCGCTGCCCGATGTGCCGCTGCTAACGCCGGGCGGTTGGGAGACGCCATCCGGCGCGAACGTTGCGTTGCCCGGCGACGTCACCGACCCCCGCTTCATCGACTTCACCGTCCGCGTCAACGGTCGGCCCGTGCAGCCGGAACTGGACATCCGCGCCATGTTGCCCGATGGGCGCGACGTGTCCGCGCTGCTACGCGAAGCGGGCGGCACCCGGCTGCTGTTGCAGCCGCGCTGGTTCGACCCGGGCACTCTGGCGCCGGCGGTGCGGCAGCGTCTGCTGGATGCCGGCGCGATCAAGCCAGCGGAACCCGGCGACCCCGCCTCGCCCGACGTGGCACAATGGGCCACCCGCATCAGATTTCATTGGGAGCAGATTTTCCCCCCGGGCGTGACCGTGATCGAGCATAGCTACCGTCCCATGCTCGGCTTCAATTTTGTGGAGAAGATCGACGGACATTGGACCGGCACCGGTGCCGGCGATCTGGAGCATGCTTTCTGCATCGATCCGGCGACGGACCGGGCATTGCGCGGCTTTGCCACGCCTGGTCATCCGGCGACGGGCTACGAAGTCGCCTATATTCTCAGCACCGCCGCCACGTGGGATGGTCCGATCGGCACGTTCCACTTGACGATCGAAGGCGGGCGGTTGCCCTCGGGGCCCCTGTTCGCGGGTGGCAACGTCGGGCTGATCAGCCTGTGCACGGGGCTCAAGCTGCGCGAGACCAGCAGGCTGCGGTTCGAAGCTACGGCGCGGGACTATCATCCGCCGGCCGATCTGCGGGCGCTGTTCGTGGTGCATGACGAGGCGGTTCGCTAGCGCATCTTCCGGCTGACTGGAAACGCCACCCCCTGTCATCGCGAGGCGCGGAGCGCCTCACAATGACAGGGGGGAGAGGTTCCCAACAGGAGCAACCTCCGGGCGCACCATTCCGCCCTGCGACTGGCCTGCTCTTGCCGGACCCCGCCGCATCGGGGATCGTCCGGCGCAGCAACGCCGAGGAGTTCTCCATGCCCCCACCGGGACCGCTGCATGGCTTCCGCATCATCGACCTGACCTCGAACATCTCGGGGCCACTGGCCACGATGATCCTGGCCGACCAGGGCGCGGACGTAATCAAGGTGGAGAACCCGCAGGGCGGCGACCATACGCGCGCCTCGGCGAACCGGCGCGGCGGGTTTTCCGCCAGTTTCCTCAACAACAACCGCAACAAGCGCTCGATTGTGCTGGACCTGAAGACCGACGCGGCGCGCGAGGCGGTGTTGAAGCTGGCCGCCACCGCCGACGTGTTCGTGCAGAACTTCCGGCCCGGCGTGGCGGAGCGCATGGGCCTGGGAGAAGACGCCGTCCGCGCCGTGGCGCCGAAGATCGTCTATGTCTCGATCAGTGGTTTTGGCGAGGGCGGCCCGTACGGGGCGAAACCGGCGTACGATCCGGTGGTGCAGGCGCTGTCCAGCCTGGCGACCATCCAGGCGGGATCGGATACGGAACGGCCGCGCCTGGTGCGCACCATCCTGCCGGACAAGCTCACCGCCGTCACCGCGTCGCAGGCGATCACCGCGGCGCTGCTGGCCCGCACGCGCACCGGCGAGGGGCAGCATGTGCGGCTGTCCATGTTGGATGCGGTGCTGGCGTTCTTGTGGAGCTCCGACATGGCCGGCCAGACCTTCGTCGGCGACGAGAAGCCGCAGCAGGAGACCGCCAGCGCGATCGACCTGATCTACGCCACCGCCGACCACTACATCAGCGCCGCCGTGCAGACCAACCGGCAATGGATCGGGCTGACGCGCGCGCTGGACCACCCGGAATGGCAGCACGATCCGCGCTTCCGCACGCCGGCGCTGCGGCAGCAGCACATCGATGACCGGCTTCGCATGACGCAGGAGGCGCTGCTGACCCGTCCGGCCGCGGAATGGCTGGAACGCCTCACCGCGGAGGACGTGCCCTGCGCGCCGGTGCTGACGCGCAGCCAGGTGATCCGCCATCCACAGGTGGTCGCTAACGAAACGCTGATCGAAACGGAGCATCATGCGGCGGGCCGCTTGCGCCAGGCGCGTCCGGCGGCGCGGTTCTCCGCAACACCGGCCGGAATCCGCTTTGGCGCGCCGGCGTTAGGTGAGCAGACGGAAGAAATACTAACCGAGCTGGGCTATGCGCCAGAACAGATCGCCTCGCTGAAAGGGTTCGGCACATGATCGACTTCTACTACTGGCCCACGCCGAACGGCTGGAAGGTCTCCATCATGCTGGAGGAAACCGGCCTGCCGTACAACCTGGTGCCGGTGAACATCGGCAAGGGCGACCAGTTCAAGCCGGAGTTCATGGCGATCAGTCCGAACAACCGCATGCCGGCCATCGTCGATCACGACGGGCCGGACGGTCCGCTGCCGATCTTCGAATCCGGCGCGATCCTGCTGCATCTGGCAGAGAAGGCCGGACGTTTCGCACCGACCGAGCCGCGCGGGCGGAAGGAAATGATGGAGTGGCTGTTCTGGCAGGTCGGCAATCTTGGGCCGATGGCCGGACAGCTCAGCCATTTTGTGAACTATGCGCAGGGCGAGCATACCTATTCGAAGCAGCGCTACGCCAACGAGTACAACCGCTGCCTGGGCGTGCTGGAACGGCGGCTGACGGGACGCGACTGGATCCTCGATGCGTATTCGATCGCTGACATGATCTCGTGGCCCTGGGTGCTGATCGCCAAGCCGCTCGGCCAGGCGTTGGATGAATTCCCCAACGTGTCGCGCTGGCGCGACGCCATCAAGCAGCGGCCGGCGGTGCAGCGTGGGGTGGATCTGGGCAAGGAACTGCGCCGTTCGGGGCCGCGCTCGGAGGAGGAACGGCGCCTGCTGTTCCACCAGACGGCGCGCAGCGTGGCGGAGGCGGTGCGATGAGCCTCGATCCCCGCGGCAAGACGGCGATCGTCACCGGTGCCGCGTCCGGCATCGGCTTCGGCATCGCCCGCGCGCTGGCGGAGGCCGGCATGAACCTTGTGCTGGCCGATATCCGGCCGGACAAGATCGAGCCTGCGCGTGCTGCGATCGAGGCCCTGGGCGTGCCGGCGATCGGCGTGACGGTGGATGTGTCCGACCCGGACTCGGTCGCCGCGGCGGGGCGCGCGGCGGTGGAAAAATTCGGCAAGCTGCATGTCGCGGTGAACAACGCCGGCGTGGCGATGCACGGCACGAAGTTGGTCGATGTCGGGCTGGACGAGTGGCGCTGGGTGGTCGGCGTCAACGTGATGGGTGCGATCCACGGCATTCGCAGCTTCGTGCCGCTGATCCGCCAGCATGGCGAGGGCGGGCACGTGGTGAACACCGCCTCGATCTCGGGGTTCTTCGTTCGCGAGGGCGCCAACCAAGGGGCGTACTCGATGAGCAAATACGCCGTGGTGGCGTTGTCGGAGGCGTTGGAGCAGGAGCTGGCGGGTTCGGGGATCGGGGTTTCGGTGCTGTGTCCGGGGGCGGTGAACACCAACATCTTCGGCTCGGCGGCGACCCGGCCGGAGCAATTCGGCGGGCCCTATGTGCGCGAGGCGCAGGAAAAGCTGCGTGACCGGACCCGGTCGGCCGGCCTGCCGCCGGAGGTGGTCGGCCGGCGCGTGGTGCAGGCGATGCGCGACGGCGAATTCTACATCCTGACGCACGCGACAGAGCGCGCGGCGATCCTGGCGCGGCATCGGCGCATCGAGGCGGCGCTGGACGCGGCGCGATAACGTCTCGCGCTGCCGGCCGGCCTTTATGCCTCTCGGCTGCCGGGCCAAGGCGGACTTGCTGATCGAGCGGCGCTGCGTGCCGCCAGTGGCACCGGCGAATGTTCCGACATCGCTGGCTGGCTGGACAGACGCTGGCGCCGATCATAATGTTGACGGCATCGCGGCCACGCGACAGGAACTTCCGATGACCGCCCCTGCCACCGAGATCACTCCGGAGTTCCAGCGGGGTTGGGACGCCGCGTTGCGCGCCGCGCGCGATTGGCATGAGTCGCAGGCCAAGAAGACGCTGATCCAGGCAAGGCGTAGCAGGTTTCCGAAGAATTTGGAGCGCGAAGCCGAGGTCCATCAAAGATCGGCCGAGATGATTGTCGCCCTGAGTCCACACGACGTCTGACAGCCCCGGGGGCAGCGAAATCCGGCCGCGTCGACTCATCCCCCGTCAGGGAATGACCCCCGATCAGCCGCGCGGCGGCACGAACATGTAGCCGACACCGCGCACCGTGCGGATCGCGTTCGGGTGCGCCCGGTCATGTTCGATCTTGCGCCGCAGCCGGGTGATGCGCAGGTCGATCGCGCGATCGAACGCCTCCGTTTCGCGATGGCTGGTCGCCTCCAGCAGCCAGTCGCGCGCCCAGCCTCGCCTCCTGGGCGACGTGTCAGGCGGCGCTCGGCCCGCTGGCGGTGCAGTTGCAGCTTGTGACGGAGGAGGCCGCGGCGTAGCAGGCGCGGCGTGACCCACACTACCCGTCGGCGCGGGGTACCCAGGGCATGCGGGCGACCTCGATGCCCTCCTCGGCCAGAGCCTCGGCCTCGGAGGGGGTGGTTTCGCCGTAGATGCCGTTTTTGTCGCTCTCGCCGCGATGCATCTTCCGGGCTTCGTCGGCGAAGGCTGGGCCGACATACTCGCAGTGCTTCTCGACCTCCGAACGCAGGCGTTGCAGCATGGCGCGGATATGCGCCGGCATCGGGCCGCTGGCGGCCATTGCCGGCTCGGCGGCCGGGGCGGCCGGTGCGGGCGGTGCAGCCGGCTCGGGCGCGTGAACGGGAGCCGCGTCGCGAGTCGTCACGGCGGGAGCCATCAGGGCGCGGGTGACCTTCACGTCGCCGCACAGCGGACATTCGACCAGTCCCGCCTTGGCCTGCCTGTCGAAGGCGGCACTGCTCTGGAACCAGCCATCGAACTCGTGCTGCTGCGTGCACCGCAACTGGTAGTGGATCATGAGTCTCCCGCCGTCATCGCTTCGTCATCAATCAGATGGCGAATTCTGGCAGTCAGCACAAGAGAGTGCCAAGCGCAACATTGTATCACGGTTGGCCGGATGGGTGGCGGGTTATCTCGGTTCGCCGCGGCAGGGCTGCCCTGCGGCCAGCAGCGGGTCCAGCTTACCGGCCCGGTCCAGCGCCACCAGGTCGTCGCAGCCGCCGATATGCTGCCCGCCGATGAAGATCTGCGGCATCGTGGTCCGGCCGCCGGAGCGGCGGGTCGCCTCGGCGCGTTCCGCTGAGCCGTGCGGCGCGTCGATCTCGCGGAACGCCACGCCCTTGCCGCTGAGCAGGTGCACGGCGCGGGCGCAGAACGGGCACCAGGGTTGGGTGTAGATCTCGACTTCGGGCATTGGGGTCACCTCTGGCCGCGGAAGATAGGAAGGAAACCACGCCCACGTAAGTGGGAGCGGTCCAGGGCAATCGCATTTGGCCGCACTGGGCCATTCGTCATAATGCGCGAAGGCGCACCATGACGAGAGGACAGTCGCAGCGTAGGACCCCAAATGCGATTGCCCTGGAGAGGTCGGCGCGCGCTTGCGCGACGAGCGAGGGTGCCGCGAACGCCCCAGGACCGGCTTGCGGTGCGGCGTGCGGACCGTGGCACCCTCTCACCCTCAGCGCTGATGCCCCTCGACCTCTCCCACTTCGGGGGAGAGGTTCTTCAGCACGCGCTCGCCGAACAACCGCATCGACGCTTCGGCGTCCGCCAGCGGCAGATCGTTGAAATTCACCTGCACCGAGGCGATCTCGAACCCACCCACCTGCTGCTGGTAGCTGGCGATGGTGTCCAGGATGCGTCCCGGCGTGCCGACCCACGCGGCGCACTTCTCCACCTGCGTTTCGAACGTCTCGCGCGCCAGCCCGGCGATGATCTTGTCGTAGCCGGGGTAGTCGGCCGAGTTCTCGCCAGTCATCCAGTCCGATGCGGCTGCCACCAGCGACTTCAGATAGCGCTCCAGCGGCCCGCGCGCGATGCGTTCGGCCGCGGCCTGGTTGGGGTGGCAGAACATGTGGAACGCCAGCATCACCGTGCCGCGTCCGGGGTGGCCGGCGCGCGACCAGGCATTGCGATACAGGCCGAGCAACTCCGCCATCGCACCGCCGGCCATCGGGATTGCCATGATGCCGTGCCCTGCGGTGCCGGCACGCTCGAATGATTCCCGCGTCGCCAGCGCCGCCACATAGAACGGCGGGCGCGGAAGCTGCGTCGGCCGCGGCAGCGACGTGACATTCGCGAAACTATGAAACCGCCCCTTGCTGCTGGCATTCTCCTGCTCGAGCAATAACCGGACCTGTTCCATGCCTTCGTCGAAGCGGGCGCGGCTTTCGTCGAGCGTCACCCCGAAGCGGGCAAATTCGTGCGGCAGGAAGGCGCGGGCAAAACCGATGTCCAGCCGGCCGTCGCACAACGCATCCAGCATCGCCAGCTCGCCGGCGAGCTTCAGCGGATTGTTGAACGCCGGCAGCACTGCGCCGGTAACCAGCCGCGCGTGCTTCGTCAGTTGCGCCGCCGCGGCCAGGAACACCACCGGATTGGGGCTGTAGCCGCCATACGGATGGAAGTAGTGCTCCACTGTCCGGACATGGCTGTAGCCGTAACGGTCGCACAAAGCGACGAGCTGCAACGCCTCTTGCCAATAGTCGCGCGCGGACTTCTGCGCCGGGCCGATGTCGGGGAAGAACTGGATGCCGACCTGCATGCGGCTATTCCTTCGTGTTGCTGTGGCTCAACCGGTCCATTGCCGCCAGCAGCACGCCCAGCACGCCGATCGACAGCAGGATGCCGAGTTGCCACCCGAGCGTTGCCGGCGCAAGCGTATCGGCGTGCACGAAGCTCTCCAGCACGGCGATGGCGGCGATCACCGCAACCGAGCCGATGAGTTTCAGCTTGATTGCACTGAAGTCGAGCGCCAGCCAGGTGGGCTGATTGCCGTCATGCGAACCCAGCAGCGGCGCAACGAAGCCCTGCCAGCCGGCCAGCACCACGATCAGCACCAGGTTGGCCACCAGCGACAGATCGACCAGGCCGAGCACCGCGAGAACCGTGTCGTTGCTCGACATCTGCACCAGCCCCGGCACCAGTGCGACCAGCTTCTGCACGAACTTGACCGCCAGCAGCACCAGAGCGACCAGCAGACCAATATAGATCGGCGCCATCAACCAGCGTGCGGTGAAGATCACCCGGCCCAGGCCTTGCGTCACCAGCGTAGGGATATCCCGATCGGGCATCGCATTCCTCCTGGCCGCGGCTCTGATATCAAGCGCCGAAAAGGCTGACGCGCGCGGGCGGCATCCCTGTCATTGCGCGTTGACCACCGGCCGGCGGCGGCCGACCCGCCCTGGATGAAACTGCGGCGCCTCTTGCAATGATGGCGGGGCGTGGCCCGCCGATCATTGTCCCGCCGCCGGTTGTGTCGCCGGGTCCGGCTGGCTGGTCCGCTTCCACCGCTCCTCCAAGCCCTGCAGCACCACGAAGAACGACGGCACGAACAGTACCGCGAGGCAGGTGGACGCGATCATCCCGGTCAGCACGCTCAGCCCGAGCGAGATGCGTGCCGCCGCGCCGGCGCCGCTGGCCAGCACCAGAGGCACCACGCCGAGGATGAAGGCAAACGACGTCATCACGATCGGGCGGAACCGCGTGCGCGCCGCTGCGACCGCCGCGGCGATGATGGGCAGGTTTTCCCCACGCCGACGGTCGCGCGCCACCTCGACGATCAGGATGGCGTTCTTCGCTGACAGCGCGATCAGCAGCACCAGGCCAATCTGCGTGTATAGATTGTTGGCCAGCCCGAGCACGCCCAGCGCCAGCGCCGGCCCGCTCAGAGCCAACGGCACCGCCAGGACCACCGACAGCGGCGCGATCCAGCTCTCGTACTGGCCAGCCAGGCACAGATACACCAGCAGCAGCCCAAGGCCGAACACCAGATAGATCTGCGCGCCGACCGCCTTCTCCTGATAGGACATCGCGGTCCACTCGAAGCCCGTGCCGCGCGGCAGCGCGGTCTGCCCGAGCTGTTCCATCAACGAGATCGCCTCGCCCGAGCTGTAGCCTGGAGCCGGCGCGCCGACGATCGTTGCCGCCGGATACAGGTTGTACAACGTAATCAGCGCCGGCCCGGTGGTCGGCCGCACCTGAACCAGCGCGCCCAGTGGCACCATCTGGCCGCTCTGGCTGCGCACCGCGAGCTGCAGGATGTCGTTCTCGTGCAGTCGGAACGGCGCGTCCGCCTGGGCGTAAACCTGGAACGTGCGGCCGAACTGGTTGAACTGGTTGACGTAGCTGGACCCCACATAGGACGACAGCGTCGCGAACACGTCGCCGACCGACACGCCCAGCGTCTCTGCCTTGGTCCGGTCCACCAATAGTTCGATCTGCGGCACGCCGGCGCGGAACGGTGTGACCAGATGCTGCAATCCCGGCTGGCCGGCGGCATCCGTCAGCACCGTCCGCGTGATCCGCGCCAGCTTGGTGAAGTCGTCGCTGCCGTCGCGCTGCTCGACCATCATGGTGAAGCCGCTGGCGTTACCGATTCCCTGGATCGGCGGCGGGATCAGCACGACGCCGGAAGCCTCCGGCATGTCGTCCAACGCGGCCTGCAAGTGGGTGGCGATGGCGCGCAGACTTTCAGCCTTGCCGCGCACCGACCAGTCCTTCAGCACGACATAGACCGCACCGGCGGAGGCGAGGGTTGCATTGTTGTCGAGCGCCGATATGCCGGAGATCTCGATCGCCTGGTCCACGCCGGGCGTGGCGCGCGCGATCGCCGCGGCCTTGGCCAGCGCCGCATCGGTGCGTTGCAACGACGCCCCGTCGGGCAATTGCAGGCCGAGCACCAGGTATCCCTGGTCTTCCACCGGAATGAACGCCGAGGGCAGCCGCGCAATGCCCCACACACCCAGCCCGCCCGCGACGAGCGCCAGCAGAGCCAGCGGCCAGGCGTGGCGGACCATGCGGCCGATCAGCGACGCGTAGCCATGCTCCAGCGGCGTGTAGGCGCGATCGAACGCGCGAAACACGATGTTGCGCTGCGCCACCGGCACCGGCGGCCGCAGCCACAGCGCGCACTGCGTCGGCTTCAGCGTCGCGGCGTTGACCGCCGAGAGCAAGGCGGTCGCAGCGATGACGATGGCGAACTGCGCATACATGCGGCCGGTCAGGCCAGGGATGAACGCCGCCGGCACGAATACCGACATCAGCACCAGGGTGATGCCGATGATCGGCCCGAACAGCTCCTGCATGGCGCGCACCGCGGCGTCGTGCGCCGACAGACCGCGCTCCAGGTGATGCGCCGCGCCCTCCACCACCACGATCGCGTCGTCCACTACGATGCCGATCGACAGCACCAGGGCGAACAGCGTTGACAGGTTCACCGTGAAGCCCAGCGCCGCCATCAACGCGAAGGCGCCGATGATCGTCACCGGCACGGTCGTGGCCGGCACCAGCGTGGCACGCCAGTCCTGGAGGAACACCAGGATGACCACCAGCACCAGCACGCCGGCCTCCCCCAGGGTCTTGTAAACCTCGTGGATCGAGGCGTTGACGAAGCGCGTGGTGTCGAACGGAATGTCCCAGGCCAGGCCTTGCGGGAAATCGCTCGCCAGCGCCTGCATCTTGCTGCGCACGCTGGTGGCGACCGCCAGCGCGTTGGCGTCGGGTGCCTGGAAGATGGCGACGCCGGCCGCCGGCTGTCCGTTCGCGCGGAACGACTGAGAGTAGGTCTGCGCGCCCAGCTCCACCCGCGCCACATCCTTCACCCGGGTCAACTGGCCGCCCGACCCTCCCGCCGCCTTCACCACGATGTCGCCGAACGCCGCCGGATCGGCGAGGCGGCCCTCGACATTCACGGTATATTGGAACGCCTGTCCCGCCGGCGTGGGCGGCGTGCCAACCTGGCCGCCGGTTACCTGCTGGCTCTGCTGCTGGATCGCCTGCACCACGTCGCCCGGCGTCAACCCGCGCGCCTTCATCTTCTCCGGGTCGAGCCACACCCGCATGGAATACTGGCCGACCCCGAAGACGTTGACGTTGCCGACGCCGGGAATGCGGGCCAGTTCGTCCACCAGGTTGATGGTGGCGTAATTGCTGAGGAACAGGCTGTCGTAGCGCCCGCCCGGCGCAGTCAGCGTGACGATTTGCAGGATCGATGTGGATCTCTGCTGCACCACCACGCCCTGTGCCTGCACCGCCTGCGGCAGCGAGGCGGTCGCACTGGCGACGCGATTCTGCACCAGCACCTGGGCAAAGTTGAGGTCAGTGCCGATATCGAACGTCACCGTCAGTGTGTAGCTGCCGTCGCTCGTGCTGGTGGACTGCATGTACAGCATGCCCCGCACGCCGTTCACCTGCTGCTCGATCGGGAGCGCAACGGTGTTCATCACCGTCTCGGCACTGGCGCCGGGATAGCGCGTGGTGACCTGCACCGTCGGCGGCACCACGTTCGGATATTGTGCGACGGGTAGCTGTACCAGCGCGACCAGGCCGAGCAGGACCATGACGATCGCCAGCACATTGGCGAGCACCGGCCGGTCGATGAAAAAGCGCGAGATCATACCAACCGTCCGAGAGACTGACGTATGGCACTGGCGCTCCCCACGTCATGGCGGGGCTTGACCCGGTCATCGCTACC
>JBEKNT010000155.1:0-14020 GCA_049522565.1 Acetobacteraceae bacterium
GCCCGGCCGTTATACCGGGACACTGAACAACGACGGCACGGTCATCGCCGGCTATGGCGCCGGCGTCGCGCTGGGCGACGGCGGCACCGTCACGAACGGCGCGGCCTCGGCGCTCATCCAAGGCTACCAGCAGGGCGTCCTCGGCTCCGCCACCGACAATGTGGTGGTCAGCAATCTCGGCACGATCGATGCTGCGCGCGCGGTGCGCGGCGCCTATGGCGTCCTGGTCAACGGCCCGGGCACCGTCAGCAACATCGGGACAGCGTCGCTGATCGAGGGCGATGGCGGCGTGTCGATCGCCCTGGCCGGCACCGTGCACAACGCCGGCACCATCATGACCCTGCCGTCCGGCTACACCGCGGTGGTCATCCAGGGAGCGGGCTATGTCGGCAACAGCGGCACGGCATCGCTGATCGCAGGCCGCAGCGGAGTCACGATCGGGGCGGACGGCACCGTCAGCAACGCCGGTATCATCGATGCCACCGCGTCGGGCGGCAGCTATGTCGGCGTCGCCATCCAGGGCGCGGGCACCGTCAGCAATCTCGGCACGGCGTCGCTGATCGAAGGCGATGGCGGCGTGTCGATCGCGCTGGCCGGCAGCGTCAGCAACGCCGGCAGCATCCTGGCCCTGTCGGGCAACTATGGCGCGGTCATCATCCAGGGTGCGGGAAATGTCAGCGATAGCGGCGCGGCGTCGCTGATCGAAGGCTGGAGCGGCGTCACCATCGGGGCGGCCGGCGTCGTCAGCAACGCGGGCACGATCGATGCCACGGCGTCCGCGGGCAGCTATTTCGGCGTCGCCATTCAGGGCGGCGGCACCGTCAGCAATCTCGGCACGGCATCGCTGATCGAGGCGAATGGCGGCGTGTCCATCGCGCTCGCCGGCACCGTCAGCAATGCCGGCACCATCGTCGCGCTGTCGGGCATCTACACCGCGGTCGTGATCCAGGGCACGGGAGATGTCAGCAATACCGGCTCGGCTGCGCTGATCGAAGGCCGCAGCGGAGTCACCATCGGCGCGGCCGGCACCGTCAGCAATGCCGGCACCATCGCTGCCACGGCTGCCGCGGGCAGCTATTTCGGCGTCGCCATCAACGACGCGGGCACCGTCAGCAATACCGGCACGGCGTCGCTGATCGAAGGCCGCAACGGCATCACGATCGGCGCGGTCGGCATCGTCAGCAACGCCGGCACCATCGATGCCACGGGTTCCGGCGGCAGCTATTTCGGCGTCATCATTCAGGGTGGGGGAACCGTCAGCAATCTCGGCGCGGCGGCGCTGATCGAGGGCAATGGTGGCGTGTCCATCGCGCTCGACGGTACCGTCAGCAATGCCGGCAGCATCGTGGCTCTGCCGGGCAACTATGCCGCGGTGCTGATCCAGGGTGCGGGCGCGGTCGGCAATGTCGGCGCGGCGTCGCTGATCGAGGGCTGGAGCGGCGTCACGATCGGCGGCGACGGCAGCGTCAGCAATGCCGGCACGATCGCTGCCACCGCGTCGGGCGGCAGCTATTTCGGCGTGCTGATCCAGGGCGGCGGATATGTCGGCAATACGGGGACGGCGTCGCTGATCGAAGGTCGTGGCGGCGTCACGCTTGGGGCGGCCGGCAGCGTCAGCAATGCCGGCATCATCGAGGCCACGGCGTCCGGCGGCGGCTATTCCGGCGTCGCGCTGCCGGGCGGGGGAACCGTCAGCAATATCGGCTCGGCGTCGCTGATCGAGGGCTGGAGCGGCGTCACGCTGGGGGCGGCCGGCAGCGTCGGCAACGCCGGCACCATCGATGCCACGGCTGCCGGGGCAAATTATTTCGGCGTCGCCATTCAGGGCGCGGGGACCGTCAGCAATCTCGGGACGGCGTCGCTGATCGAGGGTCATGGCGGCGTGTCCATCGCGCTCGTCGGCAGCATCAGCAACGCCGGCCGCATCGTGGCGCTGCCGGGCAACTATACCGCGGTCATTGTCCAAGGCGCGGGATACGTCGGCAATCTCGGCACGGCGTCGTTGATCGAGGGCACGGGGGCTGTCACGATCGGCGCGGCGGGCACGGTCAGCAATGCCGGCACCATCGATGCCACCGCGTCGGGCGGCAGCTATTTCGGCGTCGCCATCCAGGGCGCGGGAACTGTCGGCAATCTCGGCACGGCCTCGCTGATCCAAGGCTATACCGGCGGCGTTTACGTCGGACAGGCAGCCACCGTCAGCAACGCCGGCACGATCGAGTCGAACCAGGCGCCGCTTGGCGGCGGCTCCTTCGGCATCAAGCTGAACGCGCCGGGCAGCGTCATCAACGGCGCCACCGATGACGGTTCGGCGCTGGTGTCCGGTGACACCGCGGTTTACGGCAATAACGCCAGCACCACCGTCATCAATTACGGCACGATCGCATCCGGCGCGGCGTTCGGCTTCGGTGTCGAACTCACCGCCGGCGGCACCGTCGTCGATGCCGGCAGCATCCGCGGCTACAGCGCGGTCGGTTTCGGCGGCTCCGGCAACGACCTGCTGGTGCTGAAGCCTGGCTACGCGATCGCCGGCGCGATCGCGGCGACCGGCAACGGCAACGTGTTGGAACTGGAGGGCAGCGCCACCGCGGCGTTGACCGCGAACTACACCAGCCTCGGCCTGACCGGCTTCCAGACGGTCGCATTCGCACCGGGCGCGGCCGGCTACGCGACGCTGAAGGTCAGCAACGACGCCGCGCCGCCAGGCACCATCGCCGGCTTCATCGGCTTCGGCGACACCATCGACCTGACCGCGCTGAGCGATGCCGGCCGCGACGCCACCACCAGCTTCGACACCCTGACCGACAGGCTGACCGTCACCGGCGACAACGGTTCGGTCAGCCTGCAACTCGACAGCGAGGACTATGCCGGCGTCACCTGGGGGACAGCGAACGACGGCGGCAACGGCACCGCGGTGTTTCGCCAGCAGACCATCGTGACGACCGCCCCGCCGGCGATCAGCGTCACGCAGCCGAACCTGGGTGTCGCCGCGGGGGCGAGCGTCGAACCGTTCGCGGGCGTCGCCATTACCGATACCAGCACCGGCGCCACCGACACCGTCACGGTGGTGCTGTCCGACTCGGCGGACGGAGCGCTGTCGAACCTGGCCGGTAACGGCACCTACGATCCCACCACCGGCACCTACACCGACAGCGGCACGCCGGCCGCGGTCAGCAGCGACCTCGATGGGCTGGTGTTCACCCCGGCACCGCCGACGGCCGGCGAGGTCGCCACGACCGGCCTCGCGATTACCGTCAGCGGGCCCGGCGGCGGTGCCAGCGCCAGTGTCAGCGTGACGGCGGTGACGCCGGAACCCGGGCTTGTCGCGACACCGGGACCCGACGACGCGATATCGGTCAGTCCGGACGGCAGCAGCTTCGCCGCGGCGATCCCCGGCGACACCAACCAGGCGGTGGTCGCCGCCCCGTCCCCGGACACGACCTACACCCTGCCGGGCAATTACCAGGCCGAGTTCCTGGGCGGCACGGCAGACGCCACGCTGAGCGACCCCTCGGGCGGCGACGCATTGCTGGTTGGCAACACCGGCAACGACACGATCACCTCCGGCGCCGCCGACGACACCATCCTGGGCGGCAGTGGCCCATCGACCTACCAGTTCACCGGCTCCGCCACCCATGGGCTGCTGCTGGATACGGCCGGCGGCAGCGCGGCCGTCATGGATGCCGGCAGCCAGGACACGATGGTCGGCGGCAGCGGCGCGGCTGCCGTCAGCCTGTCCGGCTCGGGCGGGCTGTTCTATGGCAATGCGGGCAACGACAGCGTGGTCGCCAGCGGCCTGGGCGACACGCTGGTCGGCGGGGCCGGCCTGTCCACCTACCAGTTCACCTCCAGCGCCGGGGACGTGCTGGTGTTCGGCGGCAGCGGCAGCCTGGCCATCGCCGACGCCGGCAGCCAGGACACGGTGGTCGGCGGCAGTGGCCCGTCATCCGTCACGGCATCCGGCTCGGACGGGCTGTTCTTCAGCGAGGCTGGTCTCGATAGCGTCGTCGCCAGCGGGCAGGGCGACACGCTGGTCGGCGGTTCCAGCCTGTCCACCTACCAGTTCACCTCCAGCGCCGGGGACGTCGTGGTGTTCGGCGGCAGCGGCGGCCTGGCCATCACCGCCGCCGGCAGCAATGACACGATGGCCGGCGGCAGCGGCCCGTCGTCCGTGTCCATATCCGGCTCCGGCGCGCTGTTCTTCAGCGAGCAGGGGACTGCCAGCGTCGTGGCCGGCGGCCAGGGCGACACGATGGTCGGGGGTTCCAGCCCATCGACGTTCCGGTTCACCTCGAGCGCCACCGGCGGTCTGATACTCGGCGGCGACGCCAGCGTCAGCATCACGGACGCCGGCAGCCGCGACACGATGGGCGGCGCGGATGGCTCGAGTGCCGTAACGCTATCCGGCTCCGATGCGCTGTTCTTCGGCGAGAAGGGCACGGCGAGCGTGGTCGCCAGCGGCCAGGGCGACACGCTGGTCGGCGGCTCCAGACTATCGACGTATCAGTTCACCTCCAGCGCCGGGGACGTCGTGGTGTTCGGCGGCAGCGGCGGAATGGTCATCACGGACGCCGGCAGCAACGACACGATGGCTGGCGGCAGCGGCGCGTCATCGGTCACCACATCCGGCGCGGGCGCGCTGTTCTTCAGCGAGGCAGGCACTGCGAGCGTCGTCGCCAGCGGCCAGGGCGACACGCTGGTTGGGGGTGCCAGCCAATCGACGTTCCAGTTCACCGCGATCGCCACGGACGGCGTGGTGTTCGGCGGTTCCGGCGGCGTCGCCATCGTGGACGCGGGCAGCCACGACACGATTGCCGGCGCGACCAGCGCGACGTCCGCGACGCTATCCGGCTCGGATGCGATGTTCTTCGCCGAGGCAGGCGCCGCCGGCGTGCTCGACCAGGGGCAGGGCAACACCGTCGTGGGGGGCGCGGCCGCCATCGCGGTCACCTCGGGCGGCAGCGGCCTGCTGGTGATCGGCGGGGCGGGACCCCTGAGCTTCGTCGGCGGCATGGCGGGCGCCAGCATCATCGGCGGTTCGGGCAGCGCCTCCATTACCGGCGGCAGCGGCGGCACCACGTTGTTCGGCGGCAACGGCGGAATCATCGATTATACCGGCACCGGCGGGGGTCTGGTCTACAACGCCGGCAGCGGCAACGAGACGCTCGACGCCAGCAGCGCGACAACCGCCAACCTGATGATCGGCGGAGGCGACCCGACCGGCCACGATTCGATCGTCGGCGGCTCGGGCAACGATACGCTGGAGGCAGGCGCGGGCAGCGACACGCTGGTCGGCGGTGTCGGCGCGCATGATCAATTCGTGTTCCTCAGTGTGAATGGCGGTGCGGCGGCGAACGATGCGGTGGTCAACTTCAATGGCAACGACACGGTCTGGCTCGCGGGCTACGGTGCGGGCGCGGCTGCGGCGGCATTGAGCAATGCGACCTATGCCAACGATGCCACCACCATCACGTTATCCGACAACACGCAGATCACATTCCAGGGGGTTACCAGTGCGAGCGATCTGCAGGGGCACGTGGTCGGGATGTGACACCGCTGCGGCTGGCCTCGCGCGGGATGCACCACAGAGACACCAAGGTACGAAGGTCTGTTGGTGCGTGCCTTGGTGTCTTGGGGGTGCATCCTGCTTGCTTCGGCGGCCGGGATCCTAGCTGTCGGCGCACCGGTGCCCTGACTCCGGCGCTTCGAGCTCGACCTTTGCGGTGTCATTGCGAGCGAAGCGAAGCAATCTCCCGCGTGCGTTGGCGCGACATCCCGGGGAGATTGCTTTGCTCGCAATGGCGGCGTTGGCTGCGGGCCGAACCGTCCGGATCACCATACGGTAGGACGCCATTCACCGCCGGGTTTCCTGGCGCATGGCACAATGCTACGCGGCGCAAGCGTCCTCCTCTGCTTCCCGATCCTCGTCGCAGCACTCCTGACGCCGCTGCTTGCAGCATTCCTTCGGCTGCGCTTCGCAGCATGACTTGCGTGGCTCCTCGCAGCAGGGCTTGTGGGCCTCGCCGCAGCATTCGCCGCAGGCGTCCCAAATCGTGTGCGCGACGACGTCCAGGCAGGTGACCGGGGCGTGCGGGTCGTCGCTGTGGATCACCAGCTCGCACGCCCTGGGCACCTTCTCGATGGCGCGATACTGCACCACGACGCTGAGGCACGACCCCGGCCGCAGCGTTGCGGGAAACGGGTTGTTGATCAGGCGGAATGCACGGTGCGGGTGCCGCAGGGCGACCTCACCGATCCGCAACTCGCAGGCGCCGGTATTGCACAGCGACACGGTGCGTTGCTCGCGCGTGCAGCACGTGACGCCGCCGAAGATGGTCGAGCCGGTGACACTCAGCCGGCCGGGCGGAGCGTCGCCGGTGACGTCGATCGTGCGCGGGCCTGCCGGATCGTTGCTGCTTACCGTCAGGGTCGCCGATTTACTGCCGAGGCTGGTCGGCGCGAACCGGATCGGCAGCGGCAGCGCTGCGCCTGGCGCGATGGAGAGCGGGTAGGACAGCACCTCCGGCACCAGGAACTCGCCCGAGGATGACGCGATATCGGTGATCGACAGCGGGCATTTGCCGCCATTGCTCAGGATCAGCGGCCGGTCCACCAAGCTGCCGACGCAGGCCGGCCCGAAATCGCCGGTGTCGGCGATCGCCAGATCCAGCTTCGCCGTCACCGCATCGCCGGCGACGGTGATGCTGTGCGGACTCGACGCATCGTTGCTGAAGATCTTGATCGTGGCGGTCTTCGCGCCGGCGCTGACCGGCTGGAAGCGGATCACCACGTCGATCGAACCGCCAACGCTCACCAGCAGCGGATAGGCGCTGACGCCGGGCACCAGGAAGTCGGCCGAGGACGAGGTGATGGCGGAGATCGCCAGCAGGCCGAAGCCGCTGTTGTTGATGGTCAGGATCTCGTCCACGAAGGACGCCACGCAGGCATTGCCGAACGTGCCGCCGTCGGGGATGGCGGTGGCGACGATCGGCAGCGATGCCAGCGCGGCCAGCAGCCGGTTGCCCCGGATACTGCCCCATCCCGTGCAGGCGTCCCAGCCCTTGATGGAATGGTAGCCGGGCGTGGTGATCGTGGTCGGCGGATTGGGTGGCGCCAGCGTGAAGGTGTCGGCGTTGCTGCCGCCGTCGTCGATGTCGTGGAAGATGTCGAAGCCCGGGGTTTGCGCCAGCGCGTAGAACAGCGGATTGAGGTAGCCGAGATTGGATCCGAGCCTCGCGTTCAGGATTGCGATCAGTCCGGCGTAGAACGGGGCCGCCTCGCTGGTGCCCCACCAGGTCCCGGCATTCGTGCCAAACATCTTGGTGGCATAGCCGTTGGCGTAGCCGGCGATATCCGGAATGCCCCGTCCGCGGGTCTTGCCGTCGTTGATCGAGGGCGGCACCCCGGCGCCGACCTGCCACCACGGCAGCGGAAACACCAGGTTGCCGCTGGAGTCGGTGACGGTGCTGATGCCGCCGCTGGTGATGCCGTTATCGTTCCAGGTGATCTCGTCGAAGGACGATCCCGCGACGTCGCCGATGGTCGTCCCGCCCACGGCGGTAACCCAAGGGTCGATGGCGGGCCACCAGACATGCGCGGCGCCGTCCGCGACACCACCCTTCGTACCGTCGTCCATGGAGCACACCAGGAAGGTGACGGGATTTGGGTACTTGGTGGTGGCGGCCTGAAAGATCCCGCTGACGGCGGTAAGCTGGGAGGCGCTGAACGACGCTTCGGGCGCATTCCAGCTTATCGAGACCACCGATGGCGTCGGCTGCCCGGCAAGGGGTACCGCCGCCGTCAGGATGGCGACGATCCATCCCAGCTCGGACCAGGGCACGAAATAGACGGCAATGGTGGCACCGACGGCGACCGAGGCAGCGACGTCGATGTCCAGGATAACCTCGCCGTCGCCACCGTTCGGGCTGGCGGCGGTGCCCGGCGCATTGGGCGCGCCGAGGATCGAGACGGGTGGGTGGAACATCTTGACGTTGGGCAGCGGCGGATTCAGCCCGGCCATGAACAGGTCGGCATCCGTCGCGTGGCCGGCGGCATCCGTCACGTAGCCGCCACCGAATTCGAATATGCCGATGGTTTGCGAGGCGATGGCGGGCGGCACAGAGGGAAACCCGTACAGTCCGGCGACCTGTGGCGGCGTGAGCGGACTGATGGTCACGCTCGGTCCGCCGCCGCGAAACGCCACGCGGCGATTGTCCAGGCCGAACACCGCGGCAACCAGACCAACGATGTCGCGCGGCAGGTGAATCGGCCCGTCATGGCCGTGATAGGTTTCGTCCGGCGTCTCATACATCCCGAGCGCGACGCCAAAGGCCTGGTCAAGCTGCGCGACAGTGCCCGACAGCTCGATCATGCGACGTGGCAGGTTGATTTCGACGACCTGCAGGCCGTTGGCCGTGGCGAAGGCGGCCACCTTATCGGCATCCTCCTGCGCGGCGCCATAGTCCGCGGCTGGGTGCGGCGGGACGGGGCGCTGCCGGATGGGTATCCGCGCCCATTGCTCCAGGTCCGGCGGCGGCGGTGCGTCCGGGCGCGGCCGCAGCAGCACCACGACGCGCAGCACGTCTTCCGGGCGGGCTGCGCCGCGACGCCTGGTGCCGGGCTGGTGGAAGCGCTCGCTGCCTTCGAGGCGAACAGGATTGGCTCTTGAAGGTGGCATGGTTGCGTCCTTTGCAAGAGGGGTCGGTCGCTCAGGCGACTTTGCCGACGCGGGTCGTCGCGACGATCATCCGATCCGCGCCGCTGATTTGACAAACGATAACCGGATGCCGGTATGAGCTGCGTCACAGGGGCGTAAAACTGTTGTGGAAAACGATGCAAAGGTCTTTTCCGGTGTGCAGCGGTTGGGGTGGCGCTGCTATCGGAGTGTGGCGACGAACGGGCGTGGCTTTGCGATCTCGCAAGATTTCAACGCGACGGAAGAGCAAGGGCCGAGGCGGGCTGCGGAGGACGATCGACAGCGCGCGGCGTAGCGACGAAGCCATTCCCCGCGGGAGATCGCTGCGTCGCGCCGCTCCTGGCAATGACATCTCGGCGTGGCGCTTCGTGGTTCTCGCGCTTCCTACCATGAAAATAGGCTTGGCCGGGGTTGCGCAGGCCCTATGCTTTTGCCGCCGGAAGAAAGCCAGTTTCACCACAAAGACACAAAGGCACGAAGATCGGGCGGCACAGGAACGAAGTCTTCGTGTCTTTGTGGTGAAACTTACCGACCGACATGCCGCAGGGACGCCAGGGGGAGAGGCGTCGGCGGTCCGGCGCGCAGCATTTTCAGCCACGGCAGTGCGGGCTCGGCCACTCGCCAACTCCGTGTTGAAATCTTGCGGGGTTGCCGCCCATACGCGCGCCGCGGCCGCGGCCTCGAGACAACCCGGCCGGCGAAACGCTGCCGTCGGCGCGATGCAAGCGATCGCCCTGGACAGGGACGCCCTATCGGCGTCCATATTGGCATCCCTCGGCGGCGGATTGGCTCGACAGGGGAAGCTGCGGGACTGGCGCCATGCCGCCCGCGCCGCGGCAGGCTGGCCTGTGGGCGAACGGGAACCATCTCGTACGGATCAAGCACGCGCGGAAAGGGAGGCAAAGATGTCCGAACCCGTCTACAAAGTCGTGGAGATTGTCGGGACTTCCGAACAAAGCATCTCCAAGGCAATCGACAATGCTGTCGCGAAAGCGGCGGGCACATTGCGGCGCCTCGGCTGGTTCGAGGTTGGGCAAATCCGTGGCAATATCGCGGATGGCAAGGTCCACCACTACCAGGTGACGCTGAAGGTTGGGTTCACGCTCGAATAGGCAGGCGATCCGCGATTCAATGCGGCACGGGTGATCTGACGAGTCGGACTCCTTCCCCTTCGGTTGCGGGAGGGGAAGACCTTGCCTCAAGCGAACGCTGATGCCGCAAGCATCGGAGGGAGTAAGCACGCTGGCGACTCGTCATGGAATGGCGGGTCAAACTATGTGATCCTCGCTGTGCTGCCCGGATGGGTTGGCAAAGACCGTCTAAAGCCCGTCTTCCGCGTGCAGTGTCGATTTGTCGGTACTGGCCTGCCAGTGCGAGAAGGCGTCGGCTTTCTTTGCCTGGATGCTCGACATATTGCTTTGGGCCCATTGCAAGGATGCCGGTGTATTTTCCACCCACCCTGCGTCCTTCAAATCAGCCGCCAGGCCGCTGGCCTCCGATTGCTTGACCGGATCCAGCGAGAAGCGGGCCTTCCATGCGCCCATGTGCGGGGAGACGCGAACGAAATAGGTCTTGCCGCCAACCAGGTCGGCGTCCATGAACTCGGCCGTTTCACCGATCACCATGAAGCGTCTGGTCCCCGGGGCGGTGACATAGGCGACTTTCGATCGCGAGGAGACGATGCCAACCAGGATCGGCGGCTCGGTCGAGATGTCAAACACGGAAGACTGGACCGCATAGCCAAGGATGGAGGGACGCATAAAGACAATGGTCACCTTGTCGGGACTGGGTGTCGTCACGGTGGCTGGTTCTGGCGCGGTGGCCATGCGCCCGCTGGCGCAACCGGCGAGTGACAAGGCTGCGATGACGAAAACGACCATGATGTTACGAATGCCGACCATCGCGCTTCCCCTGCAAGTCAGTTATTATTTGACAACGATATTCCGGCGGCCTTGGGATCCGTGGTCATCGCTGGCCGATGCGACAGGCCGCATTTCCGACCGCCAATCCGGCGGTATCGTGTAAGGTACGAAACGTCAAGCCGCGGGCTTCGGGAACCGGTGCTACGTGCGCGGTATCGTTCGCGCGGACGCAGTCAGGCAGCACCACGGCACAAGCTCTGCCGAACGTCGGGAAATTCGCGACTATGGAGCGGCTGCGACCGAGCTCGGGTTTGCGTGCGGATGCCAGCAGGGCGAAGGATCGATCGCCAAATGCGCGTGTCAGCATCGGCGGAAACGGCCGGATGATGGCGCCTCGCGTTGCCCGCAAGCCAATGCCGATTGCCGATGGTTGCCGGTCATTGACGCAGGGGAACCACGACACGCTGCTGCGACCGCATGCGGATCGCCGGCTGCCACCATTCTCCATGGCGTTGCAGCACGAACGTTGCGAACCGCCGGCTACGCCGCCAAGCAGCCGCCCGCCTTCACCTTGCGCACCGTCGAGGCGGGGAACCGCACCAGCTTGTCAGCAGGACGCACCGGCCGCCGCACCAACTCGCCGCCGCAGTTCGGGCAGCGTCCGCCCAGCACGCCGTCCGCGCAGGTCGCGCAGAACGTGCATTCGAACGAACAGATCCGCGCCGCTTCGCTGTCCGGCGGCAGATCGCGATCGCAGCATTCGCAGTTCGGACGCAGTTCCAGCATGCTCCAGGCCTCCGCCGCCGCACTTCCCTCGCGGGCGGAACAGGTTATCATCAAATGCGACCACGCCAAGAATGATGCAATAGCTTGGGCAGGGAGGGCAAAACCTTCCTCCCGATGGAGGGAACCGGATGTTCGAACGCCTCGATACCGCCCGGTCGCTGACCGGCAACCAGATCAAGATCGTCGCCGCCGCGATCATCGGCGACATGCTGGAGTTCTTCGACTACTTCCTGATTGGTTTCGTGCTGGCCTTCATCATCAAGCCGTGGGGGCTCACCTTCGGCCAGTCGGCGATCATCCTGCTGTCGTCGGGCGTCGGCGCCATCCTCGGCGCGTTCATCTGGGGTCGCATTGCCGACCTGGTCGGCCGCCGCCGCGTGTTCGTCGGCACGGTCATCAACTTTTCCATCGCCACCGGCATCCTGGCGTTCACGCCGGACCATGGCTGGGTCTACCTGTCGGTGTTCCGCTTCTTCGTGGGTTTCGGCGTCGGCGGGCTGTACTGCGTGGACCTGCCGCTGGTGCAGGAATTCGTGCCGACCCGCATGCGCGGCTTCATCGGCGGCATCGTAACGGTGTTCATTCCGCTCGGCGTGATGATCGCCTCGGTGCTGGGGGCGTTCCTGGCGCCCGAGATCGGCTGGCGCGGCCTGTTCGTGGTCGGTCTGGCGCCGGCGCTGTTCACCCTGGTGATCCGCGCCTGGGTGCCGGAGTCGCCGCATTGGCTGCTGGGCCAGGGCCGCCCGGAGGAGGCGCGGCGTTCGCTCGCCTGGGCGCTGCAAGTGCCGGCGGAGTCGTTGCCGGCACCCAGCGCGGCCGAGACGCTGCCGCCAACCAAATGGACCGATCTGTTCAAATATCCGCGCAGCATGGCGGTGTCGTGGATGGCCAGCATCGGCGCGCAGACTGGCGCTTATGGCGTCTCGCTGTGGGGGCCGACGCTGTTCGTGTTGCAGCTTGGCGTGACGCCGGCCTATGCCGCCTATCTGTTCATCTGGATCACCGCCGCCGGCATCCTGGGCCGCATCGCCTTCTCCTTGATGTCCGAGACGATCGGCCGGCGCGCCGGCGGCATGCTGTGCGGCTTCGGCGGCGCGGTGTGCATCGCCGCGGCCGGACTGCTGCACAATGTCATCCTCGGCGGCGTGTCGCTGTTCTGGCTGTTCATCGTCGTTGGCGACTTCTTCTATGACGGCGGCTTCGCCATCATCGGCCCTTACATGGCCGAGGTCTGGCCGACCCGGCTGCGCACCACCGGCATGGGCTCGGCCTATGGTTTCGGCGGGCTGGGCAAGATCATTGGCCCGTTGGGCTTGGCACTGATCGTCGGTTCGTCCAACGTGGTGAAGCCCGAGGTCACCGTCGCCGCCATCCCGGCCTCGTTCCTGTTCCTGGCCGCCTGGCTGGTGGTCTGCGGCCTGGGGTTCATGCTGTTCGGCTTCGAGACGCGGCAGCGCTCGATCGTGGCGCTGGATGAAGGTTATACGGAAGCGGCGGTCCCGGTCGAAGTGCGGGTCACGTCAGGAGTGCGGAAGTGATGGACGCGCAGACCAGTGAAGACGCCGATTTCATCGCCCGCATCCGCGCGCTGGCGCCGGAGATCGCCGGCGCGTCGGACGAGATCGAGCAGCGGCGCGAGCTGCCGCCGTGGCTGTTGCAGAAGCTGATCAACGGCCGGTTCTTCCGCATGTTGCAGCCGCGCTCGATCGGTGGCGCGGAGCTGCGGCCGATGTCGTTCGCGATGGTCACCGAGGCGATCGCCGCGGCGGATGCCTCCACCGGCTGGGTCGTGTGCCAGAACAACGGCTGTTCGATGTCGGCCGCGTATCTGTCGCCGGAGGTGGCGCGCGAGATCTTCGGGCCACCCACTGGCATTCTTGCGTGGGGTCCGCCTGGCGCGCCGTTCGAGGCGCAGCCAGTGGATGGCGGCTATCGCATCAGCGGCAAGTGGCGCTTCGCCAGCGGCAGCCATCACGCGACCTGGCTGGGCGCGCATATGCGGGTGGCCGGCACCGGCGGCAAGGTGCGCACCATGCTGTTCCCGAAATCCAGCGTGACGATGCACGACATCTGGCACGTGGTCGGGCTGCGCGGCACCGGCAGCGACGAATACGTGGTGGAAGATGTGTTCGTGCCGCAGAACCACTCAATGTCGCGCGATACGGCGACGGAGCGGCGCGAGGACGGGCTGCTGTATCGTTTCACCAGCAACCAGTTGTATTCCTGCGGGTTCGGTGGCGTCGGGCTGGGGATCGCGCGCGCCACCATCGATGCGTTCCTCGACCTGCCCGCCACCAAGACCTCGCGCGGCGCGTCGAAGCCGATGCGCGAGAATAACGTGGTGCAGTCGCAGGTGGCGCAATGCGAGGCGCGCTGGCGCTCGGCCCGCGCCTTCCTGCACACGACGTGGGAGCAGGCGTGGGCGCATGTCGAGGCGACGGGGGAACAGACGATGGAGGATCGCGCGATGATCCGGCTGGCGTCCACCTGGGCGATCCAGTCGTCGCGCGAGGTGGTGAACACGCTGTATCACGCCGCCGGTTCGGTCGCGATCTTCGAGGATCATCCGTTCGAGCGCCGGCTGCGCGACATCCACACCGTGGCGCAGCAGTCGCAAGGACGCCAGCTCCACTACGAAACGGTCGGCCAGATCCTGCTCGGCATGCCGCCGGAAAAC
>JBEKNT010000156.1:0-13966 GCA_049522565.1 Acetobacteraceae bacterium
CTGCGCGATGCGCAGGGTGCGTCGGTGGCGTTCCTCGGTCGCGCGCACCCGCTGGTGCGGCGGGCGGTTTCGCGCGCGCGACGAAACGACATCACGGAGGCGACCGGCGCGCATGATTGCCGGGTCAGTGCCGCGCGGGCCGACAGCGGTGCGCCGCTTGCCGCATTGCTGTCGTTCAGTATCGAGATCGCCAGCGTGCGTCGCGTCGAACTGCAGCGAGTCATCGCCGTGTTGCTGTCGGTATCGGGGCCGCCGGTCGAACTTGCGGAACCGGAATGCTGGCTGCGTCTGGCGACACCCGAGCGAGCCATCCCGTTCGAAGGCCTGTGGCAGCGCCTGTTCGCAGCCTGGGTGCCGAAACGCCAGCCGCAGGGGGAGAAGATCGCAGCCGCGATCATGCATCGCGTGGCAGCCGAATTCGCCGCCACGCAGCAGCAGCGCGCCGCGCGCGAGGCTGCGGATTTGCAGCGCTGGCTGCGGCTGCGCGCGGACGACATCTGCGGCACGCATGTGCCGCGCACGGCCGACCTGTTCGGCCTCGCGCCAACCCTTCCTGACTGGAAATCCCTGCCGGCACCGCTCGATCGGCTGGCGGCCTTCGCCGCCGATGCGGACAATCCACCGGCCAGGCGGCGCGAGGCGAACAGCGCGGTGGCATTGTTCCAGCGCCGCGCCGAAGAACGCGAGGCCCGCACGGCGCTGTCGCCGCCACGCCTACGGCCGATCGGCATGCTGTTGCTGGTGCCGCCCGGATCGGCCGCGTGAGCCTTGATCTGCACGAATGTACCGCGTCCGGGCCGGGACTGCCGGAGTCATTCCTGCGGTTCGAATTGGCAGCCTTGCTGGACAAACGCGGCCTGCTGCCCAAGTCCGGCCGGTCCTTTGAGCAAGGCTGGGACGCGGTGCGGCGGCAGGTTCGCGCGCTTGGCGGTGCCGGCGGCCCGCTGCGTGTCAACAACCACATCATTGCGCCGCTGGCGCCATGCCTGGGCTACGGCGCACCGCAACGGCAAGAGGCGGTGGCGACGCGCGAGGGCCTCGAAGAGGGCGGCTGGCTGATGCACGCGCCTTGCGGTGGGCGGTTGCGTGCGTGGTCGGTAGGCACCGACAGCGACCTCGACGCGCCGCACCGCAGCGGCCGCGCCTATCGTTTCAGCCCGACACGCAGTGCATCGCGCGTGCTGCTGTGTTCCAACGAGCCAGCCGGACTGCTGACCGACGGCGCGGAACTGCGTCTGCTGTTGTGCGATCCCGTCCGTCCGGACAGCTATTTCGCCATTCCACTGACGGGGATGGCCGGTTGGCAAGAGCAGAACCTGGCGCCGGATTCATATCGTGTGTTGCTGGCGTTGGCGGGGCCGTCCGGGCTCGCGGCATTGCCGGACATATTGGATGCGGCGCGGTTGAGCCAGGCCAGGGTGACCAAGGATCTGCGCATCCAGGCACGCGCGGCAGTGGAAGGTTTTCTTCAGGCGGTGCTTGACGATCCGGCCAACGCCGACCGGTTGCGGCGACACACCGACCGCGATCGACTGGCTCGTCGCTTGTGGGAGCAAGGACTTGTCCTGGTCTATCGCCTGCTGTTCATCCTGAAGTTGGAAAGCGCCGCCGATCCCGCGCGCGCGTTCAGCTTCGCCTCGACCGCGCTATGGCGCCATGCGCTGTCGCCCAACCAGGCGTTGGGCAAGCTGGTGCGGCGGCATCTCGATCAGGGGCACGACACCGGATGCATGCTGGCGGACGGCCTGCGGACCGTGTTCCGGGTGTTTCGCGACGGCCTGTCGTGCAGCGAACTCGCCATAGCGCCGCTCGGTGGCGCGCTGTTCAGTGCGAACGCGACACCGTTGTTGGATGCGCTGCATTGGACGGAGCATGCGGCGGCGCTGTTGCTTGATCGCCTGCTGTGGACCACGCCGAAGGGCCGCGAGCGCGAGCGCGTCCAGTACGGCCCTTTGGATGTGGAAGAACTTGGACGGGTCTATGAGGCTCTGCTGGAACTGGAGCCAGGCATCGCCTCCCAGCCGATGATGCGGCTGCGGCGTGCCAGGCTGGAGGTGGTGGTGCCGACAGACCGTGTGTCCGGTTTTCGCGCCACCGATCATGCGGATCCGGACGACGACGACTCAGCCGATGGTACCCGCGTGATGCGCAAGCAGGATATCCCGGCAGGGCACTTCTATCTGCGCGTCGGGCTGGGTCGCAAAGCCACCGGTTCCTACTATACGCCGCATGAATTCGTCCGCTTCCTGGTGCGGGAGACGCTTGGCGACATGGTTCGCGCCCGCAGTCCCGACGAGGATCCCAATCCGGCGGCGATCCTGTCGCTCAAGGTCGTGGACCCGGCAACCGGCAGCGGGCATTTCCTGGTCGGAGCCTGCCGCTTTCTCGGCGAGGCGCTGTATGCGGCGTGCCGCCTCTGCGATACGCAGGCTGCGGCCGCGGAAGCAGCAGCCGAGCGTGCCGCACCGCATCACCGGGCGCGGCTACTGGCGCGTGCCGTAACGTTACGTGCGCGTGTGGCCGCGCTGCCGGACCCGGACCAGGCGCTGCTGGCGTATCTGCCGAGCCGGGCGAACGAGGGCGGCGAGACCGGCGTGTCGCAGAGCCGCGCGCTGGCCATCTGCCGCCGTCTGGTCGCGGTGCATTGCCTCTACGGCGCGGACCGCAATCCATTGGCGGTGGAATTGGCGAAGCTGTCGCTATGGCTTGAATCCTATGCGGAAGGGCTGCCGCTGACGTTCCTGGATCATCGGCTGGTGCAAGGGGACTCGCTCGCCGGGCCGTTCTTTGCACAGCTTGCGACCCTGCCAGTCGGTGGTGGGCAACTCGATCCGTTGCTGGCGCGTGACGTCACGGCGCGACTTGCCGCTGCGTTGCGCGCGGCGCTGGCCGAAGTGCAGGCGCTGCAAGCCACGGTCGGCCGGGATGCCGCCGACCTCGCATTGAAACAGCGGGCGAAGGCCAGACTCGATGCGGCGCTGCATCCGCTGCGGCACTTGGCCCGTGCGTGGTCCGGTGCGGCAATGCTTGGCCTGCGTGGGGCGGACGACGAATTTCTGGCGTTGGCTCAATGGGTGGCCACGAACGGAACCTGGCCGGCGAGGCTGACGCGCCGCCAGGCAATGCTGCATGCGGCCGGCACGCCGGCGCTGCCTTGGGACCTGATGTTCCCCGAGGTGTTCCAACCCGATGCGGCGGGGACGCGCACCGGCGGTTTCGATGCGGTGCTGGGCAACCCGCCGTGGGACATTGTGCAGCAGAATGCCAAGGAATTCCTTGCAGGTTTCGATCTGTCCATTCTGGATGCGCCAACCAAACGGGAGGCACGAGGAAAACAGGCGCGGCTGCTGGCAGATCCGGCGATCAAAGCAGCCTTTCGAGCCTATCAGGAAAACTTCGAACGGCAACACCGGGTGGTGGACCGGCTCTATCCGCACCAGAAGGTCGCCGTATCCGGGCAGGCTACCGGCGGCAAACTTGACACCTTCCGCGTGTTCGCTGAGCGCACATTGCAATTGGTCGGGCCGCGAGGCGCGATCGGCATGGTGGTGCCGTCGTCCTTCCATGCCAATGAAGGTGCAACAGGCATTCGCCGGCTGTATCTGCACGAGACCGACCTTCGCGCCTGCCTGTCATTCGAAAATCGCCGCAGGCTGTTCGACATTCATGTCCGGCAAAAATTCGCCCTGGTGGTTGCCCGCCGGCCTGGGCCGACCCTGGCGCTGCGCTGCGGCTTCTATCTGGAGGATGTCGCGCAGATCGAAGATCCGGACCGGATCCTGCGCTATGATCGCGCGTTCATCGAGAAATCGGGCGGTGCGCACCTGACCTTTCTTGAACTGCGCGCCACCGCCGATCTCGCGATCGCGCGCCGGTTGTTTCTTCCGCATGGCTCGCTAAAGGACTGGACGTTGCGGCACGGCATCGTGCTGGGGCGGGAGATGAACATCACCGACGATGCGCATCGCATCACGCCTGTGACGCATCTGCGGCGCGATCGGCACGACGACCTCATGCTGCATGAAGGCAAGACCATACAGCAGTTCGATGACCGCTGGGACTCCGGCGCACGGTACGCCGTAGCGCTGTCGAAGCTGGAGGACAAGCCGGCATGGCGGGAGGCCGCGCGCTTTTTCCGGCTGGCGTTGCGGAAAATCGCCCGATCAACCGACGAGCGCACGGCGATCGCGTCGTTCACCTCGCCGGGCTACCTGTTCAACGATACCGCCCCGGTGGAACGCACGCCGCAGCGCCGCTGTAACGCGGACGCACTGCAACTTTGCGCGGTGATCAACAGTTTCGTGTTCGATTGGGCGTTGCGGCAGAAGGCGGCAGCCACGGTCAACCTGTTCATTCTCGAAGCCTGCCCAATGTGCGATCTGCCGGCGCAGGCGGCCCGCTTCCTGGCGCACGCTGCGCTTCGCTTGTCGTGCAATCACGCGGCCTATGCGCCGTTGTGGCACGAGCAACTTGGGAATCCCTGGCGCGAGGCAACGCCGGCCGAAAGCTGGCCGGCAATTGCGTCGGAACCGGCGCGCTGGCGCTTGCGCGCGGCGATCGATGCCGTTGTGGCGCAGGCCTATGGGCTGGCCCGTGCCGAGTACGAGCATATCCTGGCGAGCTTCGCCCACAAGCACTTCCCCCCTGCACCGGCGCTTTGCCTCGCGGCGTTCGACGTACTGATGGCGCGGGGGCTCGCCGCGTTCTGCCAAGCTCACGATCCGTACGACGACATCGCGCTGGTTACCGCCTTCGCATTGCCAAACGATCGACGTTCAACGCGACGGCCCGGACGTTCAGCCGCCGCCTGAACCGCCGGCACGCACCGCCTCCCACGCGTCGGGCTCGTCATATGACGCGAATTCGGCGAACAGGCTGTCGAGTTCGGCACGGAACAGGTCGTGCGAAATGCCGGCGATCAGCCGTGGGATGCCGAACGGCATGCCGTTCAGCCCGCCGGCGACCGGTCCCATGCTGACCAGCGAGCCGGCGTTGAACAGGTGCACGTTGCGCAACGCCGGCAGGCTGCCGGGCTGTTTCTCCAGCAGTTCGAAATGGCGCCCGACATAGGGGTAGCGCGCCGCCGCGGCATCGGCTTCCTCGGGCGGTGGCGTGTAGCGATCGCCCCATGACGCGACATGCCCGGCCAGCCCGGCGAATTCCGGCCGAGCATGCAGATCGACCGCGAACCCGGTGCCCAGGATCAGGAAATCCGCTGCGTGCCACGCCTTGGGCGTGCGCAACCGGATGCCGCCGGCGCCGCACTCCGTATCCAGCACCGGCGAGGCAAAATGCAGCGCCACATTGGCGTGATGCAGTGTGCGTTGCAGCGTGTCCTGCGGTGGCGGCATTGGCAGCGACAGTAGATGGCGCATGAAGCGCCAACGATGCGCATCCGGCATGTCGCCGAAATTGCGCCAGAAGCCGCTGGATTCCAGAGCGCGGTACGAGTTCGCCACCGGCAGGTCCGGCCGCCGGATGAACACCTCCACCGACGCTGCGCCGTGTTCCAGCGCGGTTGCCGCGTTGTCGAAAGCGGAGGCACCGCCGCCGATCACCGCGACGCGCCGACCGGCAAGGGTCGAAAAATCGATCGCGTCCGAGCTATGCGCCCATGTCTCGCGCGGCAGCTTGTCACGCACAAAGCCGGGCACACGCCGTTGTCCCGCGCCCTCGATGCCAGTCGCCAACACCAACTTGCGGGTCAGCGCGATTTCCGTGCCGGCCGGCGTCCGCAGGTGTAATGCCAGCAGGTCGCCGCGCGGTTCGATCCGTTCCAGACACACATCGTTGCGTACCGGCAGACGCAGCGTGTCGCGGAACCATACCAGGTAGCGCATCCACTCGTCCTTCGGGATGCGCACCAGTTCCTCCCAGGAGCGCTTGCCATATTGCGCCCCGTGCCAGGCACGGAACGTCAGGCTGGGCAGGCCGAGATCGGGGCCGGTGAGGAATTTCAGCGTGCGCAACGTGATCATGCGCGCGAAGGTGACCCACGGGCCTTCCTCGCCCTGCGCGCTCGCGTCGAGCACCACCACGCCGCTGATCCGTTCGCGCGCCAGGCCGAAGGCGATGGCAAGCCCGGTCTGGCCGCCGCCGACAATGACGACGTTATGCACCAATTCGCCATGCGGACCGTGTCGCGGCGTCACCCAATCCTTCGTCGGATAGTCGAACAGCGACAGCTCATCGTGCACGCGGCGCGACAGTGCTTGCAGTCCGGCAACGATCGGTTCCATGCGGCGAAGCTCCCGGCGGGGCGCGAAGGCTATTGCGGAGTTGGGCAAAATTTGCCTCTTTCTCCGTCCAGCGCCAATCCCAGCCCGCCCGTCAGGACCCAATTCATGCCCCAGCCGCCACAGCCCACCGATCTGCTCGAGGCCATCATCGGCGTCGCGCCCGGTTCCGCGCTCAGCCAACTGCGCGCCCAGCGTCCCGCCATCGTGCGCCACACGCAGGGCAGTCACGACGTGCTGCTGTCGCCGGCGGATCCCGGTGGATTGTCGCTGGCCGAGCGTGCGCTGGTCGCCGCGCGGGTAGCGGAACTGTCCGGCCATGTCGGCCTGTCGGGGCATTATCGCAGCCTGTTGGCTGACCGTGGCGAACCTCCGCACAGCCAACGGCAGGACGCGATCCTGCGGCACGTGGCGCGCGTGACGATCGCGCCGGGTACCGCGTTGCGCGGGCATATCGACACGCTGCGCGCCGTCGGGCTGGACGCACGGGACATCGTCGCACTAACGCAGATCGTCGCGTTCGTCAGTTACCAGGTGCGCGCCGCGGCGGGCCTGGCGCTGCTGGCACAGGAGAAGGCGGCATGAACGCCAAGCGCTTCACTTTGGCGGCGGTCGAGTGGGCACCCTGGCTGCCGCCGGTGACGCCGGAGACCGCCTCGCCGGCGCAGCGTGCGGCCCTGGACGCAAGTCCGCAGGCGAATTCAGCATATTTTCGCACGCTGGCAAACGATGTGGACTCGCTGGCCGAACGTTCACCGCTGTTCCATGCGGTGATGTATGTGCCACGCGGCCTGAAGCGTGCCGAGCGCGAGTTGGCCACGGTCGTCGTCTCCATCATCAACGGCTGCGTGTATTGCTCCTCGGTGCATGCGCGCCGCTTTGTCGAGTTGACCAAGCAGCCGGAGATCATCCGTGCGCTGTACGAGCAGGGGGTGGACACCAAGCTGGAACCGCGGCTGCGGGCGATCGTGGACTACGCTGCGAAGCTGACGCGTGAGCCGGCGGCGATGACCGTCGCCGATCTGGCGCCGCTGCGCGCGGTCGGCATGGATGATCTCGAAATCCATGACCTGACCAACGCGGTAGCGATGTTCGCCAATGCCAATCGGTTGATGCAAACCTTGGGCGAACCGGTCGTGCCGGACGGCGCCGCGTAATGCTGCGTTGCCGTGCATGACGGAATGGGCAAGATCGCGAACATCCCCAGCGTGGTGTATCGCTCGATGCGGTTCGACCCCGCGACCCGGCGGGCAAAAAATCCGAGCGCAATCGACCTGGTTGTGCATAATGGTGCCTTCATGCTCTGGGAGGGGGCGAAGCCGCAAGCCGGTTGATCAGCCGGCACGGCTGCGTAGCAACAAGAGGAGCTCGCATGTCTCTTTCCCGTCGCCTGCTGCTATTGAGTGCAGCGTCCGTTCTGCCGGTGCGCGGCTTCGCCGCCGAACCGATCCTGGCCGGTGTCAGCGGCCCGCTAACCGGGCCGAACGCGCAATATGGCGCGCAGTGGAAGCGCGGCTTCGATCTGGCATTGGATGAGATCAACGGCGCCGGCGGCGTGAACGGCCGTCCGCTGGCCTACTCGTTCGAGGACAGCCAGAGCGATCCGCGGCAGTCGGTCGCCATCGCGCAGAAATTCGTTGCGGATCCGCACGTCATCATCGAACTGGGAGACTTCTCCAGTCCGGCCTCGATGGCCGCCAGTCCGATCTACCAGCGCGGCAAGCTGGTGCAGTTCGGCTTTACCAATTCGCACCCGGATTTCACCAAGGGCGGCGATTATATGTGGAGCAACTCCACCAACCAGGCGGAAGAGCAGCCGAAACTTGCGGAGTACGCGATTCGCGCCTTGGGGCTGCAACGTCCGGCGGTGCTGCATTTGAACACCGACTGGGGGCGCACGTCGAAGGATGCGTTCGCCAAGGCCGCGGCGGAACTGGGCGCTCCGGTGGTGGCGACCGAGGCCTATCTGCCGACCGACCAGGATTTTCGCCCGAGTCTGGTGCGGGTGCGCGACGCGAAGCCGGATAGCCTGGTGCTGTTGTCGTATTATGCCGACGCCGCCTTGCTGGTGCGACAGGCCCGCGATCTCGGGTTGAAGCAGGTGCTGGTCGGGTCCACGTCGATCTATTCGCCGAAATTCATCGAACTGGGCGGGCCGGCGGCTAACGGCGTATTTTGCATGACGAGCTTCTTTCCGGGGGAGACGCGACCGGAGGTGCAGAAATTCGTCACCGATTTCCGCGCGAAATACGGCTCCGATCCGGATACGTTCTGTGCGGGCTCATACGACACGATGGTGCTGTTCGCCGCATTGGCGCGGCAGTTCGGGCCGACGCGCGAGGGCATGCATGACGGCTTGGCGAAGATCCAGGACGTGCCGAGCGTGATCTACGGCAAGGTGCGGTTCAACCCGGAGACGCGACGCGTGCAGGCGGCGAACTACAAGTATTTGGTGGTTGCGGACAACGCCTTCACCATCTGGGGCGGCAGCAAGCCTGAGCGGCCGGGGCTCTGAGGACACAGCGTGGGCTCCTGGTTCGACTACACCATCAACGGGTTGATCATCGGCAACATCTACGCCTTGCTCGCAGTGGGGCTGGCGCTGATCTTTGGCGTGTCGCATCTGATCAATTTCGCGCAGGGCTCGATCTATACAGTCGGTGCCTATATCGGCTGGACCTGCATTACCTATTTGCACACGCCGTTGCCGGTGACGATGCTGATCGTGCTGGCCGGCTGCGCGATGCTGGGTGTCGCCATCGAGCGCATTGGACTGCGGCCGCTCGCGGGGGCTGCTCGCATTGCGCCGCTGCTGGCGACGATCGGCATCAGCCTGGTGCTCGACCAGGTCGTGCAGCTTGTCTTCACGCCTGACCCGCGTGCGTTGCCCAACCCGTTGCCTGACTGGCGCCTGCATCTGGGCAGCGGCACGATCGGCGCGCTGGATCTGCTGATTGCCGGGATCGGCATCGTCAGTGCCGCGGTGCTGTTCGGGTTTTTGCGGTTCACCAAGCTCGGTTGGGCGGTGCGCGCCACCGCGCTGGATCGCGACGCGGCGCAGCAGATGGGCGTGGACACCGATGCGGTGAACCGCACGGTGTTCGCGATCGCCGCGGCGCTGGGTGGGTTGTCCGGTATGCTGGTCGGCATGTACTTCAACCATATCGATCCGGCGATGAGTTTCCAGGCGACGCTGAAGGGCGTCGTGGCGCAGGTGATCGGCGGCATGGGCAACGTGCCTGGCGCGATTTTCGGCAGTCTGCTGCTGGGGCTTACCGAAAGCTACGGCGTGGCGCTGTTCGGCTCGTCGTATCGCAACCTGTTCGCCTTCGTCTTGCTGCTGGTGATCCTGGTGCTGCGGCCGAATGGGTTGTTCGCATCGTCGCGCCAGCCGCCGCCGGAGCCGCTGACCGGCACGTTCATCGCGCCGAGCAAGCCGATCGTGGTGCCGTGGTTCGTGCTGCTGATCGCAGGTGTTGCGGCGGCGGCGCTGCCGCTGGTTCCCAATATCTCCTACGTGTTGCAGACGCTGACGGGCGCCTGGTTGTACGCGATCCTGGCGCTGAGCCTTACGTTGGTGGCCGGCACGGTGGGGCAGATCTCGCTCGGCCATGCGGGGTTGCTGGCAATCGGGGCCTATGCGTCGGCATTGTTGGCGTTGGACCTGAACGTTCCGGTCGGATTTGCCGTCCTGAGCGCTGGTGTGATCACCGCATTGCTTGGTACCGCGTTGATCTTTCCTGCGTTCCGGCTGCGCGGCCACTACGTGTCGATCGCGACCCTGGGCATCGGCGAGCTCGTCGGGCTGGTGATCCTGAACTGGGAGAGCCTGACGCGCGGACCGATCGGGGTGAGCGGGATCCCGCCTCTTCAGTTAGGGAGCCTGGCTCTGGATTCACCGGTTAGTTCATACTGGGCGTGTCTGGCGGTGCTGATCGTGCTGGCACTGCTGCAAGTGCGGCTGCTGCGGTCGCATCTCGGCCGCACCTTCCGCGCCATCCGCGACGACGATGTGGCGGCGCGCGCTTACGGCATCAGCCTGAACCGCTACAAGGGACTGGCGTTCGCGGTGGGCGGCTTTGCCGCGGGCATCAGCGGCGCCATCACCGCGCATCTTTATTCTTATATCAACTACGAAACGTTCACCTCGCAGATTTCCATCCTCGCGTTGACGATGGTGATCCTCGGCGGGCTGGGCAATATCGCCGGGGCTATCGTCGGGGCGGTGGCGCTGGTCGGCCTGCCGGAATTGTTCCGCTTCACTGCCGAGTGGCGCATGCTGGTCTACGGCGTGGTGCTGTTGCTGCTGATCCGCTTCCGCCCGCAGGGCATGCTGGGGACGGTATGACCCCGTTGCTGCAAGTCCAGGGCGTGATGCGCCGGTTCGGTGGCGTCACCGCGGTGAAGCAACTCGACCTTACGTTCAGCGACGGTGAATTGTTGTCGGTCATCGGCCCTAACGGCGCCGGCAAGACGACGTTATTCAACCTGATCACCGGGCACGACGCCCCGGATGCCGGCCGCATCGTTTTTGCCGGCCGCGATATTGCCGGTATGCCGCCCGAGCGTATCGCCGCGCTGGGCTTGGCACGCACCTTTCAGCACGGTCGCGTTTTCGCCAATCTCAGCGTGCGCGACAACGTTTTGGTCGGCGCGCATACCAGACTGGACCTGGTCCGCCATTCGCCGCCCATCATCGGGCCGATCGTCGAGTTGTTGCTCGCTTTGGTGCGGCCACAGGGAGTCGTGCGGCAGCAGACCGCGCTGGAGGCCGAAATACGCGACATCATCGGCTTGTTTGGCGAGCGACTGCTGCCGCGTCTCGACCATCCGGCCTTCAGCCTGTCCTATGCCAATCGGCGCCGCCTGGAGATCGCCCGCGCCCTTGCGCTGCATCCGCGCCTGTTATTGCTCGATGAACCGACCGCCGGAATGAACGAGACCGAGACAGCGGAGATGCTCGGTATCATTCGCACGCTGAAGCAGCGTGGACTGTCGATCCTGTTGATCGAGCACAAGCTCGACCTGGTCATGCAACTTTCGGATCGGGTCATCGTGATGGATGACGGGGCGAAGATCGCCGAAGGGCCACCGGAATTGGTGCGTAACGACCCGGCGGTGGTGGAGGCGTATCTCGGGCATCGTGAAGTGGGGGAGGTGGCGGGGGAGGGGCGTGGGGCGTTCGCGGCACCCGCACCCTCGTCGCTGTCGCGTCTTGACCTCTCCCGCGATGCCGGAGAGGTGTTCGTGCGATGACCTCGCCTCTCCTTGGTCTTGACTCTATCGATACGTTCTATGGCCCGGTGCAGGTGCATTTCGGCCTGACGTTGTCGGTGTTGCCGGGGCAGATCGTTTGTCTGCTCGGTGGTAATGCGAGTGGCAAGTCCACCACGATGAAGATCATCCTCGGGTTGCTGCGGCCGCGCGCGGGCACGGTGCATTTCGATGGCGTCGAGATCACCGGTCTGCCGACGGCGCAGGTGATCCGTTGCGGCATCGGCTCGGTGCCGGAGGCGCGCCGGCTGTTCGGCACCATGACCGTGCGCGAGAATCTGCTGATGGGCGCTTATTGCCGCTCCGATCGCGCGGAGATCGCGCGCGATCTCGAGCGCATGCTGGGGCTGTTCCCGCGGGTGCGGCAACGGCTGGAGCAACGCGCCGGCACGCTGTCCGGCGGCGAGCAGCAGATGGTGGCGATGGCGCGGGCGCTGATGGGGCGGCCACGGCTGATCTGCATGGATGAGCCGACCATGGGCCTGTCGCCGCTCTATGTGGACCGCGTGTTGGAGCTGATCCGCACGGTCAATGCTGAAGGCGTCACGGTGTTCATGGTAGAACAGAATGCCAGTCTGGCGTTGCAGATTGCCGATTATGGCTACGTGCTCCAGACCGGCCGCATCATGCTGTCCGGCCCGGCGGCGGAATTGATGCGCGACCCGCGCATCCGCGACGCGTATCTTGGTGGCGAACGAGCGAAGGTGTCCTGACGATGCACATGCCTGGATTGCGCAATCCGACCGACCGCCAGCAGGCGATCATGCGGCTCGCCGGCGACCTCGCCGCGCGCTTCGACGAACGCGTCGCGCACAACGACCTGCAATCGGTGTTTCCGCAGGAGAATTATCGCGAGCTGCATACCTCCGGATATTTGCGGCTGGCACTGCCGAAGGAATACGGCGGTGACGGCGCCGACGTGTTCGACATGGTGCTGGCGCAGGAAATCCTCGCACGCGGCGACGCCTCCACCGCCCTGGTCACCGGCATGCATCTCAGTCTGCTCGGTCGCGTCATGGACAGCAGCGCCTGGCCGAAGGATGTGCTGGCCGAAATTTGCACCACGCTCGCGCGCGAAGGCGGCACCATCAACAACTGCGTCACCGAGGCCGAACTCGGCAGCATCTCGCGCGGCGGTCTGCCCAGCATGACGGGAGAACGCGCAGATGGCGGCTGGCGCGTCAGTGGGCGCAAGATCTTCGTGACCGGCGCGCCGGTGCTGCGCTTCCTCGCCACCGCCGTGGTGCTGCCGCCGAGCGATGCGTCGCCCCAGGGCGAACTGGTCAGTGCGATCGTCGAGGGCGGATCACCGGGGCTGTCGCTTGAAGATACCTGGAGCGGCGCGCTGGGACTGCGCGGCTGTGGCAACTATGCGGTGAACTACGACGCGGTGTTCGTGCCGGACGCGCGCATTGTCGAGCGCGTGAAGATTGGCGGCGAACGCAAGCGCCCGGGCACCAGCGGCTGGAATCTGCCGCTCGCCGCGGTGTATCTCGGCATCGGCCAGGCGGCGTGCGATGCGGCGTGCCATTATGCGAACAACCGTGTGCCGGCGGCGCTCGGCGCGCCAATCGCCGGGCAGCCGCACATCCAGCAATGGATCGGCGACATGGATGTGAAGCTGCGTGCTGCGCGAACGGTGCTGCACGACACGGCGCGCGCCTGGGTCGAACGCAGCGCGTCGCCCGCCGACCTGGCACCATCGATCGCCGCGGCCAAGTTCCTGTGCACCAATGCCGCCTGTTCGGTAACCGAAACCGCGTTGCGCGTTGCCGGCGGTTTCAGCATGACCCGTGCGCTGCCGTTGGAGCGCTATTTCCGCGACGCGCGCGGCGGCTTGTTCCAGCCGCCACAGGACGACCTTGCGCTGGGCATGATCGGCCGCGCGGCGCTGGACGGCGAACGCGCTCGCGGGGGCTGATGCACGAACCGGTCAATCCATGCCGACGTGCATTGACCGGTTCATACACCCCGCCGTCACGGCAAAGCACGGCGGCGGCCACCCTCCGCCGGCCGCCACTGAAGATCACCTGCCAAGAGGACCGGTCACCTCCAGTTGGCGAGCGTCCGAGGTATGCGCCGTCCGTCGTACCAACGTGATCAACCGGCCGTCAGCAGGGAGCGCACCGGTTGCCGTTCCACCAGTATCCTGGCGGACAGTGTGCGCCTCGCCCCCCGCAGGCTACGCGGTCCACCGGACTTGCGGTTTTGGCCGCTGTGGCTACTTGTGCGGCGCCCGCCCCGACCATGGCTTCAGCCTTCCAGGTCGCGAACCCTGCACACAAAATCACGGTCGTCATGACGAGAGCCATTGCCAGTCTCTGCATCGAACCCTCTCCTTGGAAGCGAATTCCCCGGATGAGCGACCTTATTCTGGCCGTCAGCAGTCAGAGTAACCGCTATTCCGCGCCTATTTCAATGAAAGAAACGTTCGTATTCACCGGTTGAGGCCCGGC
>JBEKNT010000157.1:0-13927 GCA_049522565.1 Acetobacteraceae bacterium
CGCCAAAGGTCAGTGCCCCACGTCCGGTCAGAGCGAACCGGGCCGCTTCCACCGCCAGGCGCGGCCCGCGGGCGAGCTGGTTGATCGAGATCGCGTCCTTCACGCGGTGCGACACCCGCGTCACGTAGTGGTCCTGCAGGTTGCCGCCGACGCCGGACAGATCATGCAGCACCGGCACGCCGATCGATTGCAGGTGCGCCGCCGGCCCGATGCCGGAAATCTGCAGCAGATGCGGAGAATTCACCGAGCCGCCGCACAGCAGCACCTCGCGCGCGGCGAGCGCCTGCCGGTCCTGGCCGCGCTGGCGGAACGCGACGCCGGTGCAGCGCTTGCCGTCGAATAGCAGGCGCGTGGCCAGCGCGCCGGTTTCGATCCGCAGGTTGGTGCGGCGCTTCGCCGCGGCGAGGAAGGTACGCGCGGTGGAGCCTCGGAAGCGTCCCAGCCGCGTCATCTGCGAATAGCCGACGCCTTCCTGCTGCCGGCCGTTCAGGTCGCGGCTGAACGGAAAGCCGGCCTGTTGTGCCGCTTCAACGAAGTGGTGCGTGAGGGGGAGAACAGTGCGGTAGTCCTCGACCTGGAGCGGGCCGCCCTGGCCGCGATACTCGGCGTCCCCGCCCTGCACGTAATGTTCCGACTTGCGGAAATACGGCAGCACGTCGTCGAAACTCCAGCCGCGGCAGCCCATCTGCGCCCAGCCGTCGTAGTCGGCGGGATTGCCGCGCACATACAGCATGCCGTTGATCGAACTCGATCCGCCGAGCACCTTGCCGCGCGGCCAATGGATTGCGCGTCCCGCGGTGCCGGCCGACCCGTCGGCGCTGTAGTTCCAGTTCACCACGGGATGCCGCAGCAGCTTCAGGACGCCGGCCGGAATGTGGATCCAGACGTTGCGGTCCGGTGGCCCGGCTTCCAGCAGGATGACGCTCGCGCCGGTTTCGGACAGGCGATTGGCGATGACGCAGCCAGCCGAGCCGGCGCCGATCACCACATAGTCCGCGTCCATGTTTCCGCCTCCGTCACGCTGCGCGACACGATGGTTGCGCGCGTGGCCGCACCGGGCAAGTGTCCGCGGCAGCGCAACGACGGAGGCATTGCATGCTTTTCCTGGTGATCAGCGATCCGCGCCCGGAACCTGCGGGCAGCGTGACGGCGGCGCGGCAGCGTTTCTGGAGCTGGGTGGCGCCGCTGCGCGGGTCCGGCGAGGTACGCTCGATCTACGCCAAGGTCGGCCGCGGCGCCGTGGCCCTGTTCGACGTGGCCTCGAACGAGGCGCTGCATCGGCGGCTGAACGAGTGGGCCGACATCATCCCGGCAAGGTTCGACGTGCACGCCTTGATCGATCCGGACGCCGCCCAACGCTTTCTGAATGGCGCGTGACCGGGCGGGTTCGCGGTCGGCGGCCATGCTTGCTCCGCCCCGGCGGCTTGTAGAACCGGCTACGGAATGTACACCGTTGAATGCCCGCTTGCCGTAGCGCCGAAGCTTCGGCAGGTTGCGCCGCACCAAGAATCGGGAGGAACGTCGCCATGCGGATGCTGCGTGCCATCGGGCGAATCGTGCCAACGGCGATGGCGGCCGGCTTATTGTGCTGGGTCGGGCTGACGGCCGGAGCCGCCGCCCAGGACAAGCCGGTATTGCTCAAGCTGTCGAGCTGGGTGCCGCCGGCGCATCCGCTGAATCCGGCCTTGGTTGCCTGGGGTGCCGACATCGAGAAGGAATCCGGCGGCACCATCAAGTCCACGCTGTTCCCGTCGGAACAATTGGGCAAGGCGATGGACCATTACGACATGGCGCGCGACGGCATCTCTGACTTTTCCTATGTCAATCCGGGCTACCAGCCAGGCCGCTTCCCGATCATCGCCGCCGGCGAGCTGCCGTTCCTGATGAGCAATGCCAAGGGCGGGTCCGCCGCGCTCGACGCGTGGTACCGCCCGTACGCGGCGCAGGAAATGAAGGACGTGCATTTCTGCTTCGCCTTCGTGCTGGACCCGGGAACCTGGCATTCGCGCAGCAAGAAGATCGTGCTGCCGGAAGACATCAAGGGCATGAAAATCCGGCCGGCCAACGCGACGCTGGGAGAATTCGTCACCATGCTCGGCGGCACCAACGTGCAAGCCTCGGCACCCGAGGCGCGTGAGGTGCTGGAACGCGGCGTGGCCGACGCGATCACCTTCCCCTGGCAATCCACCATCCTGTTCGGCATCGACAAGGTGGTGAAATACGACATGGACATGCCGTTCTGGACCGCGACGTTCGTCTGGGTGATGAACAAGGGGCGCTATGACTCGATGTCGCCGGCGCAGCGGACGGTGATCGATCATCATTGCACGACCGAATGGGCCGAGAAGGTCGCCAGCCCATGGGCCGATTGGGAACATGCCGGACTGGCCAGGATCGCGGCCGAGCCGGGGCACGACGTATACAAACTGACGCCGGACCAGGTGGCGGCGTGGCGCAAGGCCGCGGAACCGCTGAAGGCGAAGTGGGCAGCGCATGTGCAGAACGCCGACAAGGTGTTCAGCGACCTGCAGGACGAGCTGAAGCAGCGCGACGCCCTCGTGCAGTGACCGCATGAGCGATCTCGAGCAGGAGTTCGCCCGCAAGGGGGCGGCGAGCCGCGTCCGACCGAGCGGGATGGACCGGTTCATCGACGGCATCGAACTGGTGGCGGCGGCGTTCGTTGGGATCGTCGCCGCCGACATCTTCATCTCGGTGCTGCTGCGCTATTTCTTCACCTACTCGATCCCGGACAGCTACGATTTCGGTAAGCAATTGCTCGGCATCCTGATCTTCTGGGGCATCGCCGCCACCAGCTATCGCGGCACGCATATCACCGTCGACCTGGTGTGGGCCGCCGCGGGGCCGCGCGGCAAGCGGGTCATCGACGTGTTCGCCACGCTGGTGCTGCTGCTGGTGGTTTCGGTGCAGACGGCGATGCTGTTCGACAAGGTGCGGATGACTCGGGCGGATAACGTGCTGACCTTCGATCTGCGCCTGCCCACCTGGCCGTTCGCGCTGGTGGCATGGCTGGGCGACGTCTCCGCCGTGCTGCTGATCGCGGTGCGCACCTGGCGGCTGATCTTCCGCCCCGAGAGTTTCGATCCGAACGCGATCAAGGTTGTGGAGTGAAATGACGCTTGTCTCTCCTGTCATCAGGTGTCGTGTCGATGGCCGGATCAAGCCCCATGGGCGTAAGGATGGGTGCGATTCGCGGAAGAATTCTCCCCCTCCCCTTGTGGGAGGGGGAGGAATCGGCACCCCGGTGACGTCGTAGATGGACCTTTCCCCCGACGCCGTCGCGGTCATCGGCTTCGTCGTGCTGTTCGCGCTGATGCTGCTGCGCGTGCCGGTCGGCATGGCGATGGGGTTGGTCGGCGTTACCGGGTTCGGCTACCTGGTCGGCGCGCAGCCCGCGCTGAAGATGGTCGGCCAGACCTCGATGCGGATCGTCACCGACTACACCTTCGGCGTGATCCCGATGTTCCTGCTGATGGGCGCGTTCGTGTCGCGCTCGGGCATGAGCCGCGAGTTGTTCCGCGCCGCCAATACCTTCGTGGGCCATCTGCGCGGCGGGCTGGGCATCGCCACCATCGCCGCCTGCGCCGGGTTTGCCGCGATCAGCGGCTCGTCGGTGGCGACCGCCGCGACGTTTTCCACCGTTGCGTATCCGGAGATGCGGCGGTTCGACTATCCGCAATCCTTCGCGACCGGCGTCATCGCCGCGGGCGGCACGCTGGGGGCGATGTTTCCACCCTCGATCGTGCTGGCGGTGTACGGGCTGATCACCCAGCAGGACATCGGCAAGCTGTTCATCGCCGGCGTGCTGCCGGGATTGCTGGCGGTGTCGATGTACATGGCGACGATCGGCATCATCGGCCGCGTGCGCCCGCATTTTCTGCCGGCGGCGCCACGCAGTTCCTGGGCCGAGCGTTGGGCCGCGGCACGCGAGGTCTGGGCGCCGCTGGCGTTGTTCGTGTTCGTGATCGGCGGGTTGTACGGCGGGTTGTTCACCCCGACCGAGGCCGGCGGCATGGGCGCCGGCGGTGCGTTCCTGATCAGCCTTGCGCGGCGACGGCTGTCGCGCGCGGACATCCTCGAATCGTTGCTCCAGGCGACGCGCACCGCCGCGGCGGTGTTCACCGTGCTGATCGGCGCCATCCTGTTCGGCTATTTCCTGACGGTGACGCAAACACCGCAGAACGTGACGGCGTTCATCACCGGGCTGGGCATGGGACGCTACGGCGTGTTGGCGGTGATCATGCTGATGTACCTGGCGCTGGGCTGCCTGATGGACGCCATGGCGATGATCATCCTGACGGTGCCGATCATCTTCCCGGTGGTCACCTCGCTGGGTTTCGATCCGGTGTGGTTCGGCGTGATCATCGTTATGACGGTGGAACTCGGGCTGATCCATCCGCCGGTGGGGATGAACGTATTCGTCATCAAGACGGTGGTGAAGGACGTCAGTTTCTCGACGATCTTCCTCGGGGTGATTCCATTCGTGCTGACCGACATCACGCGGCTGGTGGTGCTGATCCTGTTTCCGGCGATCGCTCTATGGCTGCCGGGGCGGATGTAGCGGTCTGGCTACTCCGCCACCCGCGCCACGGCGCGCCGCCGCATCTGCACCGGCGATGAACGGGTCAGCCGCCGCTCCTGGCGGTGCATCATCCAACTGCCGCCCACGAACACCAGCGTGGCGACGACACCGACAGCAATGCCGATCGGCCCGGATTCGTGTTTCATCTGCGTGCCCAGCATGCTGGCGCCCACGCTGTAGAACGCCGCCCAGGCCACGCTGCCGGCCACGTTGGCGATGACGAAGCGCCGCAGCGGCATGCGGTTGGCCCCGGCCAGGATCGCCGCGATCACCCGCAGCACGATGACGAAGCGCGCCACGACCACGACCTTGACACCGTGGCGGCGGAACAGCAGGCGGCCCAGCGCCAGGCGCCGCCACGACAGGCCGATGCGAGCGCCGTAGCGGCGCAGCAAGCGATAGCCGACGCTGAGGCCAATGCCGTAGCCGAGCATCTGCCCGACGATCGAGCCGAGCGCCGCCGCCGCGCCCACCAGATACGGATTCATCTCGTGCGTGCTGCCGGCGTAGATCGCGGCCATGATCAGCAGACCTTCGCCGGGCAGCGGGAGGCCCAGGCTCTCCAGGCCAACGACCAACGCCAGCCCGGCGTAACCGTACGCGTGCAGCAGGCCGATGAAGGTATGCGTATGGATGAAGTTCATGCCCAGACCAGAAAACCAGACGATCGCACGCTGCCCACGCGCGGCTGGTTACAATATCGCAGGTTGCCGCCACATGCGAGGGCATTGCACAGCAGAAAACATGCTGCGGCGCAGCACGATTTCGGCGCCAAGGCGTTACGGCACAAGCAGAATTTTACCGATATGCTGGCTCGATTCCATGAGGCGGTGCGCTTCGGCTGCCTGGGCGAGCGGGAATTGCTTATAGGTAAACGTGCGCAGCTTGCCGGCGGCCCATAGCGGCCACACTTTCTCCCGCAGCGCCGCGACGATCGCCGCCTTCTGTTCGATGCTGCGTGAGCGCAACGTCGAGCCGGTGATGGTCAGATGCTTGCGCTGCACGGCGCCGAAATCCGCTTCCACCCGCGTGCCGTGCATCAGCGCGACGAAGCACAAGCGTCCCTCAGGCGCCAACACCTCGATCTCGCGCGGGATGTAGTCGCCGCCGACCATGTCGAAGATCGCATCGACGCCGCGACCGTTGGTGAACTGCTTGCCCTCCGCGACGAAATCCTGCGTGCGGTAGTTGATCGCGAGGTCGGCGCCGTAGTCGCGGCAGGCCTGGCACTTTGCCTCGGAGCCGGCGGTGGTCATCACCTTGGCGCCGAACGCCTTGGCGAGCTGGATGGCGGTCATGCCGATGCCGCTGCTGCCGCCCTGCATCAGGAAGGTTTCTCCCGCGCTCAGGTGGATGCGGTCGAACACGTTGGTCCAGACGGTGCAGAACGTCTCGGGCAGGCCGCCGGCGTCGATCAGGCTGACGCCGTGCGGGATCGGCAGACATTGCACCGCGGGCACGGCGGCGTATTCGCCGTAGCCATCGCCGATCATCAGCGCGCAGACCTGATCGCCGTCCTGCCACTGGGTCACGCCGTCGCCGCGCTTGACGATGGTGCCGGCGCATTCCAGGCCGGGGATGTCGGGTGCGCCGGGCGGCATCGGGTAGCGCCCCATCCGTTGCAGACAGTCGGCGCGGTTCACGCCGGCGGCGGCGATGCGGATCAGCACCTCGCCCGCTTTCGGTTCGGGCACCGGGCGGGTGGCCGGCACCAGGACTTCCGGGCCGCCGGGCGACTTGATCTCGATGACGGTCTGGGTGGCGGGGATATTGGCGAGCAACGTCGGTCCTCCGGAGCTTGATGCCTTCTCCCGCCAGGCGGGAGAAGGCGGGTGAGGGTAGTCGGGCCGCAGCGCGCGCGAAAGGGTTGGGGTGTGGGGCGGGATGTGGCACCCTTGCCCTAACCCTCGATCCACGTGGCGGCTCGAGCCCACTGGGTGGGAGAGGGACTACCGAACGGGAGGAAACCAACGATGCCTACGCCGATCGCCCGCCGCGGCATGCTGCAAGCCGGACTTGCCACCGCAGCGGCCGCCACCTTGCCGCGCCGTGGCCGCGCACAGCCGCAGCCGATCCGCATCGGCGTGCTGACCGACATGAATGGCGTCTACGCGGCCAATACCGGCCCCGGTTCGGTGCTGGGTGCGCGCCTGGCGATCGAGGATTTTTCCAAGCTGCACCCCGACCTGAAGGTCGAACTGGTATCGGCCGACCTGCAGCTCAAGCCGGACGTTGCGTTGGGCATCGCGTCCGACTGGTACGCCAACCAAGGCGTCGATCTGGTGACCGACGTGCCGCTGTCCTCGGCGGCCTTCGCCATCGGCGACCTGGCGAAGCAGAAGGACAAGCTGGCGATCTTCACCGGCGGCGCGTCGGCCGATATCACTGGCGGGCACTGCGGCCCGAACCACCTGCACTGGGTCTACGACACCTGGTCGATGCCGCACGGCGTGGTGGATGCGTCGGTGAAGGAAGGCGGCAACACCTGGTTTTTCATCACCGCCGACTATGCGTTCGGCCATTCGCTGGAGCATGACGCCGCCGGCTTCGTGACCGCCGCCGGCGGCAAGGTGCTGGGCGAGGCGCTGGCGCCGTTCCCCGGCACCACCGACTTTTCCGCGTTCATCGTGCAGGCGAAGGCCTCCGGCGCCAAGGTGATCGGCCTGGCCAATGGCGGCGGCGACACGGTGAATTGCATCAAGCAGGCGGCCGAGTTCGGCATCATGAAGAGCGGCGTGAAGGTCGCCGGCCTGATCTTCCTGCTGCACGACGTGCACGGCGTCGGTTTGCCGGCGGCGCAGGGCGTGCTGCTGACCGAGCCGTTCTACTGGAACCTGAATGCCGGCACGCGCGCCTTCGGCAAACGCTTCGCGGCGCAGTTCAATGGCGTGATGCCCGGCTCGGTGCATGCCGGGCAGTACTCGGCCGTGACGCACTACCTGAAATCCGTCGTCGCGATCGGCCCGGCAAAAGCCAAGGCGAGCGGACGCGCGGTGATCGAGCATATGAAGGCGACACCAACCGAGGATCCGCTGTTCGGCAAGGGCCGCGTGCGGCAGGACGGTCGGGTGATCCACGCGATGTATCTGTTCGAGGTGAAGTCGCCTGCCGCGTCGAAAGAGCCGTGGGACTACTACACGCTGAAGCGCACCATCCCGGCAGAGGAGGGGTTCCGCCCGATGAACGAGGGCGGCTGCAAGATGGTGCAGGGCTGACTCGGGGCCGTTCAATACGTCATAGCAACGATGAGCAGTTTTGTCGCCGGGGCGGGGACTGTCGCGGCTGCGGGGGAGAAATTCCCGCATCGCGGCATGATCACCTGGTGCATCATCGGCGCGACGCTGTTGCAGTCGCTCGACCAGACGATTGCGAATGTGGCGCTGCCGTACATGCAGGGCAGCTTCTCGGCGAGCTACGACGAGATCACCTGGGTGCTGACGTCGTATATCACGGCGGCGGCGATCATGACCGCACCGGTGGGCTGGCTTGCCTCGCGCTTCGGCCGCAAGCAGATGTTCGTCACGTGCGTGGTTGGATTCACCATCGCCTCGATGGCCTGCGGGGCGGCACAGACGCTGGAGCAGATCGTCGTGTTCCGGGTGTTGCAGGGCATGTTCTCGGCCGGTTTGGTGCCGATCTCGCAGGCGGTCATGCTCGACATCTATCCGCCGGAGCTACGCGGCTGGTCGATGGCGCTGTGGGGCATGGGCGTAATGATCGGCCCGATCATGGGACCGACGCTCGGCGGCTACCTGACGGCCTGGTACGACTGGCGCTACGTGTTCTACATCAACCTGCCGTTCGGCATCCTCGCCACGCTGGGGCTACTGGCTTTCCTGCCCAATGTGCCCGGCAGCCGCGCGCTGCGGTTCGACTGGATGGGCTTCGCGATGCTGTCGCTCAGCATCGGCGCGTTGCAAATCATGCTCGATCGTGGACAGGAGCAGGACTGGTTTGCCGCGAAGGAGATCGTGGTCGAGGGGGTGGTGGCGGGCTTGGCCGGCTATTTGTTCCTGGTGCATCTTGGCGGGTCGCGGCGACCGCTGATCCGTCCGGCGCTGTTCCGCGACGTGAACTTTTCCGCCGGGATCGTGCTGATGTTCGCGACCGGAACGTTGCTGGTGTCGAGCATTGCGCTGATGGCGCCGTGGCTGCAGAACCTGGGGAACTATCCGGTGGCGACCGCGGGGTTGATGATGGCGCCGCGCGGGCTCGGCAACATGGTGACGATCGTGCTGAGCGGGCGGCTGTCCCACCGCATCGACGCGCGGCTGATGGTCGGGACGGGGCTGCTGATCGAGTGCCTGTCGTTCTGGATCATGACCGGCTGGACACCGGACGTGTCGTCCCAAACGTTGATCCTGACGATTATCCTGCAGGGTGCCGGGGTTGGACTGATCTTCACGCCCTTGCAGATGCTGGCGTTCGCGACGATCGATCCGGCATTGCGCACCGAAGGCGCGGGCCTGTTCAGCCTGTTCCGCAATATCGGCGCGGCGGTCGGAGTGTCGGTGGTCACCACCATGCTGGCGCGCAACACGCAGGTACTGCACGAGTCGATCGGTGCCGGCGTCAATCCGTTCAACCGCGCGCTGGGGGCGTTGGGTATGCTGAACCCGGCGCACGTGCATGGCGCGGCGCTGCTGGACCAGTTGATCAACCAGCAGGCGCAGATCATCGCGTATGTGGACGACTATAAGCTGCTGATTCTTACGACGCTGCCGGCGCTGCTGTTGCTGTTGGTGATGCGGCGTCCGCGCTACGTCACCGGTGCGGCGCCGGTGCAGGCGGAGGCGATGGAGTAGCCCTGCCACCTCTCCGGCGCTGCGCGAGAGGGCGAGACGCGACGGCGAGGGTGAGGGTGACCGGGTCGGCAGGTAGCCGGTAGAGCGAGGCGACCCGATCACGCTCACCCTCGACGCTGCGCGTCTCAATCTCTCCCGCTCCCGCGGGAGAGGGTTACCTACGCGCGGATGCACTCCCGCAGATATGGCAGGAAATGCGCCACCGGTGGAGTTGGCAGGCCGGCGACCTTGGCTCCCTCGTCGAAGCGGCGCAGCCGCACCGCTGCCTCGGCGTGCGGCAGGGCGCGGAACGATGCGGCCTGCGCGGCTGACATCGGACCGCCCTGCAACGCCAGGCTGCGCACGCTGTCCGGTGAGAGCCTGGCGAAATAGTCCGCCTCCGTCGCGCACAGATAGCGCTTGGCCGCAACGTGCAGTCGCACCGGCTCCGTCACCGCCGGCCCGAACAGTGCGGCGAGGTAGGCGCGGCCCAGTTCCTCGTGCCGGTCGTCCACGCCGTCCGCCGCCGGATCCTCGCCCAGTCCATGCACCATGTGGCCGATGTCATGCAGCAGCGCCGCGGTCACCAGCGCCGCGTCGCCCCCGGTTTGCTCTGCCAGCAGCGCCGCCTGCAAGGCGTGCTGCAACTGGCTGACCGCGGCCAGGCCGTAGCGGCGGCTGCCTTTGTCCTCCAGCAGTGCGGCGATCGACGCGATGGGATCCCGGGTCATGCGGGTGCGATCCTTCGGTTGCAGCCGCTGCGTATAGCGTTCCGCCGCGCGGCCGAGGGTTAAGTTTTTGTGCCGTATCGAGAACCGACTGTCATTGCGAGGTGTGAAAGCGGCGAACCAATCCTCCGCCTGACGCGTTGATGCGGGCTCATCGGGCGGGGGATTGCTTCGGCGCTGCGCGCCTCGCAATGACGGCTTGCTCCAGGCCGGCTTGTGGTAGCCCACCCCTTCCGTGTCACGCGGATATCTGCAACCGTGCCCAGCATGAATGACGTCGCCCCCACCGACACGGTTTCCCTGCATCTGTCCCTGCTCACGCTGGACACGCATATCGACATCCCCTGGCCCACCGGCCCGGACGCCTTCGAGGACAGCCGGCGCTGTGTCGATCTGCCGAAGATGCGCCGCGGCGGCCTGGGTGCCGGCTGCTTCGCCGCCTATGTGCCGCAGGCCGTGCGCACCCCGGCGTCGGAGCAGATGGCGTTCGAGCGCGCGGTCGCGATGCTGGGTGCGATCAATGCGATGGGCCGCAGCCAGGACGGCATCACCGCGCGCGTCGCCACCACCGCCGACGCGATCGAGGCAGCCAAACGCGACGGCGTGCTGGCGATCGTTCCGGCGGTGGAGAACGGCTTCGCCACCGGGGGTGATCTGTCGCGGCTGGCGCGGTTCCGCGCCCTTGGCGCGCGCTATCTCACGCTGACGCATAACGGCCACAACGCGCTGTCGGACTCCTGCAATCCGCGCAAGGACCTGAACGATGCGCCGGAAGAGCATGGCGGGTTGTCGCCGCTCGGTCGCGCGGCGATCGCGGAATTGAACCGGCTCGGCATGCTGGTCGATGTCGCGCATGTCTCCCGCGCGGGGATGCTGCAGGCCGCGGAAGTGTCGCGCACACCGATCGTTTCGACGCATTCCTGCATCCGCGCGCTGTGCGACCATCAGCGCAACATGGACGACGCGCAACTCGATGCGTTGCGCGACGTGGGTGGAGTGATCCAGATCACCGCGGTGCCGTCTTTCCTCAAGAAGGAGGCCAAGGCCGACCAGGTCACCACCGCGGACTTCGCCGACCACGTCGATTATGCGGTGCAGCGGATCGGCATCGACCACGTGGGAATCTCATCGGATTTTGACGGGGGCGGCGGGTTTTCCGGCTGGATGAACGCCGCCGACAGTCCAAACATCACCGCCGAACTGCATCGCCGGGGATATGACCGCGCCGCATTGGCCGCGTTGTGGGGCGGCAACTTCCTGCGGGTGATGCGGCTTGCGGAGGAGGCCGCGGATTGACGCGCGCCATGCCTGGACATCCGTGCGGATCGCGGCTTGTTCAGGAGGGAGGATTCGCGCATCCTGGAATAACGGTTAACCCAATCGGTTGAAATATAGAGCTTTGGAATGACCGTTCATTGGTTGGCGATCTGTTTGTTTGCCTTGATCGAAACCCTGTGCGCGGCTACGCCGGCACTGGCTGACGCCGGACTCTGTTCTGCCAGCGCAACATCGGTAAACTTTGGAACGCTTGGTGTCTCGACATTGCAAGGCGCCACAACGATGGGCACGACAACGCTGACCTGTCCGGGCGGCGAAAACCATTGGTCGACCTGGTATTTCTGTACTTCGATCGGCGTCGGGACGAACAGTGTCAGCCAAACCAACAGAACCCTGACGTCGGGAGCGAATTCCATTGCTTATCAGCTCTACATGGATTCGGGATATGCGAATATCTTCCAATATGTGGGCACCGACGTGTATTCTGGCGCTTACAGCTATACGACCGGGGCTTCCGTTCCGCAAACGATCTACGCAAAGATATCGGGATCTCCGCTGTCGGTACCGCCCGGCACCTATTCGGACTCTTACTCATCCGGGGCCCAGGCAGTCATCACGAGTTTTGGTAACGGCGTCGTCGGTAACCCGGCCAACACCTGTACCGGCTATACCGGCGCCAACTGGTGGAACACCTTGTCGTTCACCGTGTCCGTCACGCTTCAGGCGAGTTGCATCGTCTCGGCCACGAGCATCAGCTTCGGCAGTGTCGCTTCGCTGGCAAGCAACAACGACACGACGGGTACGGTTTCAGTAACCTGCACCAGCTCGACGCCTTACAAGATCGCGCTTGGTTACGGAAACGGGGTTGGCGCCGGCGCCGGCAGCGGGCGCTATATGGTCGGACCCGGCGGATCTCAGATCAATTACAATCTTTACCAGGATTCCAGCCGAAGCACCAATTGGGGCAACAACCTGGGCGTCGACACGGTCGCTTCCACCGGCACAGGCGCCGACCAGGATTTCACCGTCTATGCGCGCGTGCCGCCACAAACGGTACCGCCCCTGGGTTACTATTCCGATACCGTCGTGGTCACCGTCAATTACTGACCCGCCGGCGCGTGCCAACCTGCACTGACACACATCGAAACTGCCGGCTGACTTCCGGCTGGACGGATGCCGGCGACTGTCCGAACATCGCGATGGAACGGCATCGCCGGGGAATCACAACGCCACGCCGGCGGCATGGCGGGGTGGCAACTCCCTGCGCGTGATGCGCATCGCAGAGGAGGAAGCGGCATGACCCGCACCGTTCGCCTGCCGGATGGCACCGACGTCCCCGCGTTGGGCCAGGGTACCTGGCACATGGGCGAGAACACCCGCCTGGCGAAGCAGGAGGTGGCGGCGCTGAAGCTCGGCATCGAGCTGGGCGTGACGCTGATCGACACCGCCGAGATGTATGGCAGCGGCGGCGCGGAGGAACTGGTCGGCGAGGCAATCGCCGGCAAACGCGACGGCCTGTTCATCGTCAGCAAGGTGCTGCCGAGCAACGCCTCGCGTGCCGGGACGATCGCCGCCTGCGAACGTAGCCTGAAGCGGATGCGCATCGACTGCATCGACCTGTATCTGCTGCACTGGCCCGGCTCCCATCCGCTGTCCGACACGGTGGAGGCGTTCGGCAAGCTGCGCGACGCGGGGAAAATCCGTTATTGGGGCGTGTCGAATTTCGACACCGCCGAGATGGAGCGGCTGGCGAAGCTGCCGGCTGGAGGCGCCTGCGCCACCAACCAGGTGCTGTACCATCCGGATACGCGCGGTATCGAGTTCGACCTGCTGCCGTGGTGCACCCGGCATCGCATGCCGATCATGGCGTATTCGCCGGTCGGCCAGGGCGGGCGCCTGCTGCGCTCGCCGGCGCTGGCCGCGGTGGCGAAACGGCACGATGCAACGCCGGCACAGATCGCCATCGCCTGGGGCATGCGGCATGGCTCGGTGATTTCGATTCCCAAGGCGACCGACCCGGCGCATGTGCGGGAGAACGCGGTGGCGGGGGAGATCAGACTGACGGCAGAGGATCTGGCCGAGATCGACGCGAAGCATCCGCCGCCGCGGAACAAGCAGGGGCTGGATATCCTCTGATCCCTCCAGACGGCGCGTGACCGCCGGCTGGCCGCGACCGCCGGGCCGACGCCTTCGACCCGTTCGCCGGTACGGCAATGCCGCGCGCCCGGGAGGTAAGACCCCATACGTCGTGAGCGGCGTCTGCCCCAACCACGGACCACGGCCCGCACCGGACCGCGCAGCGGCGACGGTGCACAGGGGATTCCGTCGCGACCTGCCATGACGTTGTGCCGTGCCACGCCGAAGCTCAGCCTGGTGGATCGGTGCGGCACGCGGCGAAGCAAGCAAGAGTTTTTGCGCAGCGCAGCCGTTGGCCGCAACCAAACACTGGCCGGTCCCTCACCCGAAGACGCTGCGAAATCGGGGTGCCGGGAGATGGTCTGCCGCTGTCATGATGCGGATGTTCATGGCGGCTGTGG
>JBEKNT010000158.1:0-13921 GCA_049522565.1 Acetobacteraceae bacterium
CCCCCCCCCCCGGGGGGGGGGGGGGGGGGGGGGGGGGGGGGCCCCGCACGAGCGGCGTCAGTGGGGCTCGCACCCCTCCCCCCGCCCCCCTCCCTCAAGGGGAGGGGGAGTATCTTATTCCCCGTCTCCTCCTTCTCACACGCCGCATCGAATCCCGCCGCGAAGGCTGCGAGGCTCGCGTCCACGCCCAGGCCGGCGTGGCGGATCGCTGCCTCGAACGCGGCGAGCGGGATTGGCAGCGCGCCCGATCCGACGACCGCACCAAGCAGCACGGCGCTGAGATGCGCGCCGGTCCTCTCGGCCACCGCTTGCATGTCCGCGGCGACCACGCGCCGCGCCGCTGCCCGACACGTCTCCAACAGCGCCGCCGCATCGACACGGCCATCGCCCATGGCGATCTTCTCGGTCATCGCGAACACGCGGTGGGTGGAGAAAACGAACGTGCTGCGCTCGGGCGTCACCAGACCGCGTTGGATCGCGCGGCCCGCCTCCATCAGTTCCGAGGCGATCACCAGGTCCACATCGCCCGGGGCGGGCATCAAGGCCAGCACGGGCTGCTGTTCGGCCGATGCGCCGGCGTCGGCGATCGGGAAGAATTCGAGATAATAGATCGTCGCGCCGGTGCGCTGCGCGACGCCGGGCACCGAGGTCGATTGCGCGACGAAGCCGCTGGCTTCCGCGGCCTCTAACAGCCAATCGGCCAGCACGCCGCCGCCCTCGCCGCCCATCGCCAGGATCGCGACCGTGATGGCACGCGTGCCAACGGCGGCCTCGGACGGAAGCGGTGCCTCAGGCATGGGCGGGCGGCGCGAACCAGCCGATCACGACGCTCGCGACACGCGCACGCCAGCGCTCCCAACGGCTGGGGTTGCTGACGATCCGCGCGCGATAGAACGACGGGCACAGCACCGCCGCATGCGCCACCTCGCCGCACAGCCCGCACCCCACGCAGCTTTCCTGCACGGTAGCGACCGGGTCCTGGCGCAGCGGATCGGGATTCGGCTTCACCGTCAGCGACGGGCAGCCCGACAGACGGATGCAGGAATGATCGCCGGTGCAGGTGTCGCTATCGACGCCGAAACGATCGCGCTCCACGCGTTTGCCCTCCCGCTCGGCCTTCGCCATCTGCGGGCGCTCGCGACGCTGGCGGTTCAGCATGCATTCCGACGACGCAATGATAACCTTCGGCCCTTTCTCCCGCGTGGTCAGCGCCTCCCGCAGCACGCCGACCATCCGCGTCAGGTCGTAGGTGCGGGTGACCTCGCGCACCCATTTCACGCCGACCCCACGCACCGCGCGGGCGATCGGGTTGCCGGTATTGCGGCGGCTGGTCGCGCGTGACGACAGGATATCCTGGCCCCCGGTGGCGGCGGAGTAGTAGTTGTCCACCACGACCAGCACGTTGTCGGTCTTGTTGAACACCGCATTGCCGACCGACGAGGCGAGGCCGTTATGCCAGAACCCGCCGTCGCCCATCACGCTGATGGTGCGTCGATTCGAGTCCTTGGCATTCAGCGCCGCGGCACCCGCCCAGCCCAATCCGTAGCCCATCGTTGTTGCGCCGATGTTGAACGGCGGCAGGATGGAAAACAGGTGGCAGCCGATGTCGCAGCTTACATGGTGCGGGCCAAGCTCGCGCTCCACCAGCTTCATCGCGGTAAAGATCGGCCGTTCGGGACAGCCGGTGCAGAAGCTGGGCGGCCGGGGGTGCACGTGCTTCTCCAGACCGGGCGGCTGTACCGGCGCAGGCGGCTGCGCGGTGTTCGGCCGCAGGCCGGGCAGATAGCGCCCGACGAACGATTCCAACCCGGTGCGCACCACGCTGGCGGTGTATTCGCCCGCCATCGGCAGCACGTCCTTGCCGTGCACGCGAGTCTGGAGATCGGCCTTGCGCAGAATGACATGGATCGCTTGCTCGAGGAACTCGGGCTGGCTTTCCTCCACCATCAGCACCGCGCGCTTGCCGGCGCAGAAGCGCGTTACCTCCGCGTCCACCAGCGGATAGGTAACGTTCAGCACATAGAGCGGGATGCGGGTATTGCCGAACGCATCCGACAACCCCATGAGCTGCAACGCGCGGATCAAGCCATTGTACATGCCGCCCTGCACGATGATGCCGACATCCTGCGTGCCGTCGGCGAACACCTCGTTCAGCGCGTGATCCACGATGAACTTCCGCGCGGCCGGCAGGCGATCGCGGATCTTCTCCTGTTCCTGCACATAACTCGCCGGCGGCAGCACGATCCGGCCGACGTCGCGGCGCGGATGCTCCATCGCGTCCTTCAACCCGAACGCGGGCCGCACATTGTCCTTGGCGATGAAGCGGCCGTGCACGTGGCAGGCGCGGATGCGCACCTCCAGCATCACCGGCGTGTGGGATGCTTCGGAGAGTTCAAAACCCTTCTCGACCATGTGCACGATGCTGGGCAGGTTGGGCCGCGGGTCGAGCAACCAGATCTGCGACTTCATCGCGAAGGCGTGCGTGCGCTCCTGCATGATGGAGCTGCCCTCACCGTAATCCTCGCCGATCACGATGAGTGCGCCGCCGGTCACGCCGCCGGATGCGAGATTCGACAGCGCATCGGAGGCGACGTTGGTACCGGCGGTGGATTTCCACGTCGCCGCGCCGCGCAGCGGATAATTCACCGAAGCCGCCAGCGTCGCCGCAGCGGCGGCCTCGCTGGCCGAGGCTTCGAAATGCACGCCAAGTTCGTCGAGAATGTCCTCGGCGTCCGCCAGCACGTCCATCAGGTGCGAGATCGGCGCGCCCTGGTAACCGGCCACGTAGGACACGCCGGATTGCAGCAGGGCCTTGGTGACGGCGAGAATACCCTCGCCGCGAAACTCTTGTCCCGCGCCAAGCCGGAGTTGCTCGACCTCCTTCCGGAACGACCGCTCCGCCATCAGCGCGCGACCAGCGCCAACACCCGGAGCGGGCTGCCGGAGCCGCCGGCGATCTTCAACGGCGCGGTGATCAGGATCGCACCCTTGGGCGGCAGCTTGTCGAGATTGGTCAGGCTCGCCAGGCCGAACTTGTTCGCACCGTGCATGCCGGCGTGGCACGGGAACGGCGGCTCGAAGCGGAACGCCTGGCCGGCGTCGGTGCCGACGGTCTCGGTGCCGAAGCCGAGCACGTCGCGTTCTTTCACCAGGAAAGTGACGGCCTCGGGCGACGGACCGGGCGAATGCGCGCCATTGTCGTCGGCGTTCAGGAACGCGGCGGCGTCGGTGCTGCGGCGGGACCAGCCGCTGCGCAGCAGCACCCAACTTCCCGGCTCGATACGACCGTGCTTCGCCTCCCAATCCGCGATGCCCTCCGGCGTCAGCAGGAAATCGGCATCGGCGTCGCACGCGGCGGTGCAGTCGATCACATTCGCCGGGGCGACCAGGCGGCGCGCAGGGATGGTGTCGAGCGTGTTGCCGGGCAGATCCTTGCCGGTGATCCAATGCACCGGCGCATCGAAATGCGTGCCGGTATGCTCGCCAAGCGAGAGATTGCTCCAGGCCCAGGCGGGGCCACGGTCGTCGTAATCGGAGATGCGCTCCATGCGGAACGGTGCGGACTGGCCGAATTGCGGCGGCAGGCTGATGATCGGCGTCGCCGGCTCCAGCGGTTGCGCCAGATCGACCACGTCCACCGCGCCCGAGGCCAGCGCGTCCGCCAGCGCCGACAAGATGCCCTCCGCCATCACACCCCTCCGTTTATGCCGCCCGGCGCGCAGCTTAGACCGGGGTATCTTACACCTCAACTATGCAAGTTCACCTCTCCCGTACTGCGGGAGAGGTGTACCGGCACGCTTGACCGCGCGCCCGGCGGAGGCTTCGCTGCACCGGACAACGGGAGGAGACTGGCCATGCCAGCAAAGCAGCCGGTGGCCATCGTGTTCGACACATTCGGCACCGTGGTGGACTGGCGCGGCAGCCTGATCGCCGAATTGAGCGAATTCGGCCGGCAACGCGGCATCGAGGCCGACTGGACCGGTCTGGTGGATGCGTGGCGCGCCGCCTACCACCCCTCGATGGACCGCGTACGCAAGGGCGAACAACCCTGGACCACGCTCGACAACCTGCATCGCGCGTCGCTCGACAAACTGGTGGTGCAGTTCGGCATAACCGGCCTGACCGAAGCCGACCTCCAAAAAATCAACCGCGGCTGGCACCGGCTGAAGCCATGGCCGGACTCGGTGCCTGGCCTGACGCGCCTGAAGCGCCGCTACATCATCGGCCCCTTGTCGAACGGCAACGTGTCGCTGCTGACCAACATGGCAAAGCATGCCGGCATTCCGTGGGACATGGTGTTCGGCTCCGACCTGTTCGGTCATTTCAAGCCCGATCCGGAGACCTATCTCGGTGTCGCCCGATTGCTCGATCTGGAGCCGGGCCAGGTCATGCTGGGCGCGGCGCACAACAACGACCTGGCGAATGCGCGGAAATGCGGTCTGATGACCGGGTTCTTTCCGCGGCCGACGGAATATGGGCCACATCAGAAGCGGGATTATGCAGCCGACCAGGACTGGGACGTGGTGGCGACCGATATCGAGGACATGGCCGCAAAACTTGGCTGCTGAACGGAGGAAACCATGCCAACCGAGCTGACCGAGATCGAACAGGTGCTGCAAACCTATTTCGACGGGCTGTACGAAGGCGACACCGCGAAGCTTGGGCGGGCGTTCCACGATGTGGCGCACCTGTTCAGCGTTGATGACGGCAAGCTGGCCGATCTGCCGCGTGCGCAGTGGTTCGAGATGGTGCGCGGACGCCAGTCGGCGCAGAGCCGCGACCTGCCTCGGCGCGACTGGGTGGTGCAGATCGACCGCTCCGGTCCGAACACCGCGTTCGCCAAGGTGCAGTGCCAGATTCCGCCGCGTTATTTCACCGACTATCTGACGCTCGCGAAGCTGGCCGACGGATGGAAGATCGTGTCGAAGACCTTCCACACCGAGACGCGGTGAAGACGACGGCTGGCGCGCCGGCGATTCCGGGGGGAAAGATGACGGACTACGACTACATCATCGTCGGTGGCGGCTCTGCCGGATCGGTGCTGGCCAACCGCCTGTCGGCGCGCAGCGCCAACCGTGTGCTGCTGCTGGAAGCGGGGCAGGATACGCCGCATGGCAAGGTGCCGAAGGAGATTCTCGATTCCTATCCCGGCACCGCCTATCTCAATCCACGCTTTACCTGGAACCAGTTGAAGGTCACCACCGAGGTCATCCCGCACAACCGCCCCGATGCGCCGCGCCCGCCACAGCGCACGTACGAGCAAGCGCGGGTGCTGGGGGGCGGATCGTCGATCAACGGGCAGCTCGCCAATCGCGGCGCCCCGACCGACTACGACGAGTGGCACGCGCGCGGCGCGACGGGATGGAACTGGGACAATGTGCTGCCCTTCTTCAAGAAGGTCGAGCGCGACATGGATTTCGACGGCCCGTGGCACGGCAAGGAAGGCCGCATCCCGGTGCGTCGGATCTTCCCCGATCTGTGGCCGGAACATGCGAAGGCGGCCGGCGCGGCGTTCAAGCAGGCGGGCTACGAATTCCTCACCGACCAGAATGCCGAGTTTCGCGACGGGTATTTTCCGATCACCATATCCAATGTCTATGAACGGCGGGTATCGGCGGCGATCGGCTATCTCGATCCCGGCACGCGGATGCGCGAGAACCTGACGATCTCCACCGACACGCAGGTGCAGGGGCTGCTGTTCGACGGCCAGCGCTGCGTCGGCGTGCAGGCGCGGGTCGCCGGGCGGGCAGCGGAATTCCGCGGGCGCGAGATCATCCTGTCCAGCGGGGCGATCCACTCGCCGGCGCACCTGTTGCGCGCGGGGATCGGTCCCGCCGGCCAGCTGCGCGAGATGGGCATCGCGGTGCGCGCCAACCTGCCCGGCGTGGGACAGCGGCTGCAAGACCATCCGGCGGTCGCGGTGGCGGCGTTCATCAAGCCGCACGCCCGCATCATTCACGATTACACGCGGCGGCACATCTACACCGCGCTGCGCTACTCGTCCGGACTGGACGGTATCCCGCCCGGCGACATGTTTACCGTCGTCACCAACAAGACGTCGTGGCACGCGGTGGGAGAGCAGATCGGCTCGTTCATCATCACGGTGTACAAGACGTATTCGGAGACGGGGCAGGTCAGGCTTGCCTCGCCGGATCCGCGCGACGAGCCGGTGGTGGAGTTCAACCTGCTGTCCGACCCGCGCGACCTGGAGCGGATGATGGACGGCGTGCGGCGTTTCGGCGCAATGCATCTGACGCCGGAGATGCGCGCGGTGACCACCGATCCGTTCCCGGCGAGCTACAGCGACAAGGTGCGGCAGGTCGGGCTGGTGAACCGCAAGAACAAACTGCTCACCGACGGGATGGCGCGGCTGCTGGACGGACCGGCGAGTCTGCGGACCTGGCTGATCCGCAAGCTGATCATGGAGGGCTACACTCTGGAAGGCCTGCTGCGGGACGACGAGCAATTGGAGGCGTTCGTGCGGAAAGCGGCGGTCGGGGTCTGGCATGCGTCCTGCTCGTGCCGGATGGGTGCCGATGACGATCCGATGGCGGTGACCGATCCGGCCGGCCGGGTGCGTGGGGTGGAGGGGCTGCGCGTGGTGGACGCCTCGATTTTCCCGGTGGTGCCGTGCGCCAACACCAATTTCCCCGTGCTGATGACGGCGGAGAAGGTGGCGGACGCGATCCTGGCGGGGGCGTAGGGCGGGGACTTGCCTCGCCGATTTGCCAGCGGCGGCGGGGATTGCTATAGCGCGGCCCCTGCCGGTGGCCGGCCGAAAGGCGGGTGTCGGCTTGGGGGCGCATAGCTCAGTTGGTAGAGCAGCTGACTCTTAATCAGCGGGCCGTAGGTTCGAGTCCTACTGCGCCCACCAACGAAGTCAAAGAGTTATCGAACAGGTCGCCCGCATCTCACATGAGGCTGTCCGCTTGCGGACCCATGGCGCACGGTTGCGCGTCGCACTGCATCGGAACCGGCCCGTGCCGGCCGTCAACGATCCGCTTGGGTGGTCACGCCTGCCTGCCGAAAGGCCGGCCGGTGTCCAACCAACGACTGCCGTCGCCCACCCGGTCCGCCGTCAAGGTCGCACACCGAACGACACTGGATGCAAGGCGCAGGGGCGGCCCCGCGCTACACCAGTCGCGCCTGCCGCACCGCCGCGGCGATGAAATCCGCGAACAGCGGATGCGGCGCGAATGGCTTCGACTTCAGCTCCGGATGATACTGCACGCCGATGAACCACGGATGCCCGGGGATCTCCACGATCTCCGGCAACAACCCATCGGGCGACATGCCGGAGAACCGCAACCCTGTCGCCTCCAGGCACTCCTTGTAATACACGTTCACTTCGTAACGGTGGCGGTGGCGTTCCTCGATCCGCACCGCGCCGCCATAGATCTCCGACACCAGCGAACCGGGTGACAGCACCGCCGGGTACGCGCCCAGCCGCATCGTGCCGCCGAGATTGCCGCCCTCCATCCGCCGCTCGATATCGTTGCCGCGCGCCCATTCGGTCAGCAGCCCGACCACCGGCGTATCGCACGGCCCGAACTCGGTGGACGACGCATCGTGCAGACCGGCCAGGTTGCGCGCCGCCTCGATCACCGCCATCTGCATGCCGAAACAAATACCGAAGAACGGCACGTTGCGTTCGCGCGCGAACCGCACTGCCTCGATCTTGCCTGGCGTGCCGCGTTCGCCGAAACCGCCCGGCACCAATATCCCGTTCACCTCCTCCAGCCGGTGTACCGCCCCATCCTGCTCGAAGATCGTGCTGTCCACCCAATCCAGCTTCACCCGCACCCGGTTGGCGATGCCGCCATGCGTCAGCGCCTCGGCCAGCGACTTGTACGAATCCAGCAGATTGGTGTATTTGCCGACGACGGCGATGCGCACTTCACCTTCGGGGGAATGCATGCGCTCGACGATCTGCTGCCAGCGCGCCAGCTCCGGCTCCTGCTCGAACGGCAAACCGAAATGCCGCAGCACTTCGCGGTCCATGCCCTCGGCGTGGTAGCTGATCGGCACCGCGTAGATCGTATCGGCGTCCAGCGCGGCGATCACCGCCTCCGGCCGCACGTTGCAAAACAGCGCGATCTTGCGCCGCTCGTTCTCCGGGATCGGCCGGTCGCAGCGGCACAGCAGCATCTGCGGCTGGATGCCGACATTCTGCAGCTCCTTCACCGAGTGCTGCGTCGGCTTGGTCTTCAACTCGCCGGCCGAAGGAATGAACGGCACCAGCGTCAGGTGCACGAACATCGCCCGTTCGCGGCCCAGCTCGTTGCCGAGCTGGCGGATGGCTTCCAGGAACGGCAGGCTCTCGATGTCGCCGACGGTGCCGCCGATCTCCACCAGCACGAAATCGACGTCGCCGGTGCCGCGGACGATGGTCTCCTTGATCTCGTCGGTGATGTGCGGGATCACCTGCACCGTGGCGCCCAGGTAGTCGCCGCGCCGCTCCTTGGCGATCACCTCGGAGTAGATGCGCCCGGTGGTGGCGTTGTCGAGCCTGGTCGCGTGTACGCCGGTGAAGCGCTCGTAGTGCCCCAGGTCCAGGTCGGTCTCGGCGCCGTCGTCGGTGACGAACACCTCGCCGTGCTGATACGGGCTCATGGTGCCCGGATCGACGTTGAGATAGGGGTCGAGCTTGCGCAGCTTCACGCGGAAACCGCGCGTTTGCAGCAGGGCGCCGAGCGCCGCCGAGGCGATACCTTTGCCCAGGGAGGAGACCACGCCGCCGGTGATGAACACGAACCGGGTCATGGGCAACCAGTATACGGACCCGAATCGGGTCGGGGGAAGCCCGTCCTGACGCGGGTCACACAGGCGTCACGCGAGGGGCCGCGTCAGTTGGTGGGGACGGACGGTCCCGCGGGCTTGGCCGGGGCGACGGGCGTCGGCGCGACCGGCGCCTGGCCGGTGGGCAGCGCGCCCGCCGGTCCCGGGGCAGTGATCGGCGAGCCGATATCCAGGATCGAGCGTCCTCCCGCCCCCATCGTGCCCCGGTTCATCAGCGCCAGCGTCAGCGACAGCGCCATGAACATGGTCGCCAGGATGGCCGTGGTGCGGGTCAGCAGGTTGGCCGTGCCGCGGCCCGACATGAACGAACCCATCCCCTGCGAGCTGCCGATGCCCAGCCCGCCGCCCTCGCTGCGCTGGATCAGCACGACGCCGATCAGGGCCAGGGTGACGAACAGGTGGATGATCAGCAGGACGGTGGTCATAGGGGGCCCTTCTTAGGAAACCTCTCCCGCGCAGCGGGAGAGGTCGGCGCAACGCGCCGGGTGAGGGTGATCGGGTCCGCACGCAGCAAAGACTACGCGCCGACCCGATCACCCTCACCCTCGGTGCGTCGCACCATCGACCTCTCCCGCTCACGCGGGAGAGGAATGCTAGCTAGCCCCGCTGGGCCGCCCGGGCAATCGCCAGGAAGTCCTCCGCCTTCAGGCTTGCCCCGCCGATCAGCGCCCCGCCGACATGCGGCACCGCCAGCAGCGAGCCGGCGTTGGCCGGGCGCACCGAGCCGCCATACAGGATGCGGATCTCCTGCCCCGCGTCGCCGAACTGCCGCACCAGCTCCTCGCGAATGAACGCATGCATGGTCGCCACGTCCTGATCGGTGGCGTTCTTGCCGGTGCCGATCGCCCAGACCGGCTCATAGGCCACCACACCGGCGAACGGCTTCGGCAGGCTGCCGGCGAGCTGCCACCCGACCACCTCGGTCTCCTGGCCGCCGGCGCGCTGATCCGCGGTCTCGCCGACGCAGACGATCGGCGTCAGGCCGGCTGCCACCGCCGCCAGCACCTTCTCGCGCACCAGCTCGTCGGTTTCACCGTGGTTCTGCCGCCGCTCGGAGTGGCCGAGCACCACCCAGGTTGCCCCCACGTCGCGCAGCATTGGCGGCGAAATGTCGCCGGTATGCGCGCCCTGCTTCGCCTGGTGGCAATCCTGTCCGCCCAGCGCGACCGGCGAGCCCGCCAGCACCTGCGCCACCGCGGCGAGGTGCACGAAGGGCGGGCAGACCAGCAGCTCGCACGGCAGCCCCGCGGCGCCGGCCACCACACCCTTGGCCAGCGCCACCGCGTCGGCGGCGAGCCCGTGCATTTTCCAGTTCCCGGCGATCAGTTGCGGCATTTCTTCACCCCTTGATCGGCGTGCGTTCGACCGCACCGCCGCGCTGCCTGGCTATCGGCCTTCCGGCGAGACTGTCTATAGAAAGCCAACGCCGCGGCAACCAGCGCGCGGCGTATGGCTGGACTTGCCCGGCGCGATGCGGCGTCATGCCGGGTAAAGCAGACGGCGGACAAGGAGGGCAAGCGATGGCGGACGACGATCGCGTGATGGCTGGCGGTGTTGCGCAGGCCCGATCCGCGTTGCGCGATGGCCCGGAGTGATCGCCATGGAAGCGATCCCGATCACGGCCGGGCCGTTCCGCTTCACCGCGCGCTTCGAGGCCGCCGCCGCGCCGAAGACCTGTGCCGCATTCCGTGCCCTGCTGCCGTACCGCCAGCGCATCATCCACGTGCGCTGGAGCGGCGAGGCGTGCTGGATCCCGCTCGGCGACCTCGATCTCGGCCTCGGCTACGAGAACCACACGAGCTATCCCGCGCCGGGTCAGATCCTGCTCTACCCCGGCGGCATCAGCGAAACCGAAATTCTGCTCTCGTACGGTGCGGTGCAGTTCGCCAGCAAGATGGGCCAGCTCGCCGGCAACCACTTCCTGACGATCGAAGCCGGCGGCGAGAACCTGGCGGCACTGGGCAAGAAAGTGCTGTGGGAAGGCGCGCAGGACATCGTGTTCGGGGCGTGAAAATCTCTCACGCCGCGGCGGGAGAGATCGGCGCGCGGCGGCGGGTGAGGCTGATCGGGTCGCCTCGAAGCATTTCAGTGCTGCGTGCCGACCCGATCACCCTCACCCTTCGCACTGCCGCGCCTTGACCTCTCCGGCAAAGCGGGAGAGGTGTTGGCGATGTCACTCAGCCGGCCCGGCGCGCACGCGCTGCTGCGTAGTTCGCTCCTCGCGCCCTTTCAGGTCCGCAGCTTCCGCTTCCAATATCCGGCCGACCTGCTGACCTCCTGGGGCGGCGAGATGGAGAACCTGATTCTCGGCTGGTACATCCTGGTCGCAACGGGTTCGGTGCTGTTGCTCACCCTGTTCGGATCGCTGCAATATTTCGGCACGCTGGTTGCGCCGTTGCTGGGTCTGGCCGGCGATCGACTCGGGCATCGCAACGTCCTCTGCGCCATGCGCGCGGTTTACGCGACGCTCGCGGCGCTGGTGGCGACGCTGGCGTTTTCCGGCTGGCTGAACCCGGCGGACGTGTTTGTGCTGGCCGCGATCGGCGGGTTGGTGCGCCCCGCCGACCTCGCCATGCGCAGCGCGCTGGTCGCCGAGACCATCCCGTCCGATCGCCTGATCGGTGCGATGGGCGCCTCGCGCACCACCGCCGATTCGGCGCGCATCGCCGGCTCGCTCGCCGGTGCCGGATTGTTCGCCGCGTTCGGCATGGGCCCGGCCTATCTGGGAATAACCCTGGTCTACATCACCGGATTCCTGCTGACGCTCGGCACCGGCGCGCCGCGCCGCTACGTCGAGGTACTGCCGCGCTTCGCGTTCTGGCGCGACCTGCGCGAGGGCCTGACCTATGTGTGGGACGCGCCGTCGTCGCTGGCGGCGCTGTTGCTGGCGTTCCTGGTCAACATGACGGCGTTCCCGCTGACCAGCGGCCTGCTGCCCTACGTCGCCCGCGAGATCTACCACATCGACCAGACCGGCCTGGGCACCCTGGTTGCCAGCTTCGCCGGCGGCTCGCTGATCGGATCGATAACGATCAGCATGGCCGGGCGGCTGATCCGTCCGGCGCGCATGATGCTGGTGTTCGCCATCGCCTGGTACGCGATGCTGCTGGTGTTCGCGCATATGCCGGACGCGCCGCACGGCCGCGCGGTGCTGCTGCTTGCGGGATTGGCGCAGAGTCTCAGCCTGGTGCCCATGTCGGTGATGCTGCTGCAGGGGGCCGGCGAGCGGTTTCGCGGCCGCGTCATGGGATTGCGCATGCTGGCGATCTACGGCCTGCCGATTGGGCTGATGGCGACCGGCGCACTGATCGGCCGCTGCGGTTTCACCGCGGCGACCACGCTGCTGTGCTCGACCGGTCTGTTGCTGACACTGGTCATCGCCGTGCATTGGCGGGCCGACCTGTGGCCGCGCGAGGCGCCGGCCAATGGGCGGTGAGACGCGGCGGACCTGTCAATGGAGAAATTCGACGATGGGCGAGGCGATCCGAACGTTCCGACCGGCAGCCATGCGTCAAGCGACCCGTCATTCGACGGGGCAGCGTCGCTGACGCTGCCGGCTATCCCAACAGTTTCGCCAACTCCTCCGCGATCTCTCGGGCCGCCCCGGCCGGACCTTTTCGCATCGTGTAGTCCGCGGGTGATCCTGGCATGCCCCCCCAGGAATTATTCCAGTCAATTTCACCGATGTCCTTTGCCGTGCGCGTGCTGGTCACGCGTGCCTTCGCGTGCCGCATGCCGGGGCCACCCATGACGGACCCCTCGGAACTCACCGACACGACGGCGTCGACGCCTTCCTTGCCCAAGGCCGTCAACGTTTTCGGAGCCAGCACCTCCACCGGCGATATGCCGTATTTCGCCAGCAGCGCCGCCGTCCCTTTTGCGTCGACGACCGAGTAGCCACGCTTGGCCAATTCAACGCCAATGGCGTCGGCCAGTTGACTGTCGTCGTTGACAAACAGATCGTCGACGGGCGCGATCGCCAGCGTCCGAGCGCTGTGATCGGCATAGTCCGGAGCCCTGATCTGGACGGCCTTCGATCCGCCGCACCCTGCGAGCGCCAGCAACGTCGCCGCAATCAGCAAACCCCGCCACGCCGCGGCGCCGGTTCGATAGTTCCACAACGCCGACGACATGCTTCACGCCCCTCTCGCTACAGGTCCATCCCGGGAGTCAGCCGGGAAAGAGTTGATCCGTCAGTTCCTGAATCTTGACGTCGGCATGAATGAATTTTTTGGTGTCTGCCTTAGCCTGCTCCGCGTCGTACAGTGCTTCGCCTTCCAAATGGCTGTTCCGATAGACTTTCAGGTTGGCGTATGAAAGATACAAGGCCAGGTCCCAACGCCAGGTGGCCGCATAGGTCGTGGTCAATGGACACGCACCGACTGCGGTTCCCGGGGGCAGCATTCGTACCGTGAGGTTCCTTTTCGCCAGAGCATCCTTGTAGGCGTCCAGGAAACTCACGCGAGCAGAGGGGTTTTCCACCACGCAAATTTCTCGCGGTTGGCTACCGGAAAGGGCGATGGGTGTCACTTTTTGCTGGATGGTTCCACATCCCGCGAGTGACACCAACAGCGCAATGGATGCCGGCCCTGCTTTCACGGCGCGTTTCTCCCCTGAGTTTCTCTGTAGCGACCGGTCATCGCGCCGCGACAACCAGGATACGCCGGCATTGCCCTGATGGGCGGTCTGGCCACTCGTCTCGAAGGCAATCTAATCGCCATTCCGGACATTCCGCAACCCGGTGGGCGATGGATGCCGCGCCAGCCCGCTGCCAGCCGATCGATGGTGGGCCTATCGGCAGCCATCCCGGCTGGCAGCGCGGCGTCGAGCGATCGGCGCGGTGCAGGCCAGCCGCGCCGGTTGCAGCGTGCGCCGGGAGAGGCGGATTCCCATGCCCGGCGGGGCCGGCGATCTCCCGCTGGAGGTGGAAACATGCAACCTGGAGACTGTGGTGAGCGTTCCGGGCGCCCGGTGCATGGCTGGCCCAGCCGCCGTCCGTGCCCCCGCCGCTTGCCGCGTCGCCCTCCACGCCGTCACATCACCCGCATGATCGCCTTCGCCGAGCTGCTGGAGCGCCTGGTCTTCACCCCCGCCCGCAACGCCAAGATCGCGCTGCTGCGGC
>JBEKNT010000159.1:0-13777 GCA_049522565.1 Acetobacteraceae bacterium
CACATCGCGGATCGGGGTCGTGCCGAGCGTCGCGAGAATCTCGGTCTCCAGCCCGTTCAGCACGTCCGTCGCGTGGTGCGGCTTCCAGCGCGGGGCGTTAATGGCGTGCCAGCGATGGGTGATATCGGCCAGGGTGGGAAGCACCGGAGCCGCCGGAGGGGCCACGCGCGGATCGTCGCCAGCCGCCAGCCGGCGCCGGGCATCGTCGCGTCGGGAGCGGGCATCCGCCAGCCCTACATCCGGGTATGAGCCGAGCGAGAGGGTCTGCTCCTTCCCGCCCAGATCGAACCGGAATCGCCAAGCCTTCCCGCCCTTCGGCGTGATGAACAGGTGCAGACCGCCTGCATCTGCCAAGCGGTAGCCGGCGGCTTTAGGCTTCGCGGCCCTGATCCTCGCATCCGACAGCACGATACCCGCTCCAGCCGATCCCGATACCCGCCAATATACCCGGTGGGCCAGTGGATGCAAACGGACTGGAGTGGAACGCCGTGGACGGCCGGGATATCTAAGCCACTGATTCCACGGAATTTGTGGAATGGCGCGGAACCGTGCGGAAGGGGATGGAAGGGTTGCTGGCTCCCGGAGTAGGACTCGAACCTACGACCCAGCGGTTAACAGCCGCTTGCTCTACCGACTGAGCTATCCGGGATCAGCGGGCGGTCCCTATAGCGAAGCGTTGCCCCCGACGCAAACCCGGTGTTTGGCGCCGCCGCCCGATCGGCTATACAGAGGCCCGCGCGCGAGAGTGGCGGAACGGTAGACGCAGTCGACTCAAAATCGACCGCCGCAAGGCGTGGGGGTTCGAATCCCCCCTCTCGCACCAACGCTGGGTCCCGACCGACCGTCCCATAGCCATGACACGGCGAGCGGGCCATCCAGGTGTTGCCGTGATCGCCGCAGCAAGAAGTCGCAGGTGGCGGGCGATCACCCGCCGTCACGGTGGGGCGGTCACTCCGTCCGGCCACTGAACCTGATCAGGCCAGCCCGCCGGCCAGGCTCTCCAGAGCGCGCCGGCTGAGGACGACCACCTCCGACTGGCCGGGAAGCTCGATCATCCCCTCGCCGCGGAACTTGGTCAGCGTCCGGCTGACCGTTTCGATCGTCAGACCCAGATAGTCGGCAATGTCGCTGCGCGTCATCGGCAGCGGAAACCGCATCCGCGGGTGATGACAGGCTACCCCCTGTCTGCTCTGCATGACCAGGAAGGAGGCCAGCCGCTCGCGGGCCGTCTTGCGTCCCAGCAGCAGCATCTGCTCTTGCGCCGCCACCAGCTCGTTCCCGGCCACCTCCAGCAACCGCTTTTCCATGGCCGGGAAGTCGTCCAGCAACTTGCGCAGCCGCGCGCGGGGGAAGCGGCAGAAGCGCACCGGCTCAATGGCCTCGGCGCTGAAGGCGTAGGTGTCGGAGACCGCGAGTCCGAGGAAATGCCCGACGCCGGCAAAGCCGGTGATCTGCCGCCGACCGTCCGGCAGCAGCTTGAACAGCTTGGCGCTGCCGCGGGTGATGTTGAAAAAGCTGTGCGCCGGCTCGGATTCCTCGATGAAGGTGCTGCCGGCGGAGACGTCCGTCACGATGGCGGCAGCAGACAACCGGGCAAGGTCCGAATCGGCGATCGCGTTGCACACGCTCAGCGGTCGCGCGTCGCAATGCGCGCAAGGATCCGCCCCGCTGCGCGGATCGAGCACGATCGGGCGGGACTGCAAGGTGATCATTGATGCTTTCGCGCGGTACAACCGTGTTGCACGGTGGGGCGTGCCGGGTTGGCGCGCAATAAGGGGAATTACGTATGCACTGGCCCGGGTGGCTTGATCTGGGTCAAGGCCACGACGGGGTCGGTTCTGGCAGTGTCCTGCGCGACCGTCGAGAGGACGCTACTCATGCCCGCCTTCACCGTTCGGGCGCTCGCGCCGGACGAGATTCGCTCCGTCTTTCCGCTGATCCGCGAGGCCATGCCCGCGATCGACCTCGCCGCCTGGACCGAGTTCGCACGGCGGCTCACCGGGCGCCGGCTGAGCCATGCCGGCATCATGGCAGCCTGGCGCGAGGGCAGACCGTTTCCCTGCGGCCTGTTCTGCTACCGGGTGGACAAGACGCTGGGGCAGGGCAGGGTGCTGATCGCCGAATACTTCGTCGCCGTGGATCTGCTCGATCCAAAGGGAGTGCTGGAGGCGCTGGTGGCGGAACTCGACGCCCTGGGTCAGCGGCTCGGCTGCAACGCTGTACGTAGCGTGGTGCATGGCGGGGAGCCGGAGGTTGCCGGCGGCCTGGTCGCCGCCGGCCATGCGCCGGAGGCCTCGTTGCTGCTGAAGGCGCTGGCGCATGGCACCTCGCGACCGCCGCGGGTTCCCGCGGTTTGCACTCACTGAGCGTGGAGGCGACGCGCCGGCTGGAAGCAGTGCCTGTATCCAGGCCGCGCTGCCCCGTGGTCCGGCGACAGAATCCGCCGGCGCTGGCGGGACTGGTTGAGCCATATCAAGGCGGCCCCAGCGGAATGGGCCGTAAATGCCGCCGCACAGAAGCACTGCGCGAGGCACCATGGACGCCATGACCGATCCGCTCGGCAATCTGCGGCAGTCCGGCGACGTTTCGCCGGTCTGGTCGCTTGCCGCGCTCGACCGCCGCATTCACGCGGCGCAGGGACGCCTGACCCAGGGCCTGTCGCTGGAGGCGCTGGCACTGGCGTTCTTCGACTGGGGCATGCATCTGGCCAACGCGCCGTACCACCGCGTCGATCTGGCGCATCTGGCGCTGCAACAGGCGCGCCACCTGTTCTCCACCGCGCTCGGTATCCGTCCCGCGCCGTGCATCGAGCCGCAGGCCGGCGATCACCGCTTCACCAGTCCCGCCTGGCAGCGCCAGCCCTTCGCGTTGCTGGAGCAGGGGTTTCTGCTGACGGAAGCGTGGTGGCAGGCGGCGACCACGGGGTTGCCCGGCGTGGACGGCGCGCATCAGCGGATCGTGGCGTTCACCGTGCGCCAGATGCTGGACGTGGCCTCGCCCAGCAACGTGCCCTGGCTCAATCCCGAGGTGATCGAGGCGACCGTGCAAACCGGTGGCCGCAACCTGCTGGACGGGCTGGCCAATTTCGCCGCCGATGTCCGCCATGCCGCGACCGGCGAGGCGATGGCGGACACCGGCTTCCAGATCGGCCGCGACCTTGCCGCCACGCCAGGCCGGGTGGTGCTGCGCAATGCATTGATGGAGTTGATCCAGTACGCGCCGACCACCCCGACAGTGCGGCCCGAGCCGGTGCTGATCGTACCGGCCTGGATCATGAAATACTACATCCTGGACCTGTCGGCGCAGAACTCGCTGATCCGCTGGCTGGTCGCGCAGGGCTTCACGGTGTTCTGCATCTCGTGGCGCAATCCCGATGCGTCGATGGCGGACACGTCGTTCGACGACTACCGCCGGCTCGGCGTCATGGCGGCGCTGGATGCGGTGCTGGCGATCACCGGCGCGCCGCACGCACACGCGGCTGGCTACTGCCTGGGTGGCACGCTGCTGGCGGTGGCCGCCGCGGCGATGGCCGGATCCGGCGACAAGCGGCTGGCCAGCGTCACCTTGTTTGCCGCGCAAACCGACTTCACCGAGGCCGGCGAGTTGCAGTTGTTCGTCACCGAGGCGCAGCTCGCCACGCTCGACGACATGATGTGGGAGCACGGCACGCTCGACAGCCGGCAGATGGCCGGCGCGTTTCAACTGCTGCACTCCAACGACCTGATCTGGTCGCGCATGGTGAAAAGCTACCTGCTCGGCCAGCGCGAGATTCCGAACGACCTGATGACGTGGAACGCCGACGCGACGCGCATGCCGTATCGCATGCACTCGGAGTATCTGCGCTCGCTGTTCCTGCACAACGATCTCGCCGAGGGGCGGTTTGCGGTGGATGGACGGCCGGTGTCGCTCGCCGACATAAGCGGGCCGTTCTTCGTCGTCTCCACCGAGACCGACCACGTGGCGCCGTGGCGCTCGGTGTACAAGCTGCAATTGCAGAACGAGGGCGACATCACGTTCGTGCTGACCTCGGGCGGGCACAACGCGGGGATCGTCAGCGAGCCCGGCCATCCGCACCGGCATTTCCGCATCCGCGAGCGGTTGCGTGGCGGGCACTATATCGGGCCCGACGAGTGGGCGGACCTGGCGGCGGCGGAAGCCGGCTCCTGGTGGCCGGTCTGGGCGCGCTGGCTGGCTGGGCATTCGGGGTCGCCGGTGGCGCCGCCGGGACTGGGTGCGGCAGCGCAGGGGTTTCCGCCGCTGGACGCGGCACCGGGGCGCTACGTGCTGGAGCGGTAGCGCACCGCATGTGTGATCGTGCTCGCGGGCGATCGGCAGCGATTGTTACTCCGGACTCCCTGAAATGCCGTGGAATTAACCAAAACCTAAGCAAACTCTGACATTGCAAGGTGCCGTCTCGCGGTGATGCGGAATACTATGGTATGTTTCGGTTCATCTTGTCGCGATAGGTCTGCCAACCGTCCGAACGATGGACACAAGGCCGGTTCGAACGGGCCGGCCATGACGAAGGGAGCGATCGGCGGCCGGCCGTACGTGACTCTTTCGGTCGCCCGCCAATTCACGTTGGCTGCGAGCCTGACTGGCCCCCTATGGCTGCTGCATCGGTGGTCTGCCCGCGCAATGCGAACGCAACAGTGTCCGGGTCTTATGCCGCTTTTTGCCGCGATACTCGTGGTTTGGTTTGGCGCGATTGGACCCGCCTACGGGTTGTCCTGCGCAACCACGAATTTCACCGGAAACTTTGGCGCGGTCAATCTGCTTTCGGGTGCCTCGGTGCCTGCGATCGCCACATTCACCGTCACCTGCTCCGGGAACCCCAATCAGAGCGTGCGTTTTTGTCTGGATATCGGGCCCGGTCCGTCCCCCGGTCCATCCGGCCAGCGCGCGCTGCGATCGTCGTCAACCTATCTCTATGTGGAGTACTACACCACCTCCGGCCATTCGGTGGTGTGGGGGTCCTGGGGACTCAACGGGTCTTATCCGACGAGCTCACCCGCCGGCTTCCAGCAGGACGAAACGCTCAACAGTTCCGGGACCACCGGATTCACCTTTACGGTCTATGCCCTGATCTCGGCGAACCAGCAAACCACGCCGCCAGGCACCTATAGCTGGACCTCATCCGATCCCACCGTCCAATACAACACGACTGGGACCACCTGCCCGAGCGGCGGCAGCGCCGGGACATCGGGCAGTTCATTCACGGCAACGATCAACGCCAACTGCACCGTGTCCGCGACGAGCCTGGTTTTCGCTCAAAGCCCGACCGTGATCACGGCGAATGTCGACTCGACCGCGACCATCGCCGCGACATGCACCAGCACCACACCCTATTCGATCGGTCTCGGCAGTGGGCTCAATGCGAATGGCAGCCAGAACCGGATGCAGCTTGGCGCGACGGGGGTTTACCTGAACTATGGCCTCTACACGGACAGCGCCCGATCCCATGACTGGACCACGACGACATCCACGACGAGCTGCACCCTTGGCACCAGCACCTGCGCCCTCGGCACCGGCACCGGCACCGAGCAGGACGTGACAGTCTATGGCCGCGTCCCGCCGCAGACGGCAGGCGGGTCCGGACTGTTCACCGACTCGGTCGTCGTAACAATAACGTTTTGATGACCTGCCGCTGCACCACTGTCGAAGGAGAACGCCGGTGAACCGCCAACCAAACACTGCGATGCGGGTCGCCGGCGCGGTGGTCGGCAATGCTTTCGAGTGGTACGACTTCACCATCTACGCCTATATGACGCCGATCATCAGCTCGCTGTTTTTCCCGGTCGATCCGCACGATCCGGCGACCCAGATCAACGCCGTCCTGGCGACAACGGCCGTCTTTGGCGTCGGCTTCTTCATGCGGCCGGTCGGCGGCGTGGTGCTTGGCGTGATCGGCGACAAGTATGGCCGCCGCACGGGCATGGTGCTGGGCATGGCGCTGATGGCGCTGGCGACGCTGATCCTGACCGTCGCACCGACCTATCGCACTGTCGGCATCGCCGCGCCGGTGATCCTGGTTATCGCGCGATTGCTGCAAGGGTTTTCGCTGGGCGGCCAGTTCGGCACCTCGACCGCGTTCCTGATCGAAATGGCGCCCCCGGGGAAGAGCGGCATCTACGGTTCCTGGCAGATGACCGGGCAAATTGCTTCGCTGGTGGTCGGCACCGCGTTCGGCGTGTTGCTGACCCAGCTTTACACGCCGGCCGAGCTGGCCGCCGGGCTGTGGCGGATTCCGTTCGGCTTCGGCGTCGTGATCCTGCCGATCACCTGGTATATCCGCCGCTACCTGGAGGAATCCCAGGTCTTCGTCGCCATGCAGCGGCAGCGTGCGACCGCCCCGGGCGAGGGCATCGGCATGGGGTTGGTCGGCCATACGCGGCAGCTTCTGGTCAGCATCGGCATGATCGCCGCCAGCGCCGTGTCGTTCTATGCCGTCTACGGCTACACGGTGACCTATGCCAAGACGGTGCTGCATCTGCCGGTGGAGGCTGCCTTCGTCGCCGAACTGGTCGCTGCCTGCCTGATGCTGGTGGTGGTGCCGGCCGGCGGCCTGCTGTGCGACCGCTTCAGCGATGCCAGGAAGCCGATGCTGGTCGGCTTCCTCGCAGTCTATTTCCTCCTGATGTACCCGGCCTATGCCTGGCTGGTCGCGGGGCCGACGATCACCAAGCTGGTCATTGTGGAGCTGGCGGTCAGCCTGATCAGCGGACTGTTCCTTGGTGTGTATTGCACGACGATGTCGGAGCTGTTCCCGCCGCGTATCCGCTCCACCGGCCTGTCGATCGCCAACAACGTCGCGGTGCTGATTTTCGGCGGGTTCGCGCAATTCTTCCTGACCTGGATCTTCAAGCTCACCGGCTCGCAGATCGCCCCGGTCTATTACGTCATGTTCGGCATCGCGGTTGGTCTCATCGGCGCGCTGTTCATGCCGGTGCGGGCAGGCAGCGCCAGGGGATAGGCGGCGTCCGACGGCAGGTGGACTCGTGCCCGGACTCCCCTGCCACGGATGCAACGGGCGGTTCGACGGATGAGAAGGAGAACGACATGCCGGCATCGCAGATGACCCATTGGGAGCGCGTAACGGCTGCCGTGGCCGGTCAGGCGGTGGATCGCGTGCCGGTCAGCCTGTGGCACCACTTCCCGGAAATCGACCTCGATCCGGTCAGGCTGGCCGAGGCGTGCGTTCATTGGCAGCAGACCCATGATTTCGATCTGGTGAAGTTCATGCCGGCCGGCACCTACAGCGTCGAGGATTGGGGCGCCACGAGCGCGTATCTCGGTGTGCCGAATGGCACGCGAACGGTGATCACGCACGGCGTGACGAACGCGGAGCAATGGCCGCGCCTGGCCAGGCTGTCGCCGCACCAGGGGCGCCTGGGCCAGGAGTTGAAGGCGCTGTCCCTGGCCGCCGTGGCGCTCAAGGATGACGTGCCGCTCCTGCAGACGGTGTTCAGCCCATTGACCACCGCGCTCAAGCTGGCGGGAGATCGCGTGTTCGCCGATCTGCGGCGGCATGCCGATCTGTTCGAGGCCGGTCTGGCCATCATCGCCGAAGCGACGCTGGGCTTTGCGCGCGCCTGCCTGCGGGCTGGGGCGCACGGGCTGTTCTTCGCGACCCAGTGCGCCAGCTACCGCATGCTAAGCGAAGCCGAGCATCGGCGTTTCGGGCTTGCCTACGACCGCCTTGTGCTCGATGGCGTCAGAGACGAAGCGGCGTTCACCCTGCTGCACCTGCACGGCAACGACGTGATGTTCGACCAGGTGCCGGAGTACAAGGCCAACATGGTGAACTGGCATGACCGGCGTTCCGAACTCGACCTTGCCGGGGCGATGAGCCGGTTCGATGGGCTGTTGGTTGGCGGGGTGAACGAGGCGACGACCCTGCCGCAGGGTTCCGTCGAGGCAATTCGCAACGAAGTGCGCAACGCCATTGCCCAGACCGGCGGTCGTCGCCTGATGATCGCCCCCGGCTGCGTGGTGCCGATCGCCACACCCGAGGCGCATTACCGCGCGGTGATCGACGCGGTGAATGAGATGCCGGGCTAGCGGCACCAGCCCGGCACTGCCTCAGGCGCTGTAGCCGGACGCCAGCGCGGACGCCCGGTCACATTTGGAGTTATACCCGCCGTCCGAATGACTGACTCTTTGCTGGTGCGCACGGACGGCCCCGCCCCGTCATGGCCGGGGTTGAGCCAGCCATCGATCGCGGTACCGCGGCTGCATAGATGGCGAGGTTAAGCCCGGCCATGACGGGGTGGGGCGATCCGTGCCGTACGTCGATCTTTCGGGCGCCTGATGTTAGAGCATTTGTGGCATGATCGGAAACGCCAGCCGTTCTCCCGTCATGGCGAGGAGCGCAGCGGTGGCTAATTCCTGATCCACTCCTTCTCGAACCGCGCGTAGCAGTCGCGCTCGCCGGGCATCTTCGGCCAGCCCGCAAGCTGCCGCACGCTCGCCAGCAGCAGCCGGTCGCGCAGATGCGTGGTGTTGTGCGCGTACTCCTCGTACGACGAGTGCGTAATCTTCTGGTTGTGCGGATCGTCCTGGAACTTGCACGCGGTGACCGCGACCGCCGCCTGGTAGGCTCTGCGATCCGCGCCCGATTCCAGATACGCGTTGGCAATCGCGGTGCTGCGCGGAATGTCGAACGCCAGGATGGCGTCGTCCAGCTCGCGCAGCAGCGCTGCGGGTGGGCGGCCGGCGGGATCGAACCCTGCCAACTCCTGTTCCAGCACCGGCGTGTGCCACTTGTTCGACCGCGCCGCGTCGTTGACGAAGTTGGCCATGAGATACAGCACGCGCGGCTGATAGGGGCTGTCGCTGGTGCGCATCCAGTAGTTCGCCGTGTTGCAATAATCGAACGGGTGCTGGCCGTCGGTGAACGCCCGCGGCACCGTGTTGCGCAGGATCAATTCCGCCGCGCCGATCTGGATCGTGTCGCCCAGGCTGCGGATCGATTTTCCCGCCTTCAGATGCGCCGTGAGCTGATCCCATACGGTCTGCCCGTCGGCGGTCATCAGCAGATCGACGAAGTCCTCCACCTCGACCGGGCTCAGCGGAATTTCGTTGGTCTCGCGCAGCGTCTTGCCGGTGTCGGGGAAGGCGGCGGCCAGGATCACGCAGGCTGCATCATACGCCGAATAGTACAACGGTCCGACCGCCATGTCCGGCACGCCGGTATAGAACACGCCATGCGCGCGCTCCCAGCCGACGAACTCGGCGAGGTCGGCGATCGCGCGGGCCCGCAGTGCCTTGTGCCCGGTGTTGCGCGCCTTGCGGCCGATGATGGTGTCCTGCACGTCGATCAGGCCGAGGAACAGCAACTGGTCGCGCAGCTTCGGACGCGCTTCCGGGTCGGCCGCCAGGTCGAGGAACATGCCGTAGGAACGCTGCACTTCGCCGCCCATGGTGGCGAGCATGTGGGCGTTCAACCGCTCGTCAATGGTGCCGCCTGCACGGATCGGCGCCTGGTCCTGGTTCCACACCACCGGCCCGTACTCCGGCGGCGGCACGTTCATGCCCTTCATCGTGGCGTAGCGGCCGGGATATTTCCCCAGCAACTGGTTCCAGATATCCAGACCGGCGGGGATGTACCAGACGCTCTGCAACAGCGGCAGCAGGCGGTGGCTCTCCGGCAGATAGGGCATCAGGCTGGCCGAGGTGCGCAGGCCGAGGATGGTATGGTCGTTGTTCACCAGCACGATCTGTCCATCGCGCACGTTGATGTGGTTCGGTACCTGCACGAACGGCGCCTCGGCCGCGGTCACCACGCTGAGCGCCTCGCCGATCGAGCGCCCCTCGCGCGCCACCATGCCGAAGAACAGATTGGCGGTGCGCGGCTGGTCGCGTTGCAGGATGGCGTCGGTGAGCAAGTCGAAAACCTTGTCCTGGCGGATGGTTTCGCGGCTCATCAGCATGGTTGTTGTACTCCCGTTGGACGTTTCCAATGGCTTGATTGCCCCGAGCCTAGCGCCGTGGCGTGACAAACGGCAAGGCCGGGCGCAGCCGCTTTGGCGGCTACGTTGTCATTGCGACGCGCGGAACGACGCAACAATCCCCCGCGTGACGCGCCGAGGAACGCTCGTTACTCAGGGGATTATTGCGTCGCTGCGCGCCTCGCAATGACACGGGGTGCTGCGTGACTTGCACCCCGGCGATAGCGGGTAGTCGTGTGCCGCGCATTGTCGGATCATGCCGCAGATCAATGCTGCGACAACATGGCGGAGCCCCATGCCAGGCGACGTCGCGCAACACTACGACCCGATCAATTTCGCCAGCAAGTTCGCGCTGTTTCGCGAACCGTGGCAACCGAAGGTGGTCGCCGAAATGAACGACTGCCAGTTCAAACTCGTGCGGGTGGAAGGCGATTTTGTGTGGCACGACCATCAGGACACCGACGAGGCGTTCATCGTACTCGACGGCGAACTGCGCATCGATTTTTGCGACGGATCGGTGGTGCTCGGTGCGGGTGAGATGTGCGTGGTGCCGAAGGGCGTCGCGCACAAGCCGTTCGCGGCGAAGGCGGCCAAACTGTTGCTGATCGAGCCGCGCGGTGAGCCGAACACCGGCGGTGCGCGGGGCGAGCGCACCGCGCCGAACGACGCGTGGATTTGACCGGCAGCGTGCCGTAGGTTGGGTACGGACAGAGAGGCCGTTGCGTTGTGTCGGCTGTCGCGTGACCACCATACGTCCGGGCAAATTTGCCGGCCGCGCGTCACAGGACGTGCCGCGCGGCTGAGAACGTGCCTTCCTCGTAGCCCGCCGTGCCAGCGGTACGAACTTTGGGCGCCCCCCGCGATCGCCCGGTTCGGAACGTAACGCGCCGGACGCAAAGGCCGTGGCAATAAGCGCCCCGAGGATGCAAACCGGACGACAGGGAGGCTCAACATGTTGGTGGTGACGACCGAGCAAGTCGCGGGGCACCGGGTGCGCCAGACGCTGGGGCAGTGTTTCGGCGTGGTGGTGCGTAGCCGCGGTCTGGGAGGCAACATCATGGCCGGGTTGCGCAGCATCGCCGGCGGCGAGATCACCGAGTACACCTCGATGCTGGAGGAGGCGCGCCGCCATGCGGTGGACCGCCTGGTGCAGAACGCCACGCTGATGGGCGCCAACGGCATCATCATGATGCGGTTCGACTCTTCAGAGATCGGCCAGACGATGAGCGAGATCGTCGCCTACGGCACGGCGGTCGTGCTGGAGCCGGTGGCGGCCTGATGCTGCGCACGGTATTGCTCTGGTGCGGCGGGCTGCTGCTGCTGGGCGGCGTAACGGTCGCCCTGGTGTGTCATTCTCCCGCCGGACTGGGACCGGCCGGCTTTGGCGCGATCCTGCTGCTGGCGATCCGGTTCGAGCGCCGCGGCTACAAGCGGATTGTGGACGGCGTGCCCGGCGCGGACTGGCAGCCGACCGGCGAGCGGTTCCTGGACCCGAACAGCGAACTGCCGGTCGACGTGTATTTCCAGCCGGCGACCGGCAAGCGCGTCTATGTCCGCTCGGCACGATAGCGACCTCTTGCGCCTGCGGCGGGGTTGAGCCGCGAAGCGGATCGGCGCGGCGTGAAGCGCCGGGTGAGGGGGACGGGTCGGCACGATTGAGCAGCGTGCCGACCCGATCGCCCTCACGCTCGTCACTCACGCGCCTTGACCTCTCCCGCGCGCAGCGCGGGAGAGGTTACGTTGCATGTACACCCGGTCGAAGCCGTGCTCCGTCACCCGGCCGGTTTCGACGTAGCCCAGGCGGCGATACAGCGCCTGGTTCTCGGTCATCAGCGCGTGGGTGTACAGCCGGATCTGTGCGAACCCGCGCCGCCGCGCCGCAGCCTCGGCGAACGCCATCAGGGCGCGGCCGTGGCCGGCACCCTGGCATTCCGGCCGCACGGCGATGTTGTCCAGCAGAAGAGCGTCCGGTTGTTCCTCCAGCACCAGCAGCCCGACGATCCGGCCGGCGTCCTCCAGCACCCAGGCCTGGCTGGCGGCAATGCGCGCCGCGTAGTCGTCCAGCATCGGCCCGGGCGGCTTGCCGATGCGTGCCACGTAGGGAGCGTAGGCCGCATGCACGACGTCGCGCAGCGCCGCCGCTTCACCCGCAACCGCCGGCCGGATCACACCGGCCGCACCCGGGCCGGCGGGCTCACCCCGGTGGTGTCCGGGCCGCCCCAATCACGCCGCCCGCGCTGTCGCGGCCTCGGTCGCGGCTTCCAGCCCCACCGCCTGGGCCAGCCGATCCAGCCGGCGCACCACGCTCTCGCCGGCAAACACCCCGCTATCCTCCTGCAACCGCAGCACCAACTGGCCGCCGCGCAGCGACAACCCGGTGCCGGCCAGCAGGTCCGGGGTGCCGGCCGACAGGGTGTAGGCCAGCCGCAGCGCGATCCCCAGCACCTCGGCACGGTTGGCGCTGGCGACGTCCAGCAGCAGGCGGGCCGGGCGCAGGAACCCCGCGTTGGCATCCACCTCGTACCGCATCGCCGTGACCAGCGCGAGGAACGCCCGGGCGTGATGATCCAGCCCGATCCCCGGCTGCCGCAGCACCCGCAGGAACGCCTGTTCGGGGCGGAACTCCGGATGGTCGTGGCTGCCGATGTCGGACAGCCAACAGGCCGCCTCACGCAGCCGGAGCGCCTCGGGCGTCTCGGCGGGGAACAGCGGCTGCGTCCAGGCCAGCAGCGCCGGAGGCAGCGACGGATCGCGTCCCAGCCGCGCCGCCATCTCATGGCCGGCAGCGAGCAGGGGGTCCTGGCGGCGGATGTCTTCGGGCATGCGCTGCATGAACCAGCCCTCGCGCAGGCCGCTGGCGCTGAACACCACGCGGCGCACCCCGGTCGCCCGCAGCAGCCGGCGCAGCGCCACCGCGGCAAAGGGAAGATCGTCGATGCGCCGGCGCGGCATGGCGGGCAGCCGCTCCAGCGCGCGCCTCCCGGCGGTCGAGATCAGCCCGGCCAGGTCGCGCGCCTCCTCGCGGCCGATCGCGTAGTGGTGCACCATCTGCAGCGGATAGCCGGTCTGCGCCATGTGGATGCGCGCCAGGGCGCGCCAGGCGCCGCCCACCAGATACAGGTCGGCGCCGATCCCCTCGGCCAGCCAGGGCACCGCCGCTATGTCATCCTCGGCGATGGCGCGGGCGCGGATCGGGTCGTTGCCGGAGCGTTCGGCCAGCCGGATCACCCCCAGCCGCAGGGTTTGCGATTCGCGCCGCGTGCCGGCGGCGAGGCGCACCACCTCCAGCGAGCCGCCGCCGATATCGGCGAGGATGCCGTCGGCGGTGGGAATCCCGCACAGCACGCCCTCGGCCGAGTATTCCGCCTCCTCCAGACCCGACAGGACGCGGATCGGCACGCCAGGCAGGCGGGCCTCCAGCGCGGCGACGAAATCCGGGCCGTTGCGGGCATCGCGCACCGCGGCGGTGGCCAGCACTTCGAACGGCTGGGCGCCCATCGCGCGCGCCACCGCGTGGTAGCGGTGCAGCACGGTGAAGGCCTGCGCCATGCCTTCCTCGTTCAGCCGGCCGGTGGTGGACAGGCCGCGGCCCAGGCGCAGCACCGCCTTCTCGTTGAAGATGCCGAGCGGGTTGCGGCCGTGCCCCTCGAACACCACCAGGCGGACCGAGTTCGATCCGAGGTCGACCACGCCACAACGCGGCAGGTTGGCAGGCGGCGTATAGGGCATGCGGTCAGTCCTGGTTCGTTGGGTCAAGGTAGCACTACTCCCCCTCCCCTTGTGGGTGGGGGTTGGGGGGAGGGGTGCGTACATCCGCCAGCCATCGG
>JBEKNT010000160.1:0-14400 GCA_049522565.1 Acetobacteraceae bacterium
CGCATCGGAGGCGCCATACGGCACCAGGTATGGCCTGCGGCCGGCCGAGCGCAGTGCCTCGACGATCGCCTGCAACGGCGCGTTGCGGTCCTCGTTCCAGTCGATCGGATGCAGCACCGCACCGTACAGCCGATCGAGCAGGATGTTGCCGTTGGTGAGGGCGTCGGGTTCCGGGGCGGCGATGCGGCCGGACATGATGCCGAGGTGGCACTCCAGCCCCAGCAGCGCGCAAGCCGCCGCCACCTGCCGCGCGGTGTTGGACTGCGGCACCCCGCCGGACACCACGCAGTCGGCGCCGGCCGCGTGCGCCGCTGCCAGGTCGAACTCCAGCTTGCGGACCTTGTTGCCGCCCAGCCCGAGGCCGGTGCAGTCGTCCCGCTTGACCCACAGCGAGGCGACACCGAGCGCGGCCCCCAGTCGCCGCATCTGCTCCAAGGGCGTCGGCAGATGCGCCAGCGTCAGCCGCGGCAGGTCGTGCAGCCTCGCCAGTGCATCGGTCATCGCGCCCTCCTCACCGCCGGACTTCGCCTCGTCCTGAGCAAATCACGCTGGCGCTCGACTGCCGGCGCCCTAGACTGCCGGGCAAGCCAATGGTCGGGAGGATCGTATGCGCCTGTTCCTGCTGCTGGCCAGCCTGCTGCTGTTTGCGGCGACCGCCCGCGCAGACGACACCGAGATCGACCTGCTGGCATTCTCCAATGGTGGCCTGATCGACCACACCTCCGGCGACTATGGCGGCTGGACCGGACTGCAATTGCTCGACGAGAACCCGGCCACCGGCTGGGCCAATCCGCAGGGCACCAAGCCGCGCAGGGCACCAAGCCGCCGTTCGAGATCGTCGTGTCGGTGCCGGAGCATTCGCGGTTCACCCGGTTCGGCTTCGACACCGCCTCGGCCGAGAGCGCCGAACGGTCCGCCAAGGAGGTCGATATCCTGGTCTCCGACCAGTCGGGCACCGCCGGCTTCCAGAAGGTGATGACCGTCACCCTGGAACCGGCGGCGGATGGTCAGAACTTCCCGCTGGCCACGCCCGTCGAGGGGCGCTGGGTCAAGTTCGTGGTCCGCAGCAATCATGGCGCGCCCGACTACTGGGAGATCATGAACGTGCACGGCTACGGTGTGGCGCTGACCAACACGCCGCTGACCAACGTGTCCGGGACCTACGACAGCACCGCCTACGGAAGGTTCCACCTGGCGCAATCCGGCGCGCAACTGATCGGCTGCTACGAGTACAACGAAGGCGTGGTGCAGGGCGGGCTGGAGGCACATTTGATGCGCCTGACCTGGACGGAATCCGGCGACAACAACACTGGGCCCGCGGTGATGGTGCAGACGCGCGACGGCAAGGGTTTCCAGGGCCTGTGGCGCCGCGAGACCGATTCCCCCAACTCCGGGTGGAACGAGAACTGGGTGCTGAAGAAGATCAGCAATGACGTCGGCTCCTGCCCGCATTGGCGGCCACCCGGCAGCACGGCCGGCGCGGGTGGATCGGGCAACCTGGTCGCCGCCGGCTTGGCGCATACCGGGCGGGTGCGGCTTTACGGCATCACCTTCGACACCGACAGCGATCGCCCCCGTCCGGACGCCACGCCGACGCTGGATCAGGTGGCGGCGGCGCTGAAGGCCAATCCCGATTGGCACGTCACCGTCGAGGGCCACACCGACAGCACCAGCACGCCGGCGCACAATCTGGATCTCAGTGCGCGGCGCGCCGCGGCGGTAAAGGCGTATTTGGTGGCAGCAGGCATTGACGCCGGACGCATCGCAACCTCGGGGTTCGGCCAGGACCGGCCGGTCGCCGACAACGGGACGGCACTGGGGCGCGCGCAGAACCGGCGTGTGGAGATCGTGAGAGAATAGAGCTCGATCGGGGAAATGGACGAATCGTTCGGGACGCTCGGCAGCCCTCTGTCTGCCACCCCCGCTCCAAGGCCCAAGCCGTGTGCCCGGGAAAGACCTCGTCCCGAGCATGTCGGCCCGCCGGGACCGATGTGTCGGAATCAGCCGCGGCGGTGCCCGCGCCGCAGCCAGCGCATCGGTCCCGACCGGCCGGCTAATGGATCTCCCCCGACCGCTTCAGTGCGTCGCGCAGCTTCGCGGGGGTGAAATCGGGCGCGCGGCAGACATCGAGAATGACCTTCTCGCGCCGCGAGATCAGGTCGATCGCCGCCGGCAGCTTGCGCACCGCATCCGCCGGCACCACCACCGCGCCGTGGTAGTCGGCATGGATCACGTCGTCATGCCCCACCTGCATGCCGAAGATGTTCACCGGCTGGCCGAAGGTGACCATGTGCACGTGAGCGTGGCTCGGGCCGACCCGGCCGCCGATCATCTGGAAGCCCGGCGCCCACATCTCCAGGTCGCGGAACGAGCCGTTGGTGACGCAGCCGATCGCGCCCAGCGCCTTGTGCACCGTGGACTGCACCTCGCCCCAATAGGCGCCGTAGCCGATCTGTCCGTCGATGTCCTGGATGACGGCGATGGTCGGGAAATCGGTGGCGTGGACGTAGTCGTACCAGTCCGCCCGGTCGGTGACCTTGCCGCGCGGCGGCTCGGTGGAGCGGATCATGCCGACCCGCGCCAGGCCGACGATCGGCTTGGCCTTGTGGTCGATGCACACCATCGGCTCGACCGTGTAGCCGAAGCGGCGGCGCTCCGGGTTGGTGATCTCCAGCCCGTTGCAGATGGTGGGGGTGTCCCACTGGGCCAGTACCTCGAGATCGGACTGGTTGAAGGGCCGGTCGGCCATGGCGTCGCTCTCCTGTCACTGCGGATCGTGCCCCACTCTCGCGCGCGCGAGCGGTTTCCGGCAAGGTGCCGGCATGGAACGAGCCATTTCCCACCAGGGCATTGCCCAACGGATCATCGCCACCGGCGGCAAGGCGATCTACGGCGCGCCGCTGGGCATCCTGATGCTGGAGGCGAAGTTCCCCCGCATCCCCGGCGACATGGGCTACGCCGGCACCTGGCCGTTCCCGGTGCTGTACCGCGTGGTGCGCGGTGCCAGCCCGCAGCGTGTCGTGCTGCACGCCGCCGCCGGCCTGCTGGACGATTTTCTCGCCGCCGCGGCGGACCTGGTCGCCGACGGCGCCGAGGCGATCACCACCAACTGCGGCTTCCTGTCGCTGTTCCAGCGCGAGATCGCCGCCCACGTGCGGGTGCCGGTGGCGACCAGCGCGTTACTGCAAGTGCCTTGGGTGCAGGCCATGCTGCCGCCGGGCAAGCGGGTCGGCATCATTACGGTATCGGCGCCGTCGCTCACTCCGCGCCACCTGGAAGCCGCCGGCGTGCCGCCCGACACGCCGTGCATCGGCACCGAGGACGGGCAAGAGTTCTTCCGCGTGCTGATCCTGGGCGAGAAGCAGGACATGGATATCGGCCGCGCCGCGGCGGACATCCTGGAGGCCGGCCGGCGGTTGGTCGCCCGCCACCCCGATATCGGCGCCATCGTGCTGGAATGCACCAACATGCCGCCCTACGCGCACGCGCTGCGCGAGGTGCTCGGCCTGCCGGTCTACGACATCTACTCGCTGATCACCTGGCTGTACGCCGGGTTGCGGCCGCGCGATTTCGGGCCACCCGCCGATCGCGCCACTTGTCTGGGGGATTTTTCCCCCGCTCCGTCCGCGCGAGGCGATGGCGCATGATCGTGGCTCCGGACAGGCTGGAAATGCTCAAGGGGCACTGACTCCGACGCCCCATGCAATTTGGTCAAACTTGGAAAGTCGGTGCTGGCCGCGGCAAAGCAAGCAAGGGGTTTCTCACAGAGGTTCACCGAGTGCACACAGAGTTTCACCAAGCAAGCAAACCTTGTGTTCCGTGCCGCATGCAGCGGCCGGGCACCGCGCACCGGCGCGCAGCACCAATAGAGTTTCTCAGCGAAACTCGGTGTGCACTCGGTGAAACTCTGTGAGAAACCCCTTGCTTGCACGGCCGCATTGGTCCCGCAGCAACCGGACAACCAGCCTGGTCTGCTCATGCAAGATCAGACTGTCCCGTTCTCACGCCAGCGGACCCGCACGCTCCGACGCGCCTGGCAATCCTGCGGCCAGAGATCGTCGCACAACCCCTACTCCATCCCCTCGTAAAAATCGTTCCCCTTGTCGTCGATCACGATGAACGCGGGGAAATTCTCCACCTCGATCCGCCATACGGCTTCCATGCCGAGTTCGGGATACTCCAGCACCTCCACCTTGCGGATGCAGTCCAGCGCCAGCCGTGCCGCCGGCCCGCCGACCGACCCCAGATAGAACCCGCCATTCGCCTTGCACGCCTCGCGCACCGCCCGCGAGCGATTGCCCTTCGCCAGCATCACCAGCGATCCGCCGGCGGCCTGGAACTCCGCCACGTAGCTATCCATCCGGCCCGCCGTGGTCGGTCCAAACGACCCGGTGGCATAGCCAGGGGGAGTCTTCGCCGGGCCCGCATAGTACACCGGATGGTCCTTGATATAGGCCGGCAGACCCTCGCCGCGATCCAGCCGTTCCTTCAGCTTGGCATGCGCGATGTCGCGCGCCACGACCATGGTCCCGGTCAGCATGACCCGCGTCTTCACCGGATACGCCGACAACTGCCGGCGGATCTCCGCCATCGGCCGGTTCAGATCGACCGCCACCGCGTCGTCACCCAGGTGCTCGTCCGTCGTCTCCGGCAGGTACTTCGCCGGGTCGGTCTCCAATTGCTCCAGGAACACCCCGTCGGGCGTGACCTTCGCCAGAATCTGCCGATCGGCACTGCACGAAACGCCAATCCCCACCGGCAGCGACGCACCGTGCCGCGGCAGCCGGATCACCCGCACGTCGTGGCAGAAATACTTCCCGCCGAACTGCGCGCCGATGCCGATGTTGCGCGACAGCTCCAGCACCTGCTGTTCCATCTCCATGTCGCGGAACGCATGCCCCGCCTTGCTGCCTGATGTCGGCAGCGTATCCAGCCAGCGCGTCGAGGCCAGCTTCACCGTCTTCAGCGTCAGCTCGGCGCTGGTGCCGCCGATCACGATCGCCAGATGGTACGGCGGGCACGCCGACGTCCCCAGCGTCTTCATTTTCGTTTCGAGGTATTTCAGCAACCGTTCCGGCGACAGGATCGCCCGGGTCTCCTGGAACAGGAAGCTCTTGTTGGCGCTGCCGCCGCCCTTGGCGACGAACATCAGATGCAACTCGTCGGCGTGATGCCCGCCCGGCGCGGCCATGATGTCGAACTGCACCGGCAGGTTGTTGCCGGTGTTCACCTCCTCGAACATCGACAGCGGCGCCATCTGCGAGTAGCGCAGGTTGGTCTCGGTGTAGGTGCGGTGGACGCCCCAGCTCAGCGCCTCCTCCTCGTCGCCGTCCACCCAGACGCGCTGCCCCTTCTTGCCGAACACGATCGCCGTGCCGGTGTCCTGGCACATCGGCAGCACGCCCCCGGCGGCGATATTGGCGTTCTTCAGCAGGTCCAGCGCGACGAACCGGTCGTTCGCGCTCGCCTCCGGATCGTCGAGGATCGCTCGGAGCTGCGCCAGATGCCCGGGGCGCAACAGATGCGATACGTCGCGGAACGCCTGGAACGCCAGTTCCGACAAGGCCTCCGGCGCGATGCGCAGCACCGTCTGCCCGTCGCACGTGGCGGTGCGCACGCCATCGATCGGCAGTGCCTTCCATGGCGTGTGCTCGGGCCCCAGCGGAAACATCGGCGAATAACGGAAGCCTGACGGCCGCGGCAGCGGAGCGTTCATGATACGGAGGTCCTTCGGCGATGCGTTGAGCGACGTGTCGGGCAGCAGTGGCGGAGCGACTGGGGGCGGGGCGAACGTGTCATTGCGAGGAGCGCAGCGGTCCCCCGATGACCGTTATTCCTTAGGCGGCGTGCGGCGGCGGAACGCGTCCAGGCTGACCACCTGCGGCGCCTCGGCCGGCGTCTCCGGCTTGGCCTTCTCTTCGGGCGAGGCGGCCTCCGGTGCCGGCACCAGCGCCACCGGCGTCCCCGCTGGCGCCTCCGGCAGAACGACCTGGAACCGCAGCCCATAGCGTACATACGGGTCGGCAAAGCCGACCACCGCGTCGAGCGGCACGGCCAGCGTCGTCGGCACGCCGCCGAACGACAGGCCGACGCTGATCAGCCCGGCCTCCTGGTCCATCTTGAGGTCCCAGAACTGGTGTTGCAGGACGATGGTCATCTCCTGCGGATATTGCGCCCGCAGCCGGGGCGGGATCACCGTGCCAGGATGGTCGGTGCGGAAGGTCAGGTAGAAGTGGTGGTCGCCGGGCAGACCGTGCACCGCGACATGGGCGATCGCCTGCGCCACCACCTGGCGCAGCGCCGTCTCGGTCCATTGCTCATAGGGCAGCAGGCTTTCCGGCCGCTGCTCCTGATCATCTTCCATTCCGGCCTCTGGGTTCCGGCGCAGAGATAGCGCGGGCCGGCCAGGGGGCAAAGGGGAGGGCAAAACGTCAACCCGCATCCCAGGTCAACGCGCCGCGCGCGGCAATGGCAGATTGGCGACCGCCGCACCGAACCAGCCCTGCGGCCGCGACGGAACCTCGTCTTCACGCGCCTCGCGCTGTTCCACGCAGGACCGGGTCGCGGCGAACACCTCCCGCCAGCGCGACCCGCGATCCAGGCTGTGCAGCAGGCACTCGTCGAAGAATGTATAGGTCTCGTCCGCGCCGCAGCCGAACGAGGGGCGGTCCGCGCGCGCCGCGGTCAACACGATGCGATTGGGGCGTGCCATCGGCGGCCGGGCAAAACTGCCGGAATAGCAGGCGGAAACGATGGCAACGGTCGGGGCATCGCCGCAGCCGTTCGCCAGGGCCCGGTCCAGCGCAGCGGGGCGCAGCACACTGTCGTCGTAGGACAGCGCCACACCCTCGCCCGGGATGCCATGCGACGTGATGAACACGAAACAGGCCTGGCCGGGGGCAGGCCTCAGGCCCTCGATCGCCTGCATGACATGATGCCACGAGGCCGGCCCTACCTGCTGGCGCGCAATGACGGTGGGCGAGGCACTGAGTTGCGTGACCTGACCGGCCTCGGGGCCGCTCGTGTCGCGCAGCCAGGCTGCCATGCCGGCCACGCCATTGTCGAACACCCGCAGGCTGCCGTCACCCGCCACGAGGACCGCCCGCACCGCCGGCGCCGCGCCCCGTCCCACATCGCGTTGTCCCACATCGCGTTGTCCCACATCGCGTTGTCCCACATCGCGTTGCTCCGCCGCCGGTGCCCGCTGCGCGGACATCGCCGCGCACGCGGCAAGCAGCAGGAATCCGGCCCGCGTCAGCCTGCCTGCGAAGTTGTTGCGCATGCTTGTCTCCCGGCGAACCCAGCGTTCATACAACAAAACCTCTCCCGCGCAGTGGGAAAGGTCGCCGCGACGCGGCGTGTGAGGGTGAACGGGTCGCCCTGCAGCCTATCTTTAGTACAGCCGCATGCGGCACGCGGTACCCTTACCCGCCGCGCCATCGCGCAGCGACCTCTCCCGCGGCACGGAGCGGTATTGTTGTCTCCTGCCACACCCAATCGTGAGTCTCGCAACCGCGGGAAGGCCACAACGTAGAGGCTGACGGATGGAGGTGGGAATGGCGAAATCCGGCGTCACCAGGCGCGGCCTGCTGGCTGGAACCGCGATGGGCGTCGCACTGCCGAGGTACTGGCCCCGCCGCCAGCCAGTGCCGACGACGCTACCCCGGCCCGGCGCACCCCAGCCGCCACATCCGGCCGGATCGACATCGTGTTGCAGGTCAACGGCAGCCGCCTCCCGCTCACCGTCGAACCGCGTATCTCGCTGCTCGATGCGTTGCGCGAACAAGCCGGCCTGACCGGCACGAAGAAGGGCTGCGACCGTGGTGCCTGCGGCGCTTGCACCGTGCATATCGACGGCCGCCGCGTGGTGGCCTGCCTGACCCTCGCCGCGCGCTGCCAGGGCAAAGCGATCACCACCATCGAGGGCCTCGCGTCCGGCGGGGATCTGCATCCGGTGCAGGCCACGTTCCTGCACCATGACGGCTTCCAGTGCGGCTACTGCACGCCCGGCCAGATCATGTCGGCCGCGGCGCTGATCCACGAAGGGCACGCCGGCTCGGACGCCGAAATCCGCGAGTGGATGAGCGGCAACATCTGCCGCTGCGGCGCCTATCCCAACATCGTCGCGGCCGTCCGCGACGCGGCGCGAAGCATCTGACCCGTGCAGTCCTGCCACCTCGTGCGCCCCGCCAGCGTCGACGCCGCGGTGACCGCCGCCGCCGCGCGCGGGGGAAAGTACATCGCCGGCGGCACCGACCTGATGCAATTGATGAAGGACAACGTGGAGGCGCCGGACCGGCTGGTCGATCTCGAGCCGCTGCCCCTCACCCGCATCGTCGCCGACAACGGCAGCCTGCGCCTGGAAGCGCTGGCGCGCATGAGCGACGTCGCGGCGCACCCCGCTGTGCACGAACGTTTCCCGGTCATCCGCCAGGCCCTGCTTGCCTCCGCGTCGCGGCAGATCCGCAACATGGGCACCATGGGCGGCAACCTGCTGCAACGCACGCGCTGCGGCTATTTCCGCGATACCGGCTTCGCCTGCAACAAGCGCCAGCCGGGCTCCGGCTGTCCCGCCATCAACGGCGAGAACCGGCTGCTGGCGATCCTCGGCGGCAGTACGCAGTGCATCGCGTCGCATCCGTCCGATCTTGCCGTCGCCCTGCTGGCGCTCGACGCCACCGTGGAAGTGCGCGGCCCCAACGGGGCACAACGCTCGGTCCCGCTGCACGACTTCCACCGCGAACCGGGCGACACCCCGCAGATCGACACCAACCTGGCCCCCGACGAGATGATCCTGGCGATCGTCGTGCCGGAGACGCCGGCGGCGCGGCGTTCGCACTATCTCAAGGTGCGCGACCGCACGAGTTTCGCATTCGCGCTGGTGTCGGTCGCGGTGGCGATGCAGACGAGCCATGGCACGATCCAGGATGTGCGGGTTGCCGCGGGCGGCGTCGGCACCCGGCCGTGGCGTCTGCCGGAGGTGGAAGCCGCGCTGCACGGCAAAAAGCCGGACGACCAGGTCCTGCGCGAGGCGGCAGCGCAGGCGGGGCAGGGCGCCAGGCCGGCCAGCCAGAACGCATTCAAGCTGACGCTGCTGCGCCGCACCGTGCTGCGCGCGTTGCAGACCGTGGCCGCCTGAGGAGAACGTCGCATGGCGAGCATCGGCAAGCCGCTCGATCGGGTGGACGGCAGGCTGAAGGTGACCGGCGCCGCGCGCTATGCCGCGGAGTTCCCCGTGTCAGGTCTGGTGCATGCGGTACTCGTGCAGAGCACCATTGCCGCCGGGGGCATCGCCGGTTTCGATCTGGCCGAGGCGCAAGGGATGCCCGGCGTGCTGGCCATCATCACGCCGGACAATGCACCGAAGCTGCGGGTGAAGCAGTCCAGCGAACAAATGGTGAAGGCGCCGCTGCTACAGGACAGGGCGATCATCTATAATGGTCAGCACGTGGCGGTTGTGGTCGCCGACACGCTGGATCGCGCTCTGGCGGCGGCGGCGCGCGTACGCGTGCGCTACCATGCGGCGGAGCACGTCACCGCGATGGATGCAGTGCTCCACCAGGCCTATGTGCCGACGCATTTTCGCAATGGCGAGCGTTCGCCGGATTCAAATCGCGGCGATCCCGCCGGCGCATTCGACAGCGGCGCGGTGAAGCTCGACGCCACCTACATCACGCCGGTCGAGCATCACAACCCGATGGAGCCGCACGCCACGATCGCCCGCTGGGAGGGCGACAAGCTGACGGTGTGGACGGCGACGCAGGGCATTTCCGGCGCGCAGAAGACGCTTGCCGGGCTGTTCGGCATCGACCCGAAGCAGGTGCGCGTGCTGTGTCCCTTCGTCGGCGGCGGTTTCGGTTGCAAGGGCAACACCTGGCCGCCGGCCACGCTGGCGGCGATGGCGGCGCAGGTGGTGCAGAAGCCGGTCAAGCTGGTGCTGACCCGCGCCCAAATGTTCACCTCCAACGGCTATCGCCCGCGCACCATCCAGAAACTGCAATTCGCCGCGGACGCGGGCGGCAAACTGGTGTCGATGCGGCACGACGGCATCAGCCAGATGTCGCAGCCGGTCCTCGGCGAGTTCGTCGAGCCGGTCGGGCTGGTGACCGAGATGCTCTATGCCTGCCCCAATGTCGCGGTGACGCATCGCCTGGTGGCGGTGAACGCCGGGCTGCCGACCTATATGCGTGCGCCGGGCGAAGCCTCCGGCAATTTCGCACTGGAATCGGCGCTCGACGAACTGGCGGTGGCGCTGAAGCTCGATCCGCTGGAATTCCGCTTGAGGAATTACGCCGAGCAGGACCCGCACGAGAACAAGCCGTTTGCCAGCAAGATGTTGCGCGAATGCTATAGACAAGGCGCCGAGTCATTCGGATGGTTGCGGCGGACGCCGGAACCACGTTCGATGCGCACCGGCGGGATGTTGGTCGGTTGGGGCATGGCGACCAGCACCTATCCGACCAACCAGCGCCCGGCGCAGGTACGGGTGCGGGTTGCCGCGGACGGTATGGTGTTGGTGCAATCGGGCACGCAGGATCTTGGTACCGGCACCTATACGGTGATGTCGCAGGTTGCCGCCGACACGCTCGGCGTGCCGGTGGAACGTGTGCGGTTCGAACTGGGCGACAGCACCCTGCCGCCGGCGCCGGTGTCGGGCGGTTCGGCCACCGTGCCGAGCGTGGCACCCGCCGTGCTGGCCGCGTGTCAGGCGGTGCGCGCGAAAATTTTCGACCTCGCGCGCGGCGATGCGCAACTGGGCTGGCACGATGTGCCCGCCGAAGCGCTGCGGCTGGAGAACGGCGCGGTCATCGCGCCGCGCGGCAGCGTGCCGATCGCCGCGCTGCTGGCCCGCGCGGGCCGGGACGCAGTGGAAGCGAAGGCCGGCGTGGCCCTCGAAGACAGCGCAAAGCACTATTCGCGCCACGCCTTCGGCGCGCAGTTCGCGGAAGTGCTGATCGACCCCGACCTCGGCAGCATCCGCGTCAATCGCTGGGTGGCCGCGTTCGATGCCGGCCTGGTGCTGAACGCGAAAACCGCGCACAGCCAGGTTATCGGCGGCATCACTTACGGCATCGGCATGGCGCTGCTGGAAGCGACGCAGGTGGACGCGGAGACCGGCCGCATTGTTAACGCGACCATTGCCGAGTACCTGGTCCCGGTGAACGCCGACGTGCCGGACATCCAGGCGATTTTCGTGGCGAATGACGAGCGAAACTCCAACCCGTTGGGTGTCAAAGGAGTTGGCGAGCTGCCGATGGTCGGTGTCGCCGCGGCGATCGCCAATGCGGTGTATCACGCGACGGGCGTGCGGGTGCGCAAACTGCCGATCCGCCTCGAGGACGTGCTGGTTTGACGCACATGGATTTTTTGCCGGCGCAGCGGAATGTTACAATAGCCGTGGCGTTACGTCGTGCGGGTGCTTCCTTGACTTGCAGCCTGGGGGTGCCTAGAACTCCGCTTCCCGCCCGGACAGCCCGGTGTGGGCATGACCGTCCCGACCAGCAGACAAGCGAGCCCATGGCCAACACCGCATCCGCGCGCAAGCGCATCCGGCAAACCCGCAAGCGCACCGAACTCAATCATGCGCGGAAATCGCGCATGCGCACCTTCGTCAAAAAGGTGGAGACGGCGATCGCCAGCGGCAACAAGCCGGAGGCGGTTGCGGCGCTGCAAGCGGCGCAGCCGGAAATGCAGCGCGCCGCCGGCAAAGGCGTCACACACAAGAACACCATCGCGCGGAAGCTCTCGCGGCTATCCACGCGGATCAAGGCGCTCACCGCCGCCTGAAAATATCTCGTTGCGAGAGGCAATCATACTGATTGACCTTTCGCCGGGGCAGGCGCAATAATCGCGGCGGTCAAAGACCGCCGGGCAACCACCCCAGAAACGAAGGTGGTGCGGTTTCGCTTCGTCCGCAATATCGCTGCATGATTGCGCGACAGCTTTAATCCACATCTCGTAATCTTCTTGCGTTGTTCTTCCGTTATACTGGCGGGAGCAAAAATCGTATTGCCTGATGACCCGAAGCTTTGCATACTGGCGACTACGGGGGCACTTCTTTCCTAGCGATTACTCTGGTCGGCTTTAGGCTCGAGGCAGCCGCTTCGGGATAGGGCGTCCTGTCGACGCGGCACCTCAATCGGGCCGCGAAGGTCTTGGGTTAATAGCGGCATAAGAACCGGTTCAGGGGAGCACGGAATGCCCACGACCATGGAGCAGGATATCGTGGAAATGCCACAGCTTGCCGCCCAATGGGCGCGCGTCCGCGGCCGTCTGCAGCAGGAATTTGGCGAGGTCGAATACCGCACATGGCTGCGGCAGATGACGTTGATCGGGCTCGATGGCGACGAGATCACGGTCCATCTGCCAACCAGGTTCCTGCGCGATTGGGTGCGCAGCCGCTACGGCGATCGCATCAGCGCGCTGTGGCAAGCGGAGAACCCCGCCGTTCGCCGCGTCGATATTCGCTTCGGCCAGGCGACGGGGCAGATTTCGGGCGCGCCGGACGGTCTGGCCGAGAGCCTGACACCCTCCGCCATCGCACCGCCCTTGCCGGTCGGCCGCGGACGCGAGCGCCCCGGCGAGCCGCGTTCGGAGATGAACGCGGCGCTGGATCCCCGCTTCACCTTCGACGGCTTCGTCGTGGGAAAGCCAAACGAATTCGCCTATGCCTGCGCGCGCCGCGTTGCCGAACGGCCATCCAGCGCCGGATTCAACCCACTGTTCCTCTATGGTGGCGTCGGCTTGGGCAAAACGCATCTGATGCACGCGATTGCCTGGGAACTGACGACGGCGCGCGAAGCCAGCACTGCGTATCCGGTTACCGTTGCGTACATGTCCGCCGAAAAGTTCATGTATCGTTTCATTACCGCACTGCGCAGCCAGTCCACCATGGAGTTCAAGGAGCAGCACCGCAGCGTTGACGTGCTGATGGTGGACGACCTCCAGTTCCTCATCGGCAAGGACAACACGCAGGAGGAGTTCTTCCACACCTTCAACGCCCTGGTGGACGCGGGCAAGCAAATCGTGGTGTCGGCCGACAAGTCGCCGTCGGACTTGTCGGGCCTGGAAGATCGGCTCCGCACACGCTTGAGTTGCGGGATGGTGGCTGATTTGCACGCGACGACGTTCGAGCTGCGGATTTCCATTCTGGAAGCCAAGGCGCAACTCGCCGGCGTGCCGGTGCCCGACAAGGTGATGGAGTTCCTGGCGCACAAGATCACCTCCAACGTGCGGGAACTGGAGGGGGCGCTCAACCGATTGCTCGCCCAGGCCAACCTGTTCGGCCGGCCGGTGACGCTGGAAGCGACGCAGGAGGTGCTGCATGACATCCTGAAGGCCTACGAGCGACGCGTGTCGATCGACGAGATCCAGCGCAAGGTCGCCGAGCACTACAACATGCGCCTGACCGACATGTTTTCCGCGCGGCGAGCCCGCAACGTGGCGCGGCCGCGCCAGGTGGCGATGTACCTCGCGAAGCAACTCACCAGTCGCAGTCTGCCAGAAATCGGTCGCAAATTTGGCAACCGCGACCATACCACGGTGATGCACGCGGTTTCCCGCGTCGGACAGCTCATTGAAGTGGACCCCGGCTTCGCCGAGGACGTCGAATTGCTCCGCCGCATGCTGGAGGGCGGGACTTAAACCTCTCCCGCTTCGCGGGAGAGGTCGGTTGGGTCGCGAAGCGAACCAACCGCAGCGGCAAGGGTGAGGGCGATCGGGTCGGCACGCCGCAGGTTAGAGCGAGGCAACCCGATCACCCGCACCCGCGTCGCGGCGCTGCGCGACCTGTTCCGCACAGCGGGAGAGGTTATAGGGCACCGGGAGAGGTTGTAGCGCATCGATAGCGCTTGCTACAGTGTGGCGGCGATTCGCTTGCTTCCCCGCCCGGCGGGTCCCGAAGCGGCGGCCGGACCCTTGTAGGAAGTGCCACCATGAAGCTGAAGGCCGACCGCGCCACCCTGCTGAAGGCCCTGGCCCACGTCCAGAGCGTGGTGGAGCGCCGCAACACCATTCCGATCCTCGCCAACGTCATGATCGCCGTGCGCGACGGGCGGCTGACGCTGACCGCCACCGACATGGAGATCGCCGTCGTCGAGGACGTGCCGGCCAGCACCACCCGCAACGGTGCCTGCACCGCCCCCGCCGCAACGCTGTATGAGATCGTGCGCAAGCTGCCCGAAGGCGCCGAGGTCGAGCTCGACCATCCCGGCGGCGACGCGCAACTCGCCCTACGATCGGGCCGCTACGCCACCAGCCTGGTGGTGCTGCCGACCGAGGACTTTCCGTCCATGACCGCCGGCACACTGCCGCACAAGTTCGCGCTGTCGGCGCTGGCGCTGCGCAGCCTGATCGACCGCACGCGGTTCGCCATTTCCACCGAGGAGACCCGCTACTACC
>JBEKNT010000161.1:0-13683 GCA_049522565.1 Acetobacteraceae bacterium
CGTTGGGTCCTTGGTTGGCGTTGAAGTTCGCAACCAAACCCTACCGAAGATCCGCGATGACCGCCGCTGTGGATAAGTGGCCCGCCTCCGCCAGACTCTTGGCGGTCGCTCCGGCGGGCCACATACCCACAGCTCCTACACCACCTCCTGGGGCACGACCTCGTGGGTCGGTTTGCATGGGTGCAAAGGGTCTGATGCGGCGGTCCCACCAGCGCACATGCCGCCAAATCGTCAGGCCACGGATGCCGCTCCGCATCACCGATCGCTCTTGCGGGTTCACCCTGAAACCACCCAAGGGATACCGCGCGATCCGGCTGCTGCGAGGGGGTCCGATCACCCTCATGCGCTGTGCTGCCGCACCTCGGCCTCTCCCGCCGCAGGCGGGAAGGGTTGCCTACGCCTTCGGCAGCCGCACCACGAAGCGCGCGCCGAGCACCTTGCCCGCCGCATCCCGGCGGTTCTCGGCACCGATCCAGCCGTGCAGCGCCTCGACGATCTGCCGGCTGATCGACAGGCCGAGCCCGGAATGTTCGCCGAACCGCTCGCTCTTCGGACGCTCGGAATAGAACCGGTCGAACACATGCTCCAGATTGGAATCGGGAATGCCGGGCCCCTCGTCCTCGACCGTCAGCTCCACCTGCCCGTCTGTCTCGCGGGCCCGTAGCCAGATGCGGCCGCGCGGCGGGCTGAACGACTGCGCGTTGGCGATCAGGTTGCGCAGCACCTGCACCAGCCGGTCCTCCACCGCCCACGCCACCACCCCCGCCGGCGGCGCTTCCACCAGCAACTGCGGATCGTTGTCGGTGTCGCGCGTCGCCTCGTCCAGCTCGCGCAGCGTTTGCAGTATCGGCACCACGTCGACGCGTTCGGCCGATATGCGCGACAGCTCGGCGTCCAGCCGCGAGGCCTCGCTCACGTCGCTGATCAACCGGTCCAGCCGGGTCACGTCCTGCGCGATGATGGTCAGCAACTGGCGCTGCCGCACCGGGTCCTCGACCCGGCGCAGCGTTTCGATGGCGCTGCGGATCGACGACAGCGGGTTCTTGATCTCGTGCGCGACGTCGGCGGCGAAGCGCTCGATCGCGTCCATCCGGGTCCATAATGCCTGGGCGGAGTCCGACAACGCGGTGGCCAGCGCCCCCACCTCGTCGCGCCGCGCCAGCAAGCTGTGCGGCACGCTGCCGGCCCGCCCCTGGCCTTCCCGCATTTCGCGCGCCGTGCCGGCCAGCAGCAGGATCGGCCGGGCGATGGTGCGCGACAGATACCACGACAGCAGCACCGTCAGCGCCAGCGCCAGGCAGAACAGCCCGAGGATCGAGATGCGCACGGTGAACAGGCTGGCATCGACTTCGCGCGCTTCACGCGTCAGCAGCACGATCCCGACGGTATGGCGATCATGCTCCACCGGCTCGGCCACGGTCACCAGCAGCCGGTTGTCCTTGGTCCGCCGGATATACGGCGGCATCTCCCTGCTCTGGCCGGAGCTGTTCAGGCGTAATTCGTTCTTCACGTCCGGTTGCCACTCCAGGCCGGCGCCAGGCGTCGCCTCCTCCAGGGGGATCGGCTGGTCGTGCGGCAGCAACGACAGCGCGCGATCGTACAGCCAGCCGATCACGTTGAGTACCGGGCCGTAATCCACCGCCGGCGGCAGAGGCTCGGTATCCACCGCGCCGCCTGGCCCCGCGCGCACCCGCGAATCGGCGACCACCGTGCCGTCCGGCGCATACAGCTTGGCGTCGGCATCCGGCGTCGGGTCGGTCAGCCGGTACAGCAGCGGCCGCGCCACGTCCGGAATGAGCTTCGGATTTTCCGGGTCGGCCACGGAGACCGCGCTCTCCCCCAGCGCACCCGCGAACACCCGCGCCTGCTCGCGCAGCGCGGATACCTGCGCCTCGAGCAGCCCGTTCTGGTATTGATCGAGATACAGCACCGCGGCGACGAGCAAGACCAGCGGCAGCGCATTCACCAGCAGGATGCGGCGCAGCAGCGGTGACACCCAGCGCTGACGGAAGCGCTTGGGCTGGGTCGCCGCGGGCGGCGATAACGCGCTGACGGAAGCGCCGTCGGGCACCTAGTGCTCCTTGTAGCGATAGCCGATGCCGTAGAGTGTCTCGATCTGGTTGAAGTTGTCGTCCACCGTGCGGAACTTCTTGCGGATGCGCTTGACGTGGCTGTCGATCGTGCGGTCGTCGACGTAGATGTTCTCGCCGTACGCCGCGTCGATCAACTGGTCACGGCTTTTCACCATGCCCGGCCGCGCGCCCAGCGCCTTCACCAGCAGGAATTCCGTCACCGTGAGCTGGATGTCCTCGCCTTTCCAGATGCACTGGTGCTTGGTCTCGTCCAGCGTCAGGTCGCCGCGGGTCATCACCCCGCCGGGCGTCGCGCCGGAACCCTCCGCGCGGCTGGCCTCGTTGCGTCGAAGCAGGGCGCGGATGCGCTCGATGAGGAGGCGCTGGGAGAACGGCTTGGTGATGTAATCGTCGGCGCCGAGGCGCAGGCCCATCAGTTCGTCCACCTCCTCATCCTTGGAGGTCAGGAAAATCACCGGCATGGAGCTGCGCTGACGCAGGCGTTGCAACAGCTCCATGCCGTCCATGCGGGGCATCTTGATGTCCAGCACGGCAAGATCGACGGGGCGGGAGTTCAGGCCCTGCAACGCGCTCTCGCCATCCGTATAGGTGCGGACCTGGAACCCTTCCTGCTCCAGCGTCATTTGCACGCTGGTGAGGATGTTCCGGTCGTCGTCGACCAGGGCGATCGTCTGTTTCATGGCGTGGTCCTTCGGGGCTACGGTCATGCCGATGTTTCCGATCTGCTGCGTTATGTTTTGCTCCGCAATTGTGGCGTATTGCGGACGTGAGGTGAACGAAATATGGCGACTGCCGTGGCTGGCTGCGAGCCCTCCGGCCGCATTCGCGGCGTGGCGGCGCATGATTTGGCTGGGTGCCCGGTCAATCATGGACACTTTATGTCGCGGACCGGCACGGCACTGTCCCGCGCACTCGGTGTACGGCTTGGGCGGCCGCGCCGCGCGCCCGCACGCGTGACAGGGCCGTGCCGGTCCGCGACATAGCGCCGCATGGGCGGCTGGCCGTAGCGATCGAGTCGGGCGCACCGGCCGCCCGCCGCCCGGGCGAGGAGGTTTCTGCATGACCAACGACACCGACGCCAACACCCGCCCGCATGCGCCGCCCGAGCCGCCCGAGCCGCCGGCGGACACGCCCGCGTGGGCCTCGCGCAAGCTGCTGCGCGCGGCGCGATCGGGGACGCTGGCGAGCTCGATGCAGGGCCAGCCGTTCGCGTCGCTGGTGACGCCGGCCACCGCTGCGGATCTGGCCGTGCTGCTGCTGTTGTCCGACCTGTCGGAACATACGCGGCACCTGCGCGCCGATCCGCGCTGCTCCGTGCTGGTGAACGGGGCGGCGACGGGAGAAAATCCGCAGACGGCGCCTCGGGTTACCGTGACCGGACTGGCCGAGACCGTGTCGGATGCGGCGCTGAAGGCGCGGTATCTGGCGGTGCATCCCTACGCCGCACTGTATGCCGGGTTCGGCGATTTCGCGCTGTGGCGGGTTCGGCCGGTGAACGGGCTGTTTGTCGGCGGGTTCGCCCGGGCGGCGCGGCTGCGCGCGGCTGACCTGACGCCCGACCCGGCAGCCGTGGCGGCGATCGCCGCGGCAGAGGCTGACATCATCGCGCATTGCAACGGCGATCATCCGGACGCGATGGCGGCCATCGCTCGGGCGCCGGGGGCGTGGCAGATGGTCGGGGTGGATGTCGATGGCTGCGATCTGGCGCAGGGCGAGCGGGTGGTGCGGGTGGCCTGGCCGGCGCCGGTGACCGACGCGGGGGACGTGCGGCGGGAGTTGATCCGGCTGGCGCGGGCGGCGCGGGGGTGAGGTGGTCCGTGCCCGTCGAGAGACCGGATCTGCTTGGCGTATCGCCATGGATGCCAAAGCTCGAGCCGACAGGGCGGACGCGATGCTTGGCCGGCCCAATCGGAGGGAGAAGTTTTCCGTCGAAACGGTTCATCTCGGCGATCGAGGTGGCTGCTACTTTCAGCCCGGAACGGGGGATGAGGAATGCTGTTTCGCTGGCGGTTGATCATTAGCATCGCGCCGGTCATTTTGGCAGGATAGGGTATCCGCTTCACTCCAGTTCGCCCGGGTGAAAGCCTTGGAGCCGGCGCTTGCGCTGGCCGGGGGTTCATATGCCCGCGTCGCGGGTGGACCGGCGAGCCACCCACCCGCCGCACTGGAGTCATGGGGATACCCTATTTGGCAGGAATGATCAGGACCAAGAATAAAAATCTTGGACGCCGACGCCGTTTCGTCCCGCCGCTACGCCGGCCGCCGCGCCCGCAGCGCCGCGGCCAGCGTGCCGTCGTCCAGCACATCCAGCGCCCCGCCCATCGGCACCCCCTGCCCGACCCGCGTCACCGCCGCGCCCAGCGGCTTCAGCCGGTCGGTGAGCCAGTGCGCCGTCGTCGCGCCGTCCACCGTGGCGGGCAGCGCCAGCACCACCTCGGCGACCCCGCCCTCCCGGATGCGCGCCAGCAGCGGCGCGAGGTTCAGGTCTTCCGGCCCGATGCCGCCCAGCGCGGACAGGGTGCCGCCCAGCACGTGATACAGCCCGCGATGCACCGAGGCGCGCTCCAGCGCCCACAGGTCGCCGACCCCCTCGACCACGCAGATCACCGAGCCATCCCGGTGCGGATCGGCGCAGATCGCGCAGGGATCGCGGCTGTCCAGGTTGCCGCAGCGCGAGCATGGCCGCACCGCGCGCGCCGCCTCCGCCAACGCCACCGCCAGCGGCAGCATGCGGGCCTCGGGCTGTTGCAGCATCCGCAGGGCGGCGCGGCGCGCGCTGCGCGGCCCCATGCCGGGCAGCTTCGCCAGCAGGCCGATCAGGGTCTCGATTTCCGGTCCGCCCATGCGCCCGGGTGAGTGATCAGTTATCGCCGGCCCGTCAAGCGGCACGCAACCAGGCGGCGGCACCGTCGGACCAATCGGGGGGTGCGCGTGGAGGGGCGCCGCAACGCCGGGCCGACCGATTCCGCAGCGTGCGTTTCGTTGACAAGGCCGGGGTTTGGCCATACAGCCCTGCCCCCGGTCCGGAGGGGTGCCCGAGTGGCTAAAGGGGACGGACTGTAAATCCGTTGGCTAACGCCTACGTTGGTTCAAATCCAACCCCCTCCACCAGCCGCCCCCTCAGCACGGCGGCCTTCCCGCGAAAAATCGCAGGCATCAGTCGTCACGTGGCAGCCTTCTTGCGGACACGGGCGCGGCGACGGCGTCCTGTTCCTGTCGCTGCGCCGCTATCCTCATGCCGAGCCGCCGACCGCAGCAGCGGTGCCACGGCGCCAATCGTTCGTGCCGTCGCGGCCAGGTCCAGCCACTCGCGCGGCCGCGCGCGGGCTGCCCGGCGGTGAGCCATGGTCGCCGCGGCCAGGCTTCGGGGCGTCGGTGACGGCTGGCAATGCAGCGAAGCCAGCGGACCGGCGGGCCGATCCAGGTCAGCGACCGTCGCTACCCCGGCCGGTCAACGAGAAACCGGCCCGCCCCGGTTGGCGGGACGCGCCCAAGGTCGGTGGGTGATAAACGACGCGGGGCCGTCGCTACCGCAGTTTGCCTTTCATCAATGCTACGAAAATCCAACGCCCCCCGCATCTGAAACCGCATTGAAACCATAATGGCAACAACTTCGTTTCCGCCGATTTGCTCGCGAAACATGAAAGGATGCGGGACATGAGGAGTTGGATGCTCGTCCACGTGGGACGCTTCGGCCGTGCTGCGATGCAGCTCGGCGACGACAAGAGCGGTGTGACGATGCTGGAATACGGTCTGATCGCCGCGCTGATTGCCGCCGTGTGCGTGGGCGCCGTGACGACGCTGGGCACCGACATCAACGGCATCTTCACCAACATAGCCGGTTCGGTATAAGGCCAGGAAGCCGGCTGGCTGGCCACGCGAGAGTCCTGGCCCCGGGTGCGTCGGTCCGGGCGCGCATTCGCATGCGCGCCTTTCTTTTATCTCGCCGCGTCGCAAGGTTTGCGTGGATGGCGCGAGAGGCGGCCACATCACCTGTCGGGCAGGTGTATGGGCCGCGCTCCCCAATGGGCCGCACCGCTTGTCGTGCAGGCATCTGCGGGGTTGGGTCCTCCACAAGCCGCGCGCTGGTTGGAAGGCCGCCGCCCTCCTCATACAGCCGTTCGGGTTAATGAACGGTTACCGCGTTTCGGCCGCGGCGAGATTGGTCCGGCTACGATCCGATCGCCGCGCCGGCCGGCGTGCAAGAGGGACGGTCCCTCGCTATGCGACCGGAGCTGCGGTCAGGTCCGCCCTGCCCGGGAATGCGGGCATCATCGGTCAAGGGCCGCGACGATCCCGGCCAGTCCGAGCATGCCCCGATGGATCGAGCCTGACGCCGGTCGCCGGCGCGCGTTGCTGCCTGGTGGAATGTCCACCCCGGCAGCAGCGTTCACCGGCGCAGGTCCGGCGCCTTGCCCTTGTCGCCGGCGGGCGACGGCGCTTCGCGCATGGCCATCGTCCACCCCCAGCCCTATGCTGCCCAAACCGATGCTCGCCACGGGGGAACGGATGCGGCTGCTGCTGGCAACCATGTCGCACGAGACGAACACGTTTTCGCCCGTGCCCACCAGGATCGAGCGCTTCTGCCGCGACGGCACCACCCTGTTGAGCAATCAGGCCGCCGTCGATTTCTACCGCGGCACCGGCACCTGCATGGGCGGCTACCTCGGCGTGGCGGAGGCGATCGGCGCCGACATCGCCGTGCCGGTCTGCGCCAGCGCCCCGCCCAGCGGCCCGGTGGACAGCGAGGCCTACGAGACCTTCTGCCGCATGATCACCGACGCCGTGGCACAAGGCGGCTTCGACGCAATGTGGCTGGACCTGCACGGCGCCATGGTCACCGAGCGCTGCGACGACGGCGAGGGCGAGCTGCTGCGCCGCATCCGTGCCATCGACCCGCACACGCCGCTCTGCGTCGCCTACGACATGCACGCCAACGTCTTCGACGCGATGGTGCGCAATGCGCAGATCGTCACCGGCTACCAGACCTATCCGCATGTCGATCAGCGACAGACCGCCGAACGCGCCGCGCGCGCCCTGCTGCGGGTGATGCGGCGGGAGGTGACGCCGGTCAGCGCCTGGGGCGCCGCGCCGATGCTGCCGCACGTGATGGCGCAGGGCACCCACCAGGCGCCCAACAAGGACCTCCAGGCACTATGCGCGGCGTGGGAGGCCAGCGGCCGTGCGCTCGCCGCCAGCCTGTTCGTCGGCTTTCCGCACGCCGATGTCGAGATGGCCGGGCTGTCGGCCGTGGTGGTCACGGACAACGATCCGGCCGGCGCGCAGGCCATGGTGGACGAACTGATCAGCGCCGCGTGGACCGCCCGGCGCGCGTTCCTGTTCGACATCGAGCCGCTGGAAGCCTCGGTGCGCCGCGCCAAGGACCTGGGAGCGGCGGACCGGTTGCCCGTGGTGCTGCTGGACCACTACGACAACTGTGCCAGCGGCGGCACGATGGACACCACCGATACGCTGCGCGAGATCATCCGGCAGGGCCTGGACGACGTGGTGTTCTTCGGCATCTACGATCCTGATGCCGTGCGGCAGGCCATCCAGGCCGGCGTTGGCGCGACCGTTACTCTGTCGATCGGCGGCAAGCTGGCCATGCCGCAATTGCCGGTGGCCAGCGCGCCGCTGGATGTCACCGGCGTGGTGCAGACGATCTCCTCCGGCAGCTTCCGGTTGAAAGGCGGTTTGACCCCCGGGCTTCAGGTGTTCATGGGCACCACCGTCGTGCTGGATACCGGCAAGGTGCAGATCGTCTTGCTCAGCCGGCACATCGAACCGACCGCGCAGGAGATGCTGCAAATCCTGGGCATCGATCCCGCACGCAAGAAATACGTGGCGATCAAGAGCCGCGTGCACTGGCGCGCCGATCTGGGCAAAATCGCGCGCGAGATCGTCGAATGCGCCGGTGTGGGCGTCTGCACGTCGGACTATGGGCAGCTCACTTTCCGCAAGGTGCGCCGGCCGGTGTTCCCGTTGGACCCGCACTTGCAATGGAACCGTCCGGCATGATGCCGCGACGGCTGTCCCGCCGGGACAGACCGGACACTGTCCGGGCCTGAACGGACGCCAGGGTACGCAACGCGCGTGCCGACCGGTTGCATCGCTCCGCCCGATGGCCACGCTTGAACCGGGGCCGGCAGTCACGATGTTCAGGCGTCGTCAGCCGTGCCGGGCTTGGCCGCGGACTACAGGTTGCAGCATGACACATCCCGCTGATCGCACCGATCCCGCCCACCACGGACGCTGCGCCCTGCGCATGGTGCTGCCGATTGCCGCCGCGGCGGCGCTGACGGCGTGCGACACGCCCGTGGGCACCCCGTCGGCCTGGCGCAACGTGGGATCACCGCCCATCCAGGTCACCAATCCGGAGGGTGGCGGTCCACAGGTCACGCGCTGGGGACCACCGGATACGTCGCACGGCGGGCGCGACTAAGGGCGGCGCGGCCGATCCGATCAGATATCCCAGGAATGCTCCACAACCGCTTCCCGTGCCACCCGCGGAGGCGCGGTCGGGCGCTCCGCCGACGGCCGCTTCGGTGCCTCGCCCGGCACGCGTCCGGTTCCCGTCGGCTCTGGCAGCCGCACCACCACCGTGGTGCCTTCGCCGGAATGGGTCTCGACATCGATGGTGCCGCCCTGCAACGCCACCAACTGGGCCATCTCGCGTAACGCAGCCTCCTGCACCGCCGCTGCGGGCCCGTCGCCGTCGTCGATCACCGCGATCTGCACCCGCCCGCCGAGCCGTATCGCGCTGAGCAAGACCCGGCCGCCGGGCGCGTGGCGCATGGCGTTGCCGACGAGTTCGCTTAGCACCGCCCGCAATGCGAGCCGGTCGGCATGGACCAGGAGATCCGGTTGCACCGCGAATTCGAGCTGCACGAGATGGCCTGCCGCCTCGCCTGCCATCTGGTGCAACACGTCCCGCGCCTCGGCCGCGACGTCCAGCACGCCGCTGGCAAATGGGGTTCGGCCGAGGCCGAACGGTGACGGCGCGCCAGCCATGGGCTCGCCGCCAGCCTGACGGGCAACCAGATGCCGACGGCGCTGCCAACCCCCGAGTATCAGTGTGCCGCAGGTGATCGCGCTGAGGCCCAGTAGCGCGGAGGCGAGGAACCCGAACCAGTCACTCGTAAACATGCCGCCATAGAGGCACGGAGAGTTTGAGCAATGGTTAACGCGGCGGCAAAGTACCCGAAATGTTCCTCGACCTCCGGGATACGCGGATCGGGCACGAACGAAAGCGGCACCCGGATCATGCTCGACATGCACCCGTACACGACGCTCCGCGCCCCCAAGGTCCCGCGCGGCGCCAGTCGTCGTGCGCCGACCTGGCCTTGTCCGCACGGTTGGCGGATCGCCTTGCGCGTGAGGCAGCGATGTTCCGACATGCCCGTGGCGTCCGGCCGCCCGGCGTCGCGACCGATCGTTGCGGCGGCCTGCAGGGTCGATTGGCCTTATATGCTTTACATATTCTCCAGCGCGCCCGGACACATCGAAATCATATATGAACGTTGCTATCTCCCACAGCCGCGGAGATCGGTGTGATCCGGCCATCAGGCCGGCCGACCAGGCAATGGGCACCCAGCCGGAGACCAGCTTCAAGCATTGATCCCGCGGGAACCGCTCCGCCGTTGTGCTATCCCGTCAGTTGAGGCCGTGATGAACCTGCCGCCGATCGCCTGGCTGCACCGCTGGTTTCGCCGTCATCCGTTTGCCGGCAGCCTATGCCTTGTGCTCGGCGCGTTCGCGGTTGCCCTGCCGATCAATCTTCTGCTGCAAGGCTCCGGCTTCTCGCGCGTCTTCCTGGTCGCCGTACTGATCAGTGGCGCCACCTATGGGCTGTGGCCCTCATTGTTCGCAACTCTGATCAGCGTGCTGCTGTACGACTTCTTCTTTACGACACCGTACTACTCGCTGACGATGGACTCCACCGAAGACATCATCAATCTGATCCTGTTTGCCATCGTCGCGGTCATCATCAGCACCCTGACGGCGCGGGTCCGCCGCTACACCGTCGCGGCGGACCGCCGGGCGCTGACCGCCGAGAAATTGGCCGCGTTCATCAGGGACCTTTCCGCGGCGGTGACGTTGCAGGAGGTTCTGGACACCGCGGCAAAACGGATGTCGACGCTGCTGCACAGGCCCGTCGCGCTGCTGTTTCCGCAATCGGGCGACGCGGTGGTGAAGGCGCGGTATCCGGACGCCGCGGCCCCCGATGTTGCCGGCCTTCAGGCGGTGTCCGCGTGGTGGGCGTCATCCGCCTCCAGGACCGGCCGGGACCGTTTCGCCGGTGGCACATGGCTGTTCTACCCGCTACCAACATCCGACGAGCACCCCGGCGTGGTCGGTATCCAGGCCCTGCGCGACGAACCCGGCGGCGATATCGAGCCCGATCCACTGCTCGGTGCCATTGCGGAACAAATAGCCCTGGCGGTGGAGCGCCTGGTGCTGCGCGAGCGTCTCGTGGAAACCCGCGTTCACGCGGAGGCCGAGCACCTCCGCTCCGCTCTGCTCGCCTCTGTCTCGCATGACCTGCGCAATCCGCTGGCATCCATCGTCGGATCGGCCAGCGGGCTGGATCGGCAATGGCCGGTTCTCGAAGATGAAGCGAAAATGACATTGGTCCGCACCATCCGCAACGAGGCCGAACGGCTGGACGTTTACATCGCAAACCTGCTCGACATGACGCGGATCGAGAGCGGTGTGATCAGGCCGCGGCGCGAGGCCATCGATCTTTCCGACGTGCTCGGCGCGGCATTGAACCACGCAGAGCGGGTACTGACCCGGCATCGGGTGACGATCGATACCCCGGCCGACCTGCCTTTGGTCGAGGTGGACACGGTGCTGTTGCAGCAGGTTCTCTACAACGTCATCGAGAACGCCGCAAAATACTCGCCGCCGGGATCACTCATCCGCATCACGGCACGCGGGCATGACCAGACCGTCCGGGTTCAGGTGCTGGACGAAGGGCTGGGTATCCCCGAAGCCGAACAGGCCCTGGTGTTCGAAAAGTTCTACCGCGCGAAGAATGTGGAGCGTCGCGGCGGCACTGGCCTGGGCCTGGCCATCTGCCGCGGCTTTCTCGAGGCGATGCGCGGCACGATCGAACTGGCCAACCGGGATGACCAGCCTGGCATGGCTGTTACCATCACCCTCCCCGCCGCTGCTCAACACGCGTTTTGTGAGCTGGAGACATCATGAAGGCGCAACCTTCCCCGCCACGAATCCTGATCGTCGATGACGAGCCCGCGATACGGCAGTCGCTTCGACTGGGATTGAGCCCTGATGGCTACACGGTGACCGAAGCCGATCGTGGCACGGGCGCCCTTGAGGCCGTGCGCCGTCGGGACACCGACCTGATCCTGCTGGATCTCGGCCTGCCGGATCTCGATGGTCTCGAAGTCATCAAGCGCATTCGCTATGCGCAGTCGGACATACCCATCATCGTGCTGTCCACCCGCAGCGATGAAACCGGCAAGGTCGCCGCCCTCGATCTGGGCGCGGACGAGTACGTCACCAAGCCAGTCGGCATCGAGGAACTGCTGGCGCGCATTCGCGTGCTGCAGCGCCATCGCGCGCAACCGCCGAAAGACCAGCCGGTCATCGAGGCCGGCGAATTGCGGCTGAACCAGGTCCAGCGCACCGTCTGGATCCGTGACAAGGAGGTTCATCTGTCGCCGCGCGAATACGCATTGCTGCGGTTGCTTGTCGCGCATGCGGGCAAGGTACTGACCCACGGTTTCATTCTGGCTCAGGTCTGGAGCGCCGATACCGATGTGCAATATCTGCGCATCTATATTCGCGCCTTGCGCCTGAAACTGGAGCGCGAGCCCGAGCGGCCGACACTGCTGATTACCGAACAGGGGGTCGGCTACCGGCTGCGCGTTCCCGATGGCACGGAGTCCGTCCCGGTGTTTGCCGGCGCCGCATCGTCCGTCGCCGTGCCGACACCGGAGCTTAGCCAGTAGCCCCTGTGCATGCGGCTCCGGTTGCCCGTCGCTTATCCGTCCGGCAAGCGCGTGACGTCGGGCCGCGCGTCATTGCGAGACGCGGCGCACTCCACCGATCGTGCAAGCTAGCCGCCATGGACGTAGAACGAAACACGGTCCGATCGGGTATCCCGAAGCCTTGCCTGCCATTCCGCGCCATTGCCCATTTGCTGCGCGATGACCGTGCGATCCGTCCATTCGCCGTCGCGCAGGTGCGTGTCGCCGCGAGCGGGGCATGGCTGGGCGACATTGGCCACACCGAGGGAAAACCGATACCCCACGCTCCAGACGGTTTGAATGTGCACCGGCCTGTGTGGATCCGACTCGATTTTGTTACGTAGCGACCAAACCACGCTGCGCAGCGCACCAACGGCGTCGCCGCTGTACGCACCAAACAGGCCGCGCCGTAGATCCTTTGAGGCAACCACCCCGCCGTCCGCGGTGACCAGAAGTTGCAAGAGCCTGAATTCAATATCCGAAAGAATGATCTCCCGGCTGTTGTGCCAGATGCGCCTGGCAACGAGATCGATCTGCAGCACACCGGATGTGATGCCTGGCTTGAAGCCACGCCGGACAAGCTCCTTGCGCAGCAAATTCCTCAGCCGCACGGCGAACTCTTCGAGGCTGAATGGCTGGGCGATGCAGTCGTCAACGCCGGCATCCAAAGCACGGACGGCATCCTCGGCATGCGAACCGGGCAGCAGACCGAGTATTGGGACCGACGTAACGCTCCTGATATGCTGGATGAGTGCTGCGCCCTTGCCCGTCAGCAGGTCAGTGGCCAGGACGACGATGTCGGGGGACAACTCAGCCACCATCGCGGACGCCTGCTCCGGGGCCTGGAGGCCGGTGATATCATAACCTTCACCGGAAAACCTGCGTCGCAGGTAGCGGTAGACCGCTGGATACCTGTCTATCATCAGCAGTTTGCGCCTTATGGTCTTCATGCCAGACCCCCAGGTTGCAAACGCGATCGGGCCGGATCGCTCGACCGCCGTACGTGGCACACAGCTCGCACGGCGCGCAAACCGGCCAGTGCACCGGCAGGGCTTCGATGCGAGAACCGGCGCCGCCGCGTGCGGGCACCCAGCGTATTCATGGCCTGACCTCAGAACGTGAGCACGGCATCTATGCCGATAGTGACGGCGTCATTGTCGCGCTGTGCATTGAACGGGTGGTTGTCGGTGAATGCATGATCCCAACGCACCTCGGGACGAATAAGCAACCCGGAGACCGGCGCCGGCAGTGCGGGCTTCCAGGTAATGCCGAGCGTGACTGCGCCATAGGTGGTGTTCGATCCCGGAGCGGCATGGGTCAATGGCGCAAAACCCTGTTGCGCCTCGACGTAGGAATTGGTGCCCGGAAACGACGCCACGAAGAAGTTGTGGTCGTCGCGCCAGTATTCCGCACGCCCATTCACCGTGATCGTGTCCGTCAGGGTATAAGATGCGTATTGGGCCATGCCGAAGCCGTTCACCGGCTGGCCCGCGAAGCCGTAACTATCGCGAACCAGGTTCGCCTCGTTGACCAGCGTGAGAGCGTCGGTCGCCTTCCAGGTGACGACGACATCGTTATAGTAGCGCCATTGACCG
>JBEKNT010000162.1:0-13562 GCA_049522565.1 Acetobacteraceae bacterium
CTCCCGCCGCAGGCGGGAGTGGTTTCCAAGGCGCGCACACCTTTCGTCAACCATTCGCCCCCATCCTGCGCGGCGACACTTCCCGCGGCGCCGCCAGAATGGCCAATCAGTCCGAGACCCTGATCGCCGACCGCTATGCGGTCCTGCTCGGCCAATCCCTGCCGGATGCTGGCGGGGGCCTGCCGACCTTCGCCTGCAAGGACCGGGAGACTGGCGACGCGGCGCTGATCGCGATTCAGGTGCGCCGAGACCTGTCTCCGCGTGCCCGCGCCTTGCAGATGCTGGCCGGCCCGATCGACGGCGTGCTGGCGCCGCTTGCCCACGGTCCCGCGCCAGGCCCGCGCGGCGAGCCCGGGTATTTCATCGTCTGCCCGGCTCCCCCCGGACCGCCGCTCACTGACCGCCTCCGCGCCTGGCCGGAAGCCGCGCTGATCGCCCATGTGTTACGGCCGATCGCGCTGACTTTGGAGAAACTCGCCGCCCGCGGCGTGACCCATCGGGCGATCCGGCTGAACAATGTGTTCGAGGGACAACGCGGCCAATCGCTGGTGCTGGGTGCAGCCTGGGCAGCCCCGCCGGCCATGCATCAGCCGGTACTGTTCGAGCCCCCCTATAGCGCCATGTGCCATCCCGCGGGCCGCGGCGACGGCGGCATTGCCGACGACGTCTATGCGCTTGGCGTCCTGCTGCTGACGCTGGCGCTCGGCCGGCAGCCGCTGGCGGAGCTCGATGATGCGGCGATCCTGCGCCTGAAGCTGGAACTGGGCAGCCATGGCGCGTTGGCCGGCGATGAACGGCTGCCGCCGATCATTGGCGACCTCGTCCGCGGCATGCTGGCTGAGGATCCGGAACATCGCCCCACGCCGACATTGCTGATGGATCCGGGCGTTGCGCGGTCTCGTCGCGTCGCCGCCCGCCCGCCGCGCCGGGCGCAGCGCGCCTTGCCCGTCGGCAGCATCCCGGTCTGGGACGCGCGGACGTTGGCCTACGCGATTGGTACCGATGCGGAGCAGGGGATCGGGGCGCTCCGCGGGGGCGCAGCGGTGCAATGGCTGCGGCGGGGTCTCGGCGACTCCGCGCTGGCGACCAGGGTGGAAGACCTCGTGCGCCACCGGCTCTCGGACTCTCTCGCGGAGGAGAGCCGCTCGGACGCAATGATGCTGATGCGCGTGGTCGCGACCATCGATCCGCTGGCACCTTTATGCTGGCGTGGCGTCGCCATGTGGCCCGACGGCCTGGGGCCGCTGCTGGCCGTGGCTTCCGGCGAACCGGCATTGGCCAGCAGTCTCGAGGATCTGATCGCCGTGGAAGCTGCTGCCAGTTGGGGTGTGCTGCGTCCCGAGCGATGCGACTTTGCCGTCCTGCGGCTGGAGGCGCGGCAGAACCGTGCCTGGCTCGGAACCCGCGGACCCGCGGGCGGGCTGGCGCGCGTGACCTATCTGCTCAACCCGCTGCTGCCGTGTGCCAGCCCGTTGGTGGCTGATCGCTGGGTGGGGCGGTTGGCGGATCTGCCGGCCGCGCTGGAGGCGGCCATCGCCGCCAACCCCAAGGCGGCGCCGCTCGATGCGCAACTGTCCGCCTTTATCGCCGCACGCGGGGACAGTCGGCTGGAGACCGAGACCAATACCCTGGCCGGTACCCCGCAGAATCCCATCGGCCTTCCCGAGTTGCGGCTGCTGGCGCAGTTGCAGGTGCGCTATCATCCGCGGCCGTTGCCGTCGCTGGCGGCCTGGATCGCCGGTGCGGCGGCCCCGATGGTCGCGCTTTGGAACAATCGCCCGCGCCGGCAGGAACTCGCGGACCGCATGCGAGCGCTCGCCCCGGCCGGAATGTTGCTACCGATGCTCGCGCTGTTGGAGGATCCGGCGGGGCGCAGCGCCGATGCCAACGGTGCCAAGCTGGCGGCGGCCGAGCTGAACCGGATCGACGCGGAACTGCGCGGCATTGCCGCTGGTGCGCGTGAGCGCAGCACCGTCGCCGCACGAATCGGCCAGGAGATCGCCGCTGGAGTCGGCTTGGCCGCGCTGGCGACGATGCTCGCCCTGGCGGTGCTGGGCTGATGCGGGCCATGGCTGGAACGTCGCGGCGTCACTCGTTGGTCTGGCTACAGGGCCTCGGCTGCGGCGCGGTGGTCGCCCTGGTTCCGGCAATGGCCGTGCTGTTCGGAGTGCTGCTGCTGCCAGGGGTGCTGGCCGTGCTGTACGATCGGCAAGGCGGGCGGCCCGTAGCCCGCACGGTTCTGCTGTGCGGCATGGCGGCCGCCGTCGCCCCGATGCTGACCCTGTGGGGCGCCGGGAACAATATGGACGCCTGCTTCGCCTTGCTCGGCGACCTGCGCGTGGTGGGGACCGCCTGGAGCACGGCGTCGGCCGGGTGGATCCTCGCGGAGCTTGCCCCGGTCGGGGCGCTGGTGGTGCTGGAGGCGATCACCCAGACGCGGGCCGCCCGGTTGCGTGCCGCACGCGAGAGGCTGGCGGCGGAGTGGGGCTTCGATTCGTGATAAGACACCTCTCCCGCCGACGGCGGGAGAGATTAGCCTGCGACCGCGGGCTGCCGGTTGGCCGCTTGCAGCCGGCGCTCGGCGATCTGCGCCTTCATCGCCTTTTGCAGTTTCTCGAACGCGCGCACTTCGATCTGCCGCACCCGCTCGCGTGAGATGCCGTATTGCTGCGACAACTCCTCCAGCGTGGTCGGATTGTCCTTCAGCCGGCGCTCGACCAGAATGTGCCGTTCGCGCTCGTTCAGCGTCTTCAACGCCCCGGTCAACAGGGCCTTGCGCCCCGAAAGCTCCTCGCGATCGGCGATGGTGGTTTCCTGGCTTTCGGTTTCGTCCACCAGCCAGTCCTGCCACTCGCCCTCGCTGTCCTGGCGGACCGGGGCATTCAAACTGTGGTCAGGCGCCGCGAGGCGGCGGTTCATGCTCACGACATCCTGTTCCGGCACGTCGAGCATGCGGGCGATCTTCGCCACTTGCTCCGGCTGGAGGTCGCCGTCGTCGATCGCCTGCATTTGGCCCTTCAGACGGCGCAGATTGAAGAACAGTTTCTTTTGCGCCGCGGTGGTACCCATCTTCACCAGCGACCAGGAGTGCAGGATGTATTCCTGGATCGCCGCGCGGATCCACCACATGGCATAGGTGGCGAGGCGGAAACCGCGGTCCGGATCGAACCGCTTGACCGCCTGCATCATGCCGACATTGCCCTCGCTTATCAGCTCGCCGACCGGCAGGCCATAGCCGCGATAGCCCATGGCGATTTTTGCGACGAGGCGCAGGTGGGAGGTGACAAGCTTATGCGCCGCCTCCATATCCTGGTGGTCGCGCCAACGCTTGGAGAGGGACAGTTCCTCCTCCGGCGACAGCATCGGAAATTTGCGGATCTCCTGGAGATACCGCGAGAGATTACCCTCGGGGGCGACGTTGATGACGGCAGAGGCCACGGAAGGCTCCTTTCGCCGGCTGGACCAGTCTTGCCCTCTTGATGGCGCAGGACGTGGGCCTGAATGTGGCTAAAGCCACTCGGGATGCGGGAGGGGACTTCACGTCCCGGAGACCCGCCCCAGACGGTGGCAGCGGCATTTCCGGACGTCCCCACCAGCGAAGGCATCCTCCCTCACCGGCGGGTCGTCATATACAGGACCGGAATGGTCCTGTCAAGGTTACCCTTTGGTCAGGTCCCGGTAACTCAGGGCTGCGGTGGGTGCAGGGCGGCGTCCAGCGCCGCCAGCAAGGCCTGGAAGTCGGCCGGGGGCGGAGTTTCGAAGGCCAGGGGTCTGCCGGTGACGGGATGGGCGAAGCCCAGTCGGGTGGCGTGCAGCGCCTGGCGGGGGAAATCCAGCAGGACCTGGCGAATCGGCGCCGGCAGCAGCCGGGCGGCGGTCGGGATACGACGCAGATAGACCGGATCCCCGACGATCGGGTGGCCCTGGCCGGCGAGGTGAACGCGGATTTGATGGGTGCGCCCGGTGGCCAATCGGCATTCCAGCAGCGCGATGCTGGTCTGCCAGGCGCGCAGCGTCCGGTAGCGCGTCAGTGCCGGCTTGCCGCCGCGGGTGACCAGCGCCATGCGCTTGCGATCGCGCGGGTCGCGGCCAATGGCGCCCTCGATCTCGCCGGCGAGCGGTGACGGCACACCCCAGCACAACGCCAGATAAGCCCGGTCGAGGTCGCGCGCGGCGAAGGCGGCGGTGAGGCCGTCGTTTGCCGCCTGGGTCTTGGCTACGACCATCACCCCGGAGGTGTCCTTGTCCAGCCGGTGCACGATGCCCGGGCGGCGCTCGGCCCCGATGCCGGTGAAGCCGGGGCCGCAATGGGCGAGCAAGGCGTTGACCAGCGTGCCGTCCAGGTTGCCGGGGGCAGGGTGCACGACCAGCCCGGCCGGCTTGTCGAGCACGATGAGGTCGACATCCTCGTACAGGATGGTGAGGGCGATTGCCTGCGGCTGCGGTGTGGCCGCGGTCGGCGGCGGCAAGTGCAGCGTGTAGGCGGTGCCGGCGCGCACGGGCTCCGCCGGTTCGCGCAGGGTGGTGTCGCCCTGGCGAGCATGGCCAGCTTCGATGAGCGCCTTGACGCGGGAGCGCGAGAGCGTGCCGATGGCGTCGGTGAGGAACCGGTCGAGGCGTTGGCCCGCATGGGTCGCGTCGGCGGTTATGTGGAACTGCTCGGCAGGTGACAGGGGAGCCATGGCGGCAAGCCTAACCCGCCCAAAGCGGCGCGACGTCGTCGAAGGCGCGACCCGTGCTGTCTGGCGTGACCAGGGCGATGGTCCGGACTCGCCGAGCAATCACAGAATCATTGACGGGCGGATCGCAACACCCCGTGGGATGGCCTGCGCCGGCCATGCCACGGGGTGTTGCCACGGGGCCGCTTGACGCACTTGCTTCTCCGCGCGTCCTTAGCGGGTCCACGATGCACAGCGTTCGAACGGCCTCGTGACAGCGGCATCCGGGGCGTCGAAGTCGTCCGCAACGCGGGTGGTTGGCATGGCGTTGGCGGGCTTGCGGGGTTGGCCGCGACATGCGACCGGGACCAGCCTGGCTTGCGGCACCCCGTTCCCGGCAACGGCGATCGCTTCTCCGGCGGCGGCCCGTTCGACCGGCCCGGACAGGCGTGCCTTGGCATTGGAGAGGTTGACGGTCCGGGTCATCGGCTGTCCTTGACCAGCTTGACCAAACGTGGCGAAGGCAGCGGTGGCGGTCAATCGGCGTGCCAGCGAAACAGCGAATCGGAGGGGTTGTGGGCAACGGCATGCGGGCGCTGAAGGTGCTGACGATCGTCATGGGCGTGATGATCGTGGCCGGCACCGGCGTGCTGGTGGCGGTGATCGCGCATCGGGTGTCGTCGCCGGCCTCGGGAGGGGCGCCGGTTGCTGGCGGCGCGCCCCTCGCGCTGGTGCTGGACGAACCGGCGGGAACGCGCATCGCCGGCATCGTGGCGGTGGGAGACCGGCTGGCCGTTCAGTTGCAGGGCGGCGGGGCGGACCGGGTGGTGCTGGTGGACCCGCGCTCCAGGGTGGTGGCGGGGAGGATCACGCTGGCGCGGTGAGGATGGAATCCCCCGTTCGAGGGATGGACACAACCGGCGTGGCGGACTGAACGCCGCTCGTCCATGGCGCAACCCTAGACAACTATCGGTTGAACTGCCCTACCACTTGCATCCAAAACGTGCGGTTCGTATAGTGAACTTGGTAGGACTCCAGCAGGCTGGACCGGAAGGCCAGGCATAAAGGAACCGCATGGTGGACGGGCCGAGAGACGAACCGGTACTCGTCCTTTCGTCGCTGCCGGCAGGACGGGGTGGACGCCGCCTGGCGAGCGCGGTGGTGCTGCTTTCCCTGGCCGTGTTCATCGTCGCTGCACCATTCGCGCGTACACCGCTGCCGAAGCTGGTGGCCTTCATGCCCAGCTACGAGTCGGCGCTGGTCATCAACGACCTCATCACCGCGGCGCTGCTGTTCGGCCAGTTCGCGATCGGACGATCGCGAGCACTGCTGGTGCTGGCGAGCGGCTATGTTTTCACGGCGATGATCACGATCTCCCACGCTCTCACTTTCCCGGGCCTGTTCTCCGAAGCCGGTCTGCTGGGCGCGGGATCGCAGAGCACCGCATGGCTTTACATGTTTTGGCATGGCGGTTTTCCCGTCGCGGTGATCAGCTACACGTTACTTGGCAACCGTCATGCGGGCCCACGGCGGCGCCCCGCCTCGACGGCCATCCTGGGCAGCATCGCCGCGGTCGCGGCAGTTGTCGTGGCGCTGACAGTCCTGGCCACCGCCTGCGGGACCTCGCTCCCGGCCATCATGCAAGGCAGCCACTACACGCCCGCCATGATCTTCGTCGTCGCAACCGTATGGACGCTGAGCCTGCTCGCGCTTCTGATTCTGTTCGTGCGGCGGCCGCATGCGGTGCTCGACCTGTGGCTGATGGCAGTGATGTGTGCCTGGCTGTGCGACATTGCATTGAGCGCCGTTCTCAATGCCGGACGCTTCGATTTCGGCTTCTATGCCGGCCGGGTTTACGGCCTGGCCGCGGCGAGCTGCGTGCTTATCGTGCTGTTGCTCGAGACGATCGCGCTCTATGCACGCCTCGCCCGCTCCATGGAGGCGGAGCGCCAGGAGCGCGAGCGGCGGCTGAACGAACTGCGTTCGGAGCTGATCCATGTCTCGCGCGTGAGCGAACTGGGCCAGATGGTTTCGGCGCTGGCGCATGAGGTCAATCAGCCGCTGACCGCCATCGGCAACTACCTGCGTGCGGGCCAGCGGCTGGTTCGCGCGGGCGATGCGGCGAATGTGCAGGCGGCGTTGAGCAAGGCGGTCGACGAGGCGACGCGTGCCAGTGCGATCATCAAGCGTCTGCGCGATTTCATCAAAAAGAGCGACAGCGTCCGGCGGCCCGAAGATCTCGGGCCGGTGGTGGAGGAAACCGTGGCGCTCGCCCTGGTCGCCGCGGGGCGGCGCCAAGTCGGGGTGGGCATGCGCGTCGATCCGCTGGCGTGCGCCGCGCTGATCGACAAGATCCAGATCCAGCAGGTGCTGCTGAACCTGATCCGGAACGCGGTGGAGGCGATGCCGGACAACATGCACCCGTCGTTGGTCATTGCCACGGCGCCCGCCGCGGATGACATGATCGAGGTAAGCGTCGCGGATAGCGGCCCTGGCTTGCGCCAGCAGGTGCGGGACAAGCTGTTTCAACCCTTCGTCACGACCAAAAGCGACGGCATGGGCGTGGGGCTGTCGATCTGCCACTCGATCGTCGAGGCGCATGGCGGGCGGATCTGGGCCGAGGACAATCCGGGTGGCGGAACGGTGTTCCGGTTCACTGTACCGGACGCGCAGGCGGCCGGGCGGCAGGTTGCGGCGGAGTGAAGCGGGCTGGGCGGACCCCGGCCTGGGGGGACTGGCAAGGGGTGCTTGAGCAGGCGGCGGTTCTGGCCTAGATACGGCGCCGCGGCCGCGGTCCCGTTCGTCTAGAGGCCTAGGACAGTGCCCTCTCACGGCACCAACAGGGGTTCGAATCCCCTACGGGACGCCAAGTGTTTTCGATGGCTTAAAGCGCTTCTGCGTCATGCCGGCAAAACCCCGGGCAAAGCCGCATTTTTCCTTTGGTGCGACGCGAGGAGCGCTGATGCAAGCTGTGTGCGCAGGAACTCGTGTTTTCGGTGCATGACCAGGGCATTCGCCCGCCGGCCACAGCCGAATCCGCGATCAGCGAAGACACGCGGCGTTGCATCGGGTCGACCGCTTACGACGGTGCACCAGTCACCTGACGCCGTGCGCGCACAGGGCGCGAAAACAGCGTCGCCCCGGTTGGGACGAGGGTCGTCGAGGCTGCCGGCTTCGGCGCACCCGATGAGCCCGGCAGGTGGGTCGCGAGGACGTTGGCCATGGTTCCGTCGGTCTTCAGCCGATCCACCAGTTCCACCAGCGCCTCTTCACACAGTTGCGCTGCACGCGAGACCGGCCGGTCGGTCGGTGACGCAATGACAAGGTTGCGCGACAACGCGGGCTCCACTACCTGCGAGGCGGTCATCTGCCCGGCTGCAACCTCGCCGCGGACCGACCACAAGGGCAGCAGCGTCACCCCGGCACCGCTGCGCACAAGGTCGCGGATGGTTGCGAGCGACTCCACTTCGTGGCGCACGTTCAGCACCAGCCTCGCCTGGCGCGCGGCGTTCTCCACGATCCATCGCAGGCTATGGCGCGCGGTAGGCAACACCAGTGGCTGGCGCGCCAACGCGGCGAATGGGATCGGCCGTTCCAGCATGAGGCCGGCCTCGGGGCCGCCGACGGCGAACAACGCCTCGGAGAGCAGTGGCCGGCAATGCACGCTTTTCAGCGGCCTTGCGTCGTAGAGCACGGCCATGTCGATGTCGCCGCGCTGAAGCCATTCCACGAGATGGCCGCCGAAGCCTGGAGAAAATTGGATTCGCACGAGCGGGAAGCGTTCCTGAACCAGACGGGCGAAGGGTACCGTCACAACCTCGCCCACCGTCGGGGGCAGGCCGATCGCGACCTTCCCGCCCACGTCGGCGCGGTCGATTTCGATGTCGGCACGGATCTGTCCGACCTCGCGCATGATCCGGTAGGCACGGTCCAGAACCCGGTGGCCGGCCGGTGTCAGCAGCATGCCCCGGCCGTGACGCACGAACAGCTTTGTCTGTAACTCTTCTTCCAGCAGGCGGACCTGCCGGCTGAGTGCCGGCTGGGCAATGCGCATGCGGTCGGATGCCTTGTTCAAGCTGCCAACCTCAGCGACCTGAATGACGATTCTCAACTGAGCCAAATCCATCGGTCGATCAGACAACCGGCCATCCTGCCGGTCAAGCGCGCGAGCCCGGTCCTGCTCGACCCCTGGCCGGGGCCCCGAGCGATGCAATTCCGCGAAGCCGGGATTTGCCCTTTGCTATTGGATGCGCCGTCCGGAATCGGCCTAGTGTTGCGACCCTATCGCTTCGCGTCCGGCGTCCCGGTGTCATCGCGAGCGAAGCGAAGCAATCTCCCGCGCGAGTTCGCGGGATCTCTCGGAGGAGATTGCTTCGCTTCGCTCGCAATGACGGAATTGGACGAGGGATCGACCCGTCAGAGTCAGAACACCAGAGATCAGCCAGGGACATCCAGCCGGCGCAAGCCGCCATCCGCAAATCAGAGGGGACCATAGTGATGAAGCGCTGCCTCATATCGCCAAATGCGCCGGCGCCGAAAGCCAATTTCTCGCACGCCGTGATCGCCAATGGCATGATCTTCCTCGCCGGCCAGGGCAGCCGCGACCCGGTCACCGGCGAGGTTGTCGGCACCACCGCTGACGCGCAGATCGAACGCACGATGCAGAACATCGAGGGGATCCTGCAATCGGCCGGGTCTTCGATGGCCAATGTGGTTTCCACCATCGTTTACCTCAAAGACCCGGCCGATTTCCCCGCGCTGACGCCGGCCTGGACGAAGTGGTTCCCCAAGGACCCGCCGGTGCGCGCCGTGCTGATTGTCTCGGAGTTCGGCCTGCCGGGCATGCTGGTCGAAGTGGTGGCGACCGCGATCGCCTGATCCAGATCGTCGAAACCCGATTTTCCGGAACGCCAAAGGCGCTGCGAGGGAAGTAATGCGGACATGCCGGGTGGGCGCCGACATTGGCGGCACGTTCACCGATCTCGTGTTGATCGACGCGCTGGGCAAGGTGGTCCGGCGCAAGGTCCCTTCCACCGCCGGCGACTACGCCCGAGGTATCCTCTCGGCGCTGGACGACGCGGTCAGCGCGGAGGGCGTGGCGCCGACCGATGTCGGCGAGGTGCTGCACGGCACGACGGTCGCCACCAACGCCATCCTTGAGCAAAAGGGCGCGCTATGCGGCCTGATCACCACGCACGGATTTCGCGACGTGCTGGAGCTGCGCCGGCTTCGCATGCCGCAACTCTATCGGTTGGATTGGGCCAAGCCCGCGGTGCTGGTCCGCCGCTACCTGCGGCGCGAGGTGCATGAGCGCATCGGCAGCGATGGCAGCGTGCTGGTTCCGCTGGACGACGACGAAGTGCTGCGCGTCGGCGGCTGGCTGGTCGAGCAAGGGGTTGAGGCGCTGGCGGTCACATTGCTCAACTCCTACGTCAATCCGGTGCACGAACATCGCATCGGCGCATTGCTTCGCGAAGCCTTCCCCGCGGTTCCCGTTTCGCTTTCGGCCGAGATCCTGCCGGAGATCCAGGAGTATGAGCGCACCAGCACCACGGTGGTGAACGCCTATGTGCAGCCGGTGGTGAAATCCTATATCGGGCGGTTGCGTGCGACTCTGGACAGCGGTGGCTTCCGCGCGCCGCTGCTGATCATGCAATCGAACGGCGGCCTGACCTCCAGCCGCAACGCCGCGGAAAATCCGGTGCGGATCATCGAATCCGGGCCAGCCGCCGGAGTGATCGCCTGCCGCCAACTGGCGGAGCAATGCGGCTATCCCAACATGATCGCCTTCGACATGGGCGGCACCACGGCCAAGGCCTCGCTGATCGAGAACGGCCATGTGCAGCAGGCGACGGAATATGAGGTGGGTGGCGGGGTCTCGGTGGGGTCGCGGCTGAACCGCGGCGGCGGCTATGTTGTGCGGGTTCCCTCCATCGACATCGCCGAGGTGGGTGCGGGCGGCGGCAGCCTGGTGAGCATCGACAAGGCAGGCGGCCTGCAAGTGGGACCGCGCAGTGCCGGCGCGGTGCCTGGACCGGTCTGCTACGGCAAGGGCAACACGCAGCCCACGGTAACGGACGCGAATGTGCTGCTGGGCTACATGAGTCCGGTCGGCATCGCCGGCGGCACGCTGGCGATCGATGCCGCAGCGGCACGCACAGCGATCGAGGAACGGGTCGGCCGGCCGCTGGACCGTTCGGCTGAGGAGGCTGCCTTCGGCATTCACACCATCGCCAATGCCAACATGATTCGTGCCTTGCGTTCGGTGACAATCGAGCGTGGCCGCGACCCCAGCGAGTTCAGCCTGTGCGCCTTCGGCGGCAGCGGGCCGGTGCACGCGGCCCACATCGCGCTGGCGATGGACATCAAGACCGTCGTGGTGCCGCCATGCCCCGGCCTGTTCAGCGCCTTCGGCCTGCTGCTGGCCGACATAGAGCAGCATTACAGCCGTACCGTGCGCCGGCCGCTCGCGGCATTCTGGGGCGAGGCGGCGGCGGCGCAGTTCGCCGAGATGGCGCGACGGGCGTATATCGGCGCCGAGGACCCGGATTACCCGCAGAATGACTACACGGTTCGGCGGATCGCCGATATTCGTTACGCGGGGCAGGTCTATAGCCTGTCGATCGTGGTCGACGACGCCGATTTCACCACCGAAGGGCTGGCCAGGGTGCGCGGCCGCTTCCTGGAAGAATACGAACGGACCTATGGTTTCCAATCGCCGGGCGAGGTGATCGAGGTCGAGGCGCTGCGTGTTGTGGCAAAAAGCCAGGCCGACACCAATCCGGCCTGGTTCGCCGCCGCGGCGCGGGCCGATGCCGACTACCCGGTGTCGCAACCCGAACGGCGCGCCTGGTTCGGCGGGACACATGGGTGGCTCGACGCGCCGGTGATCACGCGCTCGGATCTGCAGGCACGGGCGCGCAGCGGCCCGTTGATCATCGAAGGCTACGACGCCACGACCGTGGTGCCGCCGGAGTTCAGCGCCGAGATCGACGCGGGCGGCAACATCGTGATGACCAATCAGCGCCTGGCTGGCGAGAGCGGGAGGGGGACGGCATGAGCACGCGGCCGGGCTTCGATGCAATCCAGATCGAGATCCTGAAGAACGCGCTCACCTCGATCGGCGACGAGATGGCGTTGACCGTGCTGCGCACCGCCCATTCCACCATCATCAAGGACGGGGCGGATTTCTCCACCGCGATCTGTGATGCCTCCGGCGAGTTGCTGGCGCAGGGACTGACGATACCGCAGCATCTCGGCTCGATCCCCGATGCGCTGCGCGCGGTGCTGCGGCATTTCGCCGGCGACCTGCATCCGGGCGACATCGCCATCCAGAACAATCCGTTCGACGGCGGGATGCATCTGCAGGACATCTTCGTCTTCAAACCGGTGTTCGATCCGGCCGATCCGTCGCGCCTGGTCGCCTTCGCCTGCGCCATCGCCCACCACACCGATGTCGGCGGCCGGGTGCCGGGCAGCAACGCCAGCGATTCCACGGAGATCTACCAGGAGGGCATCCGCTTCCCGGTGATCAAGCTGTTCGACCGCGGCAAGCCGAACCAGGCGGTGTTCGACATCCTCGCGGCCAATGTGCGCGTGCCCGACATGGTGCTGGGCGACCTTCGCGCAACCCTCGCCGCCTGCCACTATGGCGAGCGCGAGTTTCTCAAGCTGATGCAGCGTTACGGCAACGAGGAATTTCCCGCATTGCTTGCCGAGTTCCTGGACTACACCGAGCGGCTGACCCGGGCCGAGATTCGCCAGCTTCCCGAAGGCACCTACACGTTCGAGGACTGGATCGACGATGACGGCATCACCGAGGAGCCGATTCTCCTGAAGGTGGCGCTGACCATCCGCGACGGCGAGGTGATCGCCGACTACACCGGCTCTTCGCCGCAGGTGAGGGGTGCGCTGAACGCCACCGAATCCTTCACCAAGGCCAACACCTATCTCGCGCTGCGCTGCGTGTTCGAAAGCGACCTGCCGAACAACAGCGGCTTCTTCCGTCCGATCAAGGTGATCGCACCGCCCGGCAGCATCCTGAACGTGCGGCATCCCGGCGCCTGTGCCGCGCGCGGACTGACCGGGTTCCGCCAGGCCGACGTGATGTTCGGCGCCTTGGCGAAGGCGGTGCCTGATCGCGTCACCGCCGCCGCCGATGGCGGCAACACCTTCGTCACCATCGGCGGCAACGATCCCGAACGTGGTGCCTATGTGCATTGCGACATCATCTTCGGCGCCTGGGGCGGTTCGGCCTTCCGCGGGGACGGCGACGCCATGCCGCTGATTCCGTCCAACTGCACCAACATCCCGCTGGAGATCATCGAGGCATCGTACCCGCTGCGCTTCGAGCGATACGGGTTCGTGGCAGATACCGGCGGCGCCGGCCGTTCGCGCGGGGGCCTTTCGATCGTGCGCGACATCCGCCTGCTGCGCGGCGACGCGATCTTGCAGGTTCGTTCGGACCGCCGCACGTTCCGTCCCTGGGGGATGCTGGGCGGGCAGGATGGCACGCCCTCGTGGAACTATATCAACCCGGACGGCAACGCGCCGGCGGTTGCGTCCAAGATCACCATGACCATTCGCGGCGGCGATCTGTACCGGCATGTCACCGGCGGCGGCGGCGGCTATGGCCCGGCCCTGGAGCGCGCGCCAGAGGAGGTGGCGGAGGATGTGCGCGACGAAAAGCTCACACGGGTCGTTGCGAAGAACGACTACGGTGTGGTGCTGCAGCCGGATTCGTTCGACGTGAACCAGGCTGCCACGGTCCGCCTGCGGTCGCAGATGGCAGCCGCGTAGGGTCTGCCCGGGAACAACCGCGTCAGCGAGCGTGCAGCCGGTCATTGCGAGCGCAGCGAAGCAATCTCCTGCGTTCCGAGCGTCGGCTCGTCACGCAGGAGATTG
>JBEKNT010000163.1:0-13325 GCA_049522565.1 Acetobacteraceae bacterium
CTGGGGACCCGCTGTTCGTCAGGCGGGGGAATGCTGCGTCGCTACGCTCCTCGCCGTGACAGCAGGATGTGCTGCGTTCCCGGTCAGGCTGAAAACGCCCTATGAATAGCGCGACAGTAACGTCTCGCCCTTGGCATATTCCTTGTAGACGTTATTGCAAATCCTCACCAGCATGCTCGCGGCCGCATCTGCCGAGGTGAACAATCCTGCACCAAGGTTCGGGTCGAACGTGTAGTGCTTGTCGCTGTCGTTGATCACCGCGACGGCGTGCCCCGACAGCTTCTCCGGCAGCGCATGTGTCTCGTCGGAATACCAATTCGTCAGGCCGACCCCATAGTATCCGGGTATCGTGACAAGCATCTGCATCTGCTGCACCGTGTCGTTGCGGCGCTGGTAGCGTTCCTTCAGCCCCACGCCGGCCAGGAACATCTTCTCCCAGCCGCCGACGCTCTGCTTCTGCATCGTCCAGAGATCCATCACCTCGTTGCGTCCCGCCGCCGAGAACACATAGGAGGTAAATCCCCCGGCGCCCGACTTGATCCGCGCCATGAATACATAGGACAGTGCATAGCAAACGCCATTCGCTCCCAACTGGCGTCCGCGCAGGTAGACATCCTGGCAGAAATGGAACCATTGGCCGCCCAGAGCCTCAGCCGCCCGCTTGGCTTTGTCTGCCACCCGCTTCGTCGGGGCGTCGTACAACTCGTACATCGGCACGGTCGCCGCTACTGTCGCGCTCATTGGTCTCCCCATGGCTTTAGCGGCCGATCTTCTCGACGCCGGCCGGCTAGACATGGTCGCAACAAAGCCTGCCGGCGTCAATAATTTTGGAGATTATGTTGAAATCATGCCTATCCGGTTAAGCCACACACCGACCATATGCAGTCGTGCGCCCAATCGCGGGAATATAGCCCGGCATAGGTTTGTACCTTGGTCTGACAAGCGATGCCGAGCAACGAACGGCCTCATGCCAGCCCGCCTATAGATTGACCCATGAACGGCGCCACGTTCGTCATGCCGACCCTCGGGTCAAGCGCCCGGGGGCAGGCTCCGGTCGGCATCCACGACTTGCCTTGTTGCAAGCGACATAGTCGTGGATGGCGGGCCGGCGCCCGCCATGACGGGGGACGCGACCGATGAGTCAGCTTTTACGCGGGCTGGTGTCGGACACCATCCACACCCCCTTGTGGGTGTCTGTCTAAACCGGATAGGCATGATTGAAATCAGGTCAAAGGCTCGGAATCACTGAAATCCGACACATCGATGATACAGTCCGGAGCCGAGGCCCAGGCCGGTTCCTGACGACTTGCGTATCGACAATGGCGGGCTCGCGTGTTCGGCCGCCGCTGGCCGGTGGTCAACCCGCAATGAATGCACCAGGCCGGGCTCGCCCTGTTAGAGCCAGGACCCCAGGTGGGGCGCATCGCGCCGGTCGATGCGGGCGTCTCTCCCGCGCGCGGCGCGGGAGATCCGGTCACCGGCAGCCCGCCCGCTGCTGCACCGACGCGGCGGCGTCGCGCACCTCCGGCCGCGCCTGGGGGAACTCGGTATGCAGCTTGTTCAGCGTGTCGCACGCGGCGCGCTTCTCGTTGATGGCGGTCAGTGCGTTGGCCAGGCCGACCAGTGCCTCTGGCGCGCGGGCGCCCTTCCGGTTGCGGTTATAGGTGTCGTCGTAGGCGATCGCCGCCTGCGAGAACTGGCGCTCGCCGGCCAGCGCCTGCGCGAGCAGGTACTGCGCGTCATACGCCCGCGGCGAGGTGCGGTAGTTGTTCAGCACCTCGTGCGCGGCCGCTTCCGCCGCCGGGTAGTCGCGCCGCGCCAGCGCTGCGTTACCCTCCTGTATGGCCAACTCGGGAGTACGCCGCACCGGCGGTCCCGGCGGCGGCGCGGGCTGGGCGGGCGGCGCCATCGTGCTGCCGAGGGCACCCGGCGGCGGGCTGAGGGTCGGGTTGGGCTGGAGCGAAATCGGTGCTCCCGGCCCCGTCGCCTGCGGTACCTCCGTCGTCGGACCGAGCGGCGCGCCAGGTCCGGCGGGTGGTGGCGCCTCGGTCGGCGCGCCGCCCGGCGCTTGCCCGTTCTGCATCTGGAATTTCAGGTCATCGATGCGCTTGCCGAGATCCGCGGCTTGCTGCTGAAACTGGTTCTGCGCCTCATCGACCCGGCCGCGCAGCGTGCGCACCTCTTCCTCCAGCGTCTGCACCCGGGCCAGCAACTGGGCGACAATGTCATTGCTGCCGCCGGACTGCGGCGGCGGATAGCCCTGGCGGCCGAGATAGGAGCCGCCGCCCCCGCCCTGCGCCATTTGCTGTTGCAGCGCCTGCACCTGCTGCTGCAACTCGTAGATCTGGTTGCGGAGTCCGATTTCCTCGCGCGTCATCTGCGCCGCGGCCGGCCATGCCGTCAGCAGCAGGAGACCGGCCAGGGCCAGGGTCCGGATCGCCAGTGTCCGGATCGGCAGCAAACGCATGCGCGTCTCCCTCATGTGCGGCCCGCGGCGCAGGCCTCAGAAATGCCAAACCGGCGGCCTTGGGGCCGCCGGTTCCAGCATGACAGGAAGTCCGGCTCGTCTGGAGTCCGGAGGTGGTCCGACTCCAGAGGTGACCAAAGCTTCACCCGCAGGGCAGCACCCCGGCGGAGCCATCGCCACAGGATTTGCTCCGGTGGTTCGACCCCGGTTCAGGAGCCCGCCGCCGGACTTATCCGGTGGCTCGCCCCCGGGCGCTTGCCCCCGGGATCACTTCACCGAAGTGATCGCGTTGCGGTTCTGCGCCCAGGCCTGCTCGTTGTCGCCGCTCGCCGTCGGGCGGTCCTTGCCGTAGCTGATCGTGGAGATCCGCGAGCCGGCAACGCCCTTGGCCTTCAGGTAGTCGGCCGCGGCGTTGGCGCGGCGCTGGCCGAGCGCCAGGTTGTACTCTTCCGTGCCGCGGTCGTCGCAGTTGCCGGCAACCTGGACGTTGACGCTGGCGTATTTGGCCAGCCAGCCGCTCTGGCGATCGAGCGTGGCGCGCGCATCCGGCTTCAGGTTCGACTTGTTGAAGTCGTAGAACACCCGGTCACCGACATTGGCGACAAGGTCTTCCTCGCTGCCGGGTACCGGACCGGAGGTGGCGGCCGCGCCGGTGCCGGTTTGGGCAGTGGTGGCCGTCTGTTGCGCGCACGCCGCCAGCAGGGCGACGGCGGCGAAAGCGCCGAGCATTTTGATGTTCATTAGGTTTCGTCCCTGGAAGAGGGTGCAAGCGGGTTGGTAGGCACGTTGCATCGCGCGTAACGGTAATCCGTTCCGCGAGTGCTTGCGATTAGCTTGTGCGCCGCGGGCCGGTCAAGTTCGCGAGACCGCACAACGCGGTATGGCTTGCATGCCACAATCGAGCGTGATAAATCTGCAACAGTTCGTCGGCAAAATATCCTTCCCTCCGGCCAGCAGCAGGGCTTTGCCTGGCCGGGCCGGAGCGGGCTATGGTCGGGCCATGCAGACCTGGACTTGGACCCATGCCTGATACGCATCGCAGCCGCATCCTGATCATCGGCGCCGGACCGGCGGGCTATACCGCGGCGATCTACGCCGCGCGGGCCAACTTGCAGCCCCTGCTGGTGGCCGGGCTGCAGCCAGGCGGGCAACTGACCATCACGACGGACGTCGAGAACTACCCGGGCTTCGCCGAGGCGATCCAGGGGCCGTGGCTGATGGAGCAGATGGCGGCGCAGGCCGAGAATGTCGGCACACGCATCGTGCCGGATGTGATCGTCGAGGCGGATTTTTCCGCCCGGCCGTTCCGCTGCCTCGGCGACTCGGGCGACACGTACTTGGCGGATGCGGTGATCCTCGCCACCGGCGCCCAGGCGCGCTGGCTCGGGCTCGAGTCGGAGGAGCGCCTGCAAGGTCGCGGCGTGTCCGCCTGCGCCACCTGCGACGGATTCTTCTATCGCGGCAAGCGGGTGGCGGTGGTGGGCGGCGGCAACACCGCGGTGGAGGAGGCACTGTACCTGACACATCACGCCGACCACGTGACGCTGATCCACCGGCGCGACGCGCTGCGGGCGGAGAAGATCCTTCAGGCGCGGCTGCTGGTGAACCCGAAGATCAGCGTGGTGTGGGACAGCGTGGTGGAGGAGATCGTCGGGGGCGGCACGCCGGAGGGGGTCGAGGGCGTCCGGTTGCGCGACGTAAAGGCCGGCACCGTCTCGGTGCTACCGGTGGACGGCGTGTTCATTGCTATCGGCCATACGCCCAACACCGCGATCTTTGCCGGCCAGGTGGCGATGGACGCGGAGGGTTACGTGCTGACCACGCCGGGCAGCACCCGCACCTCGCAGCCGGGCGTGTTCGCCGCGGGCGACGTGCAGGACAAGGTGTTCCGCCAGGCGGTGACCGCGGCCGGCACCGGCTGCATGGCGGCGCTGGAGGCGGAAAAGTTCCTGGCCGAGGCAGCGGCGGCGCTCGCCGGCGCTGACCTGGACGCGGTTCAGGGCCGGGAACCCGCCGCGGGGCAGGCTTCGCTGGCAGCGGACTAGCGGATGATTTGGCAAATGGCACGAATTAGCCCAACAGACTCGCGCCAGATCGTTTAACGTTGACGTTTATGGTCGCTCGGGCGGTGCCGCGGGCGACGGGATTCGGCGGTGCCGGGGGAAAACCCTGGCCCGATGGGAGAGGCAGAGGGGATGGACTGGGACAAGCTCCGGGTGTTCCACGCGGTGGCCGAGGCTGGCAGCTTCACGCATGCCGGAGACACGTTGAACCTGAGCCAGTCCGCGGTCTCCCGGCAGATTTCCGCGCTGGAGGAGGCGTTGCAGGTGCCGCTGTTCCACCGGCACGCGCGCGGCCTGATCCTGACGGAGCAGGGGGAGGCGCTGAACCGGACGGTGCGGGAGGTGTTCGCCAAGCTGGCGATGACCGAGGCCCTGCTGACCGAAAGCCGTGAAAAGCCGGCGGGCCGGCTGAAGGTGACCACCACGGTCGGCTTCGGGTCGTCGTGGCTGGCGCCGCGGTTGCAGGCCTTCCTGGAAGCCTATCCCGACGTGTCGATCTCGTTGCTGCTGGACGATTCGGACCTCGACCTGGCGATGCGCGAGGCGGACGTGGCGATTCGCATGCATCCGCCGAAGCAGCCGGACCTGGTGCAGCGGCACCTGATGACGATCGAGTGGCACCTTTACGCCGCGCCCGAATACCTGAAGCGGCACGGGGTGCCGCAGCGGGCGGAGGACCTGGACGCGCACAAGCTGGTGCTGTTCGGCGACTATCGTCCGCCGGTGCCCGACATCAATTGGCTGGCGGAGGTCGGGCGCCGGCCCGGCAATCCGCGCCGGGCCTCGCTGGAGGTGAACAACGCCCAAGCGGTGGTGCTGGCGATCCGCTCCGGCCTCGGCATCGGCGCGGTGTCGGATTTCCTGATGCCGGAAGTCGAGGACCTGGTGCGCGTCCTGCCCGACCTGAAATCGCCGAAGGTGGACGTGTTCTTCGTCTATCCGGAGGAATTGCGGAATTCGAAGCGGGTGGCGGTGTTTCGCGACTTCCTGCTGGCGCGGCTGGCCGAGATCCACTGAAGCCGGCAGCGTCTCGGGCTGGCCCGGACCGTTCGCTCCGTCTGACCGCCCGCCGCGGACGCGACCTCGTCATTGCACCGGCGCTCCTCACGTCATGGCCGGCTGGAGTCGCGCATCAGGGTGAGGTGGTGGAGGCAATCCTCTCCCCCTCCCCTTGTGGGAGGGGGGCGGGGGGGAGGGCTGCGTACATCCGCTGGCCGAGGATGTACGCACCCCTCCCTCCAACCCTCTCCCACAAGGGGAGGGGGAGAATCTTCTCCTTTGCCCGCTTTTTCTGAGGCCCCTGGGGTCGCGTCCGGCCATGACGGGGGAACGGCCGGTGCGCGCCAAGCGGCAGCCGATTCCGGTGCGGCTGGCAGTAACGTCCTGGCGTCCGGAAAGACTCCGGCTCGCGTCAGGGTTCCGCGCTGATCTCCCGGCGGGGCATGCGCATGGGACATGGCCGCTTCCGGGTTTTGGCGGTGGAATGCCTTAGCGCCCGATATTAAAGTGCATTTATTGGTTACGGCGGCTCTGCCGCCAGTGTTCCGGTCCTTGTGGCCGGAAGGGGGTCTTTGGCCCCTGCGTCTCCCAGACGTGAAGCCTCCCTGTATACTTGCCCCCGGGTCCTCCCGGGGGCATTTTTCTTTATGGGCGTAACTAAATAGATTTTTCACCTATTGACGGCAATTACCCCGGCACTGCGGCGAAGTCGGCTTTGTCTGTCACGCTGGAGTCACGCCACAACGACCCCGTCTGGCCCGCCGGCAGGCCGGTCGAGAACCTCATCGGGCCTGCGGGTGCGCGCCGATATCGGCCCGGGACCGGGCGCGATCGTGTTGGCGTGTCCGGACCGCACAAACCGCAGGGCGGACAAGCGCGGCGCCGCCCGCCGTGCGCCGCCTGTCGAGCGCAACGGCGGATGGCGCCGCGCTGATCCACCCTGCGTCGCGGTTACGCCGCGGCGATCCCGCCGGTCGCTCGATCCCTCCCGGTCGCATCCAAATCGCCGAGGGCGGCCATTAGCTTGGCGGCGCCAGGCCGAGCGCTCGCAACACCCCCGGGTCCAACTCCGGATGTTGACCGGGCGGGCGCGGGACGGCGAAGCCCATGACGTCGTCGTAGCCCCATAGCGCCCAGCCGATGCCGTTGGTCTCGCAGGCCTCGCGCATTGCTCGCAGCCAGGCGGCGCGGGCGACCGGACCGAGCGCGGCGGAAGCGCCAAACTCCCCCAGCAACACGGCGGCGTGGTTGCGCCGGCCCCAATCCGCCGCAGTCGCGATATGCTCTGCGACCCGCGCCGGGTCCCAATGCAGCGCGCAGTAGAATCGGATGACGCCGCCGGTCTCGGCATCAGTGCCGACGGCGAGGGTCGCGCATACGGCCGGGTCGGCCGGGAAGGGGAGGAAGGCGAGTGCGGCACGGTCCAGTCCGGGACGGTAGGCGGCCAGGGCGGTCAACTCCGCCGGCTCATAGTCGTGAAAGCTGTAGATGACGTTGCCATCGTCCACCGGCCGCAGCGCTACGAGGCCGGCGACGCTGCCCCAGTCATTGCCGGTGAGCACCACCGTGTGTTGCGGCAGGGCGATGCGGACCGCGTGCAGAAGCTGCTCCTGGAACGCCTCCCATTGCTCCGGCGCGCCACGGAACACCGGCTCGTTGAGCAATTCGGGGAAGGTCAGCCGCGGATCGAGCCCCCGCAGCGCTGGCGCCAGGGTGCGCCAGAAGGCGAAGAGTTCGGCGCGGTCCGGTTCGCTCGTCTCGAGATGCCAGGTGGCGGGATGCGCATCGATCAACACCCCGAGCCCGGCGTGCTGCAAGCGGCGGATTGCGTCGATCAGCGGCGGCAGGCGCTGGGGGGCGTTGCGCAGCAACTCGGGCTGCACCGGCAGGCGGACGAAGCTGAAGCCGGCGCGGCGGAGATCGGCGATGGCCGGATCGCTCAGATAGGACCGCAGCGCGGCCGGATCGGCGCTGGCCGGGAAACGGAACCAGCCGGTGATGCTGACGCCGCGATGCAGGACTTGCAGGCGTTCCGCCGGCGGTTCAGCCCGCGCGGCGACCGCGAAGAGGAGGAGGAGACACAGGATGATCCCTCTCCCACAAAGCGGGGTCGGGCCGCGGCGCGGATCGACGGGGGTGACGGTGCAGCGGGGCGCACGCGTCACCCTCACCCGACCCTCTCCCGCTTTGCGGGAGAGGAAAGCGAAGGGGCGAACTGTTCCACCAGGTACAGCGGACGCTGCTTGGTTTCATTGAACACCCGGCCGAGATACTCGCCGATCACCCCCAGCGTGACCAACTGCACGCCGCCCAGGAACAGCACCACCGTCATCAGGCTGGGGTAGCCGGGGACCGAATTGCCGAACAGCAGCTTCTTCACCACCACTTCCGCCGCGTAAATCACCGCCAGCAGCGCCACCAACAAGCCGAGATAGGTGGCGATCTTCAGCGGCATGACGGTGAAGCTGGTGATGCCCTCCAGCGCGAAATTCCACAGTTTCCAGTAGCTCCATTTGGTTGCCCCGGCATGGCGCGGGGCGCGGTCATAGGGCACCGCACAGCTCGGGAAGCCGACCCAGGCGAACACTCCCTTCATGAACCGGTGGTGCTCGCGCAACTGCCTGACCGCATCGACCACGCGTCGGCTCATCAGGCGGAAATCGCCGGTGTCGGGCGGCAGTTCGACCTGCCCGGCATGCCGCATCAGCCGGTAGAACACCGCCGCCGTGGCGCGCTTGAGCCGCGTCTCGCCCAGCCGCACGCGGCGCTGGGCATAGACCGTGTCGAAGCCCTGCCGCCAGGCCGCGACCATGGTCGGGATCACCTCAGGCGGATCCTGCAGATCGGCGTCGATGACGATGATGGCGTCGCCGCCGGCGTGGTCGAGGCCGGCGGTGGTGGCGATCTCCTTGCCGAAATTGCGCGACAGGTTGACCACGGCGACGTGCGGATCGCCGCGCCGCAAGGCGTGCAGTGCGGCGAGCGTGGCGTCCTCGCTGCCGTCGTTCACATAGATCGCCTCCCACGCGCCGAGCGGTTCCATGGTGGCGGCCAGGCGGCGGTGGAACGCGGCGATCCCGGCGGCTTCGTTGAACGCCGGCACCACCACCGAGAAGACCGGCGGCGGACGATCGCACGGTGAGGCGGCGTCCAGCATGAGGCGCAGTACCAGGTTTGTTAACGCTTGGCCGCTAGGGTGGCACGCGGCGCATCCAATCAGCGGCAGGCAAATAATTGGTTAACGCGAGGCTGATATCCTGCGCGGCCGTGCTGGCGCTGGCGGCGATCGTGCTGACGGTTACCGCGGCGCTGCGCAGCGCCGAGTATGACGAGCAATACACGCTGTTCCTCACCGCCGGCGTGGCGCGGCCGGTTTGGCCCGAGACGCCCTTCGCGGCGGGCGACGTGCTTGGGTTGCAGGCAGCGCATGCGAGCCTCGGCGCGATCGCCCGCGATCTGCGGGCGATCGACGTGCATCCGCCGCTGTACTTCTGGGCGGTGGCGTTGTGGCGCCGGCTGGTCGGGGACGGGCTGTTCGCGGCGCGGCTGTTCTCCGTGTTGTGCGGAATGGCGGCGCTGGCGGCGGTGGCGGCGATCGCGCGGCGCGTCGCGGCGCCGCCGGCGCTGGCGATGCTGCTGACGCTGGGCTGCTACGGGTTTGCCTATACCGGCGCGATCGCCCGCGGCTTTGCGCTGGCGCAGGCACTGACCCTGTGGGGCGTGGCGGTCCTGCTGGCCGCGCAGGGCCGCCGACCGCGGGCGGTGGGCGCGGGGCTGCTGCTGGGGGCGGCAACGTGCGCGAACTACCTCGCGGTGTTCGTCGCGGTGGCTTCCTTGACCTCTCCCGCGCTACGCGCGGGAGAGGTCAAGGTGCGAAGCGATCCGGGTGAGGGTGATCGGGTCGGCACGCTGTCCGCTCTCTTTCGATCACTCTGGAGAAGGAGAGCGTGCGTGCCGCAGCACCCTCACCCTCGACGCTTGCGCGTCTCGACCTCTCCCGCTCTCGCGGGAGAGATTTTTTACGGCATCCTCGGCTGCCTCCCGTTCCTCCTGGCCGACCTGTGGTTCTTCCTCGCTCAGCGCGGCAGCCGTGCCGGCCAGTTCCCGCCGTTCCACCTGCTGGACGCGCTGCAACGCCTGGCTCGCTACGCCGCCGCCAACCTGTTCGGCGGCCTGCCGCTGTATGTCTCCGCCTCGTCGCAGCCCGCCGTCGCGGCCGCGCTCGCCGTGCTGGCGGTCGGCTGCGCCGCGCTGATCGCCGCGCGCTGGCGCCGCATCGCCCGATCCCCTGCCGCCCGCCGATTGCTCGCCGCCGCCGCCGCCGCGCCACCGGTCGGCCTGCTGGCACTCGGCCTGGTGTTCCACAACACGCCGATCGAGCTGCGCTACCTCGCTTTCGCGACCCCCTTCGTGGCGCTGCTGCTGGCCGGCGCCTTGGCCAGCCTGCCGCGCTATCCGCGCCGCGCCGTTCTCGCCGTGCTGCTGGCCGTGCAGGCCGCCGCGCTCGCCGGCCTGATGACGCGTCCGGAGACGATGCAGCCCGCCCGCGCCACCGCCGCGGCGGCAAACCGGCTCGCCGAGGGCGGCCTTGTGCTGCTGCCGCGCGGCAATGACGGCGTGGGCATCGTCGGCGCCTTCGCCATCGAGTCGCCGCCGACACAGCGCCTGCTGGTGGTGGACCGTGACGAGCCGCCCGACCGGGTGCTCGCCCGGATCGGCAGCGCTCGCCGGGCCGTGCTCGCGCTGCTGGCACAGGACGACGCCAGCCGTGCCACCCTGCCCATCATGCGCGCCGCCGTCGCCGGTTCGTGCTGGCGTCAAATCGCCGACGGGTTCAACGTCGTCGCCTTCGATCGCATCTGCGAAGGCGACACAGCATGGCATTCTTCGACGGATTCACGCTGACCCACGTGGCGGTGCCCGACGGCAGCATCCGCGTGCGCCATGGCGGCTCCGGCCCGCCGCTGCTGCTGCTGCACGGCAATCCGCAGTCGCACTGCATGTGGCACCGCGTCGCGCCGGCCCTGGCGGAGCGCTTCACCGTGATCTGCCCCGACCTGCGCGGCTATGGCGAATCGCTGAAGCCGCCGGCCACGCCGGACCACGCGCCGTACGCCAAGCGCGAAATGGCCAAGGACATGGTCGCGGTAATGGAACATTTCGGCCACCGCCGCTTCCGCCTCGCCGGCCATGACCGCGGCGGACGCGTGTCGCACCGGCTGGCACTGGATTTCCCCGGCCGGGTCGCGCAGTTGGCGGTGCTCGACATCGTCCCGACGATCGAGCATTTCGAACGCGCCAACATGGATTTCGCGCTGGGCTACTACCATTGGTTCTGGTTCGCCCAGCCGCACCCGTTCCCGGAAGTGCTGATCAATGCGGCGCCGGAAACCTGGTTCCATTACCACACGTCGCGTTCGCCGCGTCCAACCGATCTGTTCCACCCGGAGGCGCTGGCAGACTACCTGGCCGGCGCACGCCGCCCGGACAACATCCTCGGCATGTGCGAGGACTATCGCGCCGCTGTCGGCATCGACCTGATGCACGATCGCGACAGCCGCGCGGCAGGCGTGCGGGTGCAATGCCCGATGCTGGTGTTGTGGGGATCGCAGGGGCGCATCGGTGCATGGTACGACGCGCCGGCGGTCTGGCGGCAATACTGCGCGGCGGAGGTCACCGGCGCGGCGATCGACGCGGGCCACTACATTGCCGAAGAGGCACCGGAGGCGACGCTACAGTGGTTCCTGCGCTTCTTTGCCTGACCGGTGCAATGATCCACCCGTCATCGCGCCGCAACCGCGCAGCAACCAAGCGATGCATCGCGCGATATGGTTACTGAATAGTACTGTTCTTACTGACCGCCGGCGCTCCGCCGGGTACGTGACAGCGCACAGGTTACAAGCATCGAACGCTGGCCTAAGCTATCTGGGGCTGGCGCCGCTGCGAACCGCCGAGCCTTGCCGCCCTCACCCGCCCGTTGTCCAAGGGCCAGTCATGCACGACACCGCATTCGAAATCGGCCGCGCCTTCTTCTCGATCTATGGCGTCCCCGGCATGGCCATCCTGGACGTCGGCTCGCAGGACGTGAACGGCTCGTTGCGAAACTGCGCCCCACCGGGATCGACCTATCTCGGCGTTGACATGTCCCCCGGGGAAGGGGTGGACGTGACATTGCAGGATTCGCACAAACTCCCGTTCGAGGACGGACGTTTCGATATCATCGTATCGACCTCATGTCTCGAACACGACCCGATGTTCTGGCTGACATTCCTCGAGATGGCGCGGGTGACGAAGTCCGGCGGATACATCTACATCAATGTACCCTCGAACGGAGACTATCATCGCTTTCCGACCGACAACTGGCGCTTCTATCCGGATGCCGGCCTGGCACTGCAGACCTGGGCGAACCACGCGGGGCAAAGCGTGACCCTGGTCGAATCGTTCGTCGCCAGGCGCAGAAAGGATTCGTGGAACGACACCGTGTTGGTGTTCGCCCGCGGGGTTGCGCGACCGGTCGGAGATTTTCTGTGCGACGCGATACCGCACGCCATGAACAAGCGTAAGCCGATGGAAGGGGACGACGTCCTCAATCATTTCCAGACAGCCGAGGACCAGCAACTGATCAATGGGCTGACGAAGCTGGTCATCGAAGCCCACAAGCGGATCGCCGAGCTTGAACAGACCGTGCAGCAACACGAAGCAGCGATGAAGACGGCTGGTGTGGCGCGCGACTAGGCGACTCTACCGGTGCCCGGTTGCGGGATCGTGCCAGGCGCGGCAGTGAGCGGCTTGGCGCAGGTCTACGCAAATCGGGCGTCCCGCGCGAGGCCGATCGGCGCCGCGGCGGACCTTGTGCGCTTGCGCCCTTGTAGTACATCTCGCCTGGTCTCCTGAACAGTTGGAAGGACCGACATGACCAGAACCGTCGCGATCACCGGCGCGGCGTCCGGCATCGGCCAGGCAGCGGTGCGGCGATTGCTCGACCAGGGCTGGACGGTGTTCGGATTGGACGCCGCGCGCGACCGGCTCGACGCCACCGCCGCGCAAGTCGCGGCCTTCCAGGACCGCTTCAAACCGATCGTCTGCGATGTGACCGACGCCACCCGCGTCGTCGCCGCCTTCGCCGAGATCGCCTGCGTCACGCCGACGCTCGACGCGCTGATCTGCTGCGCCGGCATTTTGCGCACATCGCCGATGGACAGCATGCGCGTCGACGACTTCGACCAGGTGTTCGCGGTGAACACGCGCGGCACCTGGCTGTGCGCCAAGGAGGCGTTGCCGCTGCTGCGCAAGGCCGCCACGCCGGACCATCCCGCGCGTATCGTTCTGCTGTCGTCCGTCGCCGCCCTGCGGCCGAAGATCGCCGGCGGTGCCTATGCCGCATCGAAGGCGGCGGTCAGCCAGCTCTGCCGCGTGATGGCGGTGGAATGGGCGCCGTCCGGCGTACTGGTAAACGCGCTGGCACCCGGCACGGTGGATACCCCGATGATCCACGCGGTGAGCGATCCGGCAGCGTCGCCAGGTTATCGCCCGTCCGGCGTTTCCCCGGTCGGCCGCATCGCGCAGCCCGACGACGTGGTGGACGTGATCGGGTTTCTGCTGTCCGACGCGGCGCGTTACGTTACCGGGACGACCATTCCGGTGGACGGCGGCACCCAGGCCGCGTTCGTGCCCGCGGGTGCACGCTGATGCGGTTCCGGGCATCGCGCCCAGCCGTCATGGCGGGTGAAGGCCCGCCATCCACGACGGTGCGCCGTGTGGCATCGCACCGTCGTCGATGGCGAGCCTTCGCCCGC
>JBEKNT010000164.1:0-13194 GCA_049522565.1 Acetobacteraceae bacterium
GCCTCGCCGGACTATGGCGGCCTGGGTCTCGATCATGTCGGCAAGGCCATCGTGTTCGAGGAAGCCGGCTATTCCCTGCTGGGTCCCGTCGCGCTGCACATCTTTGCGCCCGACGAGGGCAACATCCACCTGATGGAACAGGTCGCCACGCGCGAACAGAAGGAGCGGTGGCTGCGGCCGCTGGCAAGCGGCGAAACGCGGTCCTGCTTCTGCATGACCGAGCCGGCGCCGGGCGCGGGATCGGATCCGGCAGCGATCAACACCACCGCGGTGCGCGACGGCAACCACTGGGTGATCAACGGGACGAAATGGTTCATCACCGGCGCGCACGGCGCGGCCTTCGCCATCATCATGGCGAAGGGCGAGGACGGTGCCGCAACGATGTTCCTCGCCGACATGGACCAGCCGGGCATCGAGATCGTCCGCACCATGCACAGCCTCGACCAGGCTTTTGCCGGCGGCCACGCGGTCGTGAGGTTCAACGATCTGCGTGTCCCCGCCAGCGATATTCTCGGCGAGCCGGGCAAGGGTTTCCGCTACGCGCAGGTGCGGCTGGCGCCGGCGCGGCTGACGCATTGCATGCGCTGGCTCGGCGCGGCGCGGCGCGCGCACGACATCGCCGCCGGCTACGCGCAGCGGCGCGAGGTGTTCGGCGCCAAGCTGGTCAACCATGAAGGCGTCGGCTTCATGCTCGCCGACAACGAGATCGACATCCGCATGAGCAGATTGTCGATCTGGCATACCGCCTGGTTGCTCGACCAGGGGGCGCGCGGCACCACGGAGTCATCCATCGCGAAAGTGTTCTGTTCGGAAGCGATCTGGCGCGTGGTGGATCGCTGCGTGCAGGTGCTGGGCGGCCAGGGCGTCACCGGCGAAACGCTGGTGGAACGCATCTTCCGCGAAGTGCGCGCCTTCCGCATCTATGACGGCCCGTCCGAGGTGCATCGCTGGTCGCTGGCGCAACGCATCGCCCGCAACGGAGCGAACTGGTGAGCGCGTTCGATCTGGCTGACAAGGTCTGCATCGTCACCGGCGCCGGCCGCGGCATCGGCCGCGCGATGGCGGAAGCGTTGGCGCGGCATGGCGGTTTCGTCGTGCTGGTCGGCCGCACCCAGGCCACCTTGGACGCCGCCGCCGACGCGATCGGCGACCGGGTCATGGCGCAGGTGGCCGACGTGGCGCGCGAGGCCGACGTGCTGGCGCTGCGCGACGCGGTGCTGGCACGCGCCGGGCGGATCGACGTGCTGGTGAACAACGCCGGCGTCAACCCGATCTTTCGCGGCATCGAGCGCATCAGCCTGGAGGAGTGGCAGCAGATCATCGACGTCAACCTCACCGGCGTGTTCCTGTGCTGCAAGCATATCGGCGGCGCGATGGGGCAGGGGGGCTCCATCATCAATGTCAGCTCGGTGGCGGGGCTTGGCGGCCTGCCACGCTCGGTGCCGTACTGCGCGTCCAAGGGCGGCGTGGAGATGCTGACGCGCGGGTTGGCGCTGGATTGGGCAAAGCGCGGCGTGCGGGTCAACACGCTGGCGCCTGGTTGGGTGGATACCGAACTGACGCACGGGCTGCTGGAACATGACGTGCACGGCAAGCGCTTGCTCGACCGCACGCCGATGGGCCGCTTCGCCGTGCCGAACGACATGGCGGGCGGCGTGGTGTTCCTGGCCTCCGATGCCTCGGCGTTCATGACCGGGCAGAGCCTGGTGATCGATGGCGGCTGGACCGCCGAGTAGATGGTGCCCTGACAGCCAGGGCGGCGGGTCGGCAATTCCGCCCGGTCGCACCGGACCGACCGTCGCTGCGCCGGTTGACCCCTGCACATTTCCCGCCATGACAGGCAAATCCCGAGGTTTCCGAAATGCTGAGCGAAGCCGACAACGTCCTGCTGACCCGCACCGGGCCGAACACGCCGATGGGCAATCTGTTTCGCCGCTTCTGGCACCCGGTATTGCTCAGCGCGGAACTGCCGGAAGCCGACGGACCACCGGTCCGCGTCACGGTCCTCGGCGAAGACCTGCGCGCCTTCCGCGCCACCGACGGATCGGTCGGTCTCGTGTCGCCCCGCTGCCCGCATCGCGGTGCCGATCTCTTCTATGGCCGTAACGAGCACAACGGCATCCGCTGTGTCTATCACGGCTGGAAATTCGCCACCGACGGAACCTGCCTTGCCATCGCGACCATGGAACCCGGGCCGGCCCGCGAAACCGCGGAGCAGAATGTCCGCCTCCTCGCCTACCCAACCCGCGAAGCGGGCGGCTTCGTCTGGGCGTATCTCGGTCCGCGCAACGCCGTGCCGCCCCTGCCGGAACTGGAATTCACTGCCCTGCCGGCCGCGCACGTGTTCGTCTCCAAGAAACTGCAGCAATGCAATTGGGCGCAGGCCTGCGAGGGCGGCCTCGACACCGCGCACTTCTCCTTCCTGCACATGTCGATTTCCGATGCCGACGACGTCACCGCGCGGTTGCTGACGAAGGTGTCGTCCGGCCCCGACACGGTGCGCTGGATGCGCGACGACGGTGCGCCGCGCTTCACCATCGCCGATCATCCCGCCGGCCTGGTGCTGGGGGCGGCCCGGCGCGGCGATCCGGGGGAAACCTACTGGCGGATCAGCCAGTTCCTGATGCCCAACCACGGCCTCGCGCCCAACGCATTCCCCGGCGAGAACTACCACGGCCAATGCTGGGTGCCGATCGACGACACAGCGTGCTGGGTTCACACCTACACCTGGAACCCCGACCGCAAGCTGACCGGCGCGGAACGCGCCCGCTATCGCGCCGGCTCCGGCATCCACGCCCAGGTCGACGGGGCCTACATCCCGCTCCGCCGCCGCGAAAACGACTATCTTATCGACCGCGCCAGGCAGCGGACCGAGAGCTATACCGGCATCGAGGGCGTGTCCGAACAGGACGCCTGTATCCAGGACAGTCAGGGCCTGATCGCCGACCGCACCACGGAGCACCTGGGTCCGACGGATATGGGCGTGATCCGCTTCCGCCGCCTGATCCTGGACGCCGCCCGAGCCCTGGAGAATGGTGCGCCGCCGCTGGCCCTTGCCCATCCGGAAGCTTTCCGGGTGCGCGGCGGTGGTGCGGTCGCGTCCGCCGATTTGAAGCTGGCCGAGGTGATGCGTGCCCGCTTCGGCCACGAACACGGGCGCATTACGGGAAAGCGCCAAGCCTCGGCAGAGCCCTGAGGCCGATGGCGACACCGACCGATCCTGTCCCGCTTGCAACCGGTGCTGTGCTGCGATGGGCGCACTGTACCGGGCCGCAGAGGTGACGGCACGCGCCATGAGACTCGCTCCCGGCCCGCTTGCCGCGAAATCGCGCACCTCCGCTTGACGTAGATCAAGGCGTGAACGCGCGGCAGGGCCGAAACTGCCGGCCATGCCGCTTCGGCTTTCGGCAATCAACGGAGGAACCCGATGAACGCCGCTGACATCATGACGCCCGACGTCATCACGGTACGACCTGACACGCCGCTCGACCAAGTGGTCACCCTGATGCTGGACAACCGGATCAGCGGGGTTCCAGTGATGGACGAGGACTGCGTCGTCGGCATCGTGACCGAGGGCGATCTGCTGCGGCGGGTCGAACTCGGCTCCGAACCGCGCCGGTCGCATCTGCTGGAACTGGTCTCCCGCGCCACGCCGCTGGCCGCCGACTATGTGCGGAGCCACGGCCGGAAAGCGTCCGAGGTCATGACCGAGAATGTCATTACGGTCGATGACACCACGCCGATCGCCGATATCGCGCGCCTACTTGAAGCGCGGCGGATCAAGCGGGTGCCGGTGCTGCGCGACGGCAAGCTGGCCGGCATCGTCAGCCGCGCCAACCTGTTGCGTGCGCTGGCGACGCGGCTGCAAGCGACGGCGCCGTCGCTGGTTGACGACCAGCGGATCCGCACCGCGCTGCTGGCCGAACTGCGGCAGCATAAATGGGGCGCGATGGTGGCGCAGCTCGACGTGACGGTCGAGAACGGTGTGGTCGATCTGTGGGGCGTGGTGCATAGCCAAGAGCAGAAGATGGCGGTGCGCGTCATGGCGGAGAACATGCCCGGCGTGACACGCGTGGAGGACCATCTGGAGGATGTCACCGCGACGACCATGATGGTGCCGATGGCCTGACGTTGACCGGCCTGGCCGGTCTCTGCCTGCGGTATCGTCGGCAAACCGCTTGTTGCCGACAGGGGTTGATCGTGGCCGCCAGAGCACTTCCACCCTGACTGGAAATGCCCCCGATCGCCTGTCATTGCGGGGACCGCTACCGCGCCTCGCAAGAGACGAACTCCCCCTCCCACAAGGGGAGGGGGAGCGTCTTCCCCCCTGGCGACCTCTGCAGTTTCATCCAGGGCGGGTCGGCCGCCGCCTCGGGGACGCGGCCCCGTCGCCATCGCTGCCCATATGCGCTAATCTCGCCCACCAGATCAGGAGACCTGAGCCATGACCGAAGCCTGCATCGTCGGCTGGGCGCATTCGCCGTTCGGCCGGTTGGAAGACCCCGACATCGAAGCGCTGATCGGCCGCGTCGCCGGCGCGGCGATCGAAGATGCCGGCGTTGCCGCCACCGACATCGACGCCACCTTCGTCAGCCTGTTCAACAACGGCTTCTCCAAGCAGGACTTTCCCGCGTCGCTGGTGTTGCAGCACGTCCCCGACCTGCGCTTCAAGCCGATCACCCGGTTCGAGAATGCCTGTGCGTCCGGCTCCGCCGCGGTGCATGGCGCGCGCGACTTCATCGGCGCCGGCCGCGGCCGCTTCGCTCTGGTGATCGGCGTGGAGAAAATGACCGCCACGCCCGGCAAGGACGTCGGCGACATCCTGCTGAAGGCCTGTTACCAGAAGGAGGAAGGCGATATCCCCGCGGGTTTCGCCGGCGTGTTCGGCCGCATCGCCGAGCGCTACTTCCAGCGCTACGGCGACCAGTCCGACGCGCTCGCGGCGATCGCGGCGAAAAACCACAAGAATGGCGTGGACAATCCCTATGCGCAGATGCGCAAGGATCTGGGCTACGATTTCTGCCGCACGGTGTCGGAGAAGAACCCGTACGTCGCGCCGCCGCTGAAGCGCACCGATTGCTCTCTGGTATCGGATGGCGCCGCCGCGCTGGTGCTGGCGGATGAGGAGACGGCACGCTCGCTGGGCAAGGCGGTGCGCTTCCGTGCCGCGGTGCAGGTCAACGATTTCCTGCCGATCAGCAAGCGCGACATCACCCAGTTCGAGGGCGCGGCACAGGCGTGGTCGCGTGCATTGGATGCGGCTGACCTGAAGCTGGAGGACCTGTCCTTCGTCGAATCGCATGACTGCTTCACCATCGCCGAGTTGCTGGAGTACGAGGCGATGGGCCTGACCGCGCCAGGCCAGGGGGCACGCGCGGTGCTGGAGGGCTGGACGGCGAAAGACGGCAGGCTGCCGGTGAACCCGTCCGGCGGGTTGAAGGCGAAGGGGCATCCGATCGGCGCCACCGGCGTGTCGATGCACGTGGTCACCGCGATGCAGCTCACCGGCCAGGCGGGCACGATGCAGTTGCCGAGGGCGGATATCGGCGGGGTGTTCAACATGGGCGGCGCCGCGGTCGCCAATTATGTTTCGATACTGGAGCAGTTGCGCTGATTCCGACGAGCAATCTCGCGCATCTGCTGCTGCAAAGCGCGAGACGATTTCCCGACCGGCCGGCGCTGATCTGGCGCGAACACACCTGGACCTGGGCGGATTTTGCCGCCCGGGTGCAGGCCGCGGCCGGCGCGTTGGCCGAGCATGGGGTGCGGCATGGCGACCGGGTGCTGCTGCACGCGCGCAACTCCAACGCCGTGCTGGAGACGATGTTCGCGTCGTGGATGCTTGGCGCGGTGTGGGTGCCGACGAATTTTCGTCTGACACCGCCGGAGGTGGCGTATCTCGCGTCGTCTTCCGGTGCCGCGGTGCACATCTTCGACGCGGCGTTTCCGCAGCACGCGGCGGCGGCGAGGGCGGAAAATCCTGCGTGCAAGCTGGAGATTTCCATCGGACCGGGCGTGCTGGAATGGGACGCGCTGGCGGCGCACGGGGGGCCGGTGACGCGCGCCGCCGACGTGGCGTACGACCATCCGGCGTGGTTCTTCTATACCTCCGGCACGACCGGGCGGCCGAAGGCCGGCGTGTTGACGCACGGACAGATGGAATACGTAATCTGCAACCATCTGTGCGACCTGATGCCCGCGACGACCGAGCACGACGTTTCGCTGGTGGTGGCGCCATTGTCGCATGGCGCCGGCGTGCACGCTCTGCCGCAAGTGGCGCGTGGTGCCGCCACGGTGCTGCTGTCGGGCGAGCGGCTGGATTGCGAGGAAGCCTGGCGCCTGGTGGAGCGGCATCGCGTCACCAATATGTTCACCGTGCCGACCATCCTCACCATGCTGACGCGGCACGACGCGGTGGACCGCTACGACCATGCGTCGCTGCGCTACGTGATCTATGCCGGCGCGCCGATGTACCGTGCCGACCAGGTGCATGCGCTCGGCAAGTTGGGAAACGTGCTGGTGCAGTATTTCGGCATGGGCGAGGTAACCGGCAACATCACGGTTCTCCCCCGCGCACTGCACAGCCTGGACGATGCGAACATGCGCGTCGGGAGCTGCGGTGTGCCGCGCACCGGGATGGAGGTCGCCATCCTCGACCTGGACGGGGGGCACCTGCCGCCGGGTACGACAGGCGAGATCTGTGTGCGCGGTCCGGGCGTGTTCGCCGGCTACCATAACAATCCGGAAGCGACGGCGCAGGCGACGCGGTTCGGCTGGTTCCATACCGGCGACCTCGGGCACATGGACGCGCAGGGCTTCGTGTTCATCACCGGCCGCGCGTCGGATATGTACATATCGGGCGGCTCCAACGTGTATCCCCGCGAGATCGAGGAGGTGCTGCTGACCTACCCGGCCGTCGCGGAGGCTTGCGTGGTCGGTTTGCCGGACGCTCGTTGGGGCGAAAGCGGCGTGGCGGTGCTGGTCGCCGCGGCGGGCGCTGAGATCGACGAACACGCGTTGCTGGCGCATCTCGACGGCAAGCTGGCAAAATACAAATGGCCGGCGCGCTTTGTCGTCTGGCCGGAGCTGCCGAAATCCGGCTACGGCAAGGTGATGAAGCGCGAGGTAAAGCAGCGGCTGGAGGAGGCAGGGTGATGCAGGACGCACCGAAAGATATCGCCGCGATCGAGGACTATCACGCGCATGTCTACTATGACCCGGCCAGCAAGGACCGCGCCGCGACGCTCCGCCAGTGGGTGGAGGAGCGGTTCAGCGTGCGCATGGGGCGCTGGCATGACGAGCCGGTCGGTCCGCATGTGCAGGCGATGTACCAGATCGCGTTCACGCCCGACCTGCTGCCGACGCTGGTGCCGTTCCTGATGTTGAATCGCATGGGGCTGACCGTCCTGCTGCACCCGCAATCCGGCCGTCCGCGCGACGACCACACGCTGAACGCGGTATGGATGGGCGAGGTGCTGCCGGTGAAGACCGCGGTGCTGCGGGAGATAGGCTAACCTCTCCCGCCGCGGGAGCGCTGTACAGTTGACATCCCGTCTGCCGCCTTCATCATCGCTGCATCGGGGGAGAAGTCCCAGGGGAATAACCAATGTCTGCGCTCGACCGCTGCTTGAACGTCTACGACCTGCGTGCCGCCGCGAAACGCCGATTGCCGAAGGCGGTGTTCGAATTCGTCGATCGCGGCAGCGAGGACGGCATCGCGGTCGCCAACAACCGCAACGCGTTCGAGCGCCTCAAGCTGCGGCATCGCGCGCTGGTCGATGTGTCGGGCCGCACGATGAACACGACGCTGTTTGGCAAGCCGGTGTCGATGCCGATGGCGATCGCGCCCACCGGCGCCGCCGGCCTGTGCTGGCACGAGGGCGAGCTGGAATTGGCGAAGGCCGCGGCGAAAGCCAAGATACCATTCACGCTGGCCACCGGCGCAATGACCTCGATGGAGAAGATCGCGGAGCAAGCGGGACCGGGTGTCGGCGGGCGGCTGTGGTTCCAACTCTATGTCTGGAACAAGCGGGAGATGTCGTATCAGCTCATCGAGCGCGCTCACCGCGCGGGGTTCGAGGCGCTGATCGTTACCGTCGATACCATCGTGCCGCCGAATCGCGAGTACAACACGCATAACGGTTTTCTCCTCCCGTTCACGCCGAACGTGACGTTCACGCTCGACATCATGCGGCACCCAGTGTGGTTTACCAATGTGCTGATGAAGTACTTCACGACCATCGGCATGCCGCGCAATGAGAACTATCCGGACGAATACAAACGGATGAAGCGTAACGATCCGACCACCACCCAGATGACGCGGCAGGACTCGCTGAGCTGGGAGGACATCAAGATCTTCCGCGACAAGTGGCCGGGCATCCTGATGATCAAGGGCGTCAACCGGCCGGACGACGCGGTGAAGGCCATTGAGTACGGCGTGGACGGCATCGTCGTGTCGAACCATGGCGGACGCAACATGGACAGCGTCGTGGCGTCCATCGACGTGCTGCCGGAGATCGCCGAGGCGGTCGGCGACCGCGGCACGGTCATTCTCGATTCCGGCGTGCGGCGCGGGTCGGATATTGCGAAGGCGCTGGCGCTGGGCGCCAAGGCGGTGCTGACCGGGCGCGCCACGCTGTACGGCACGGCGGTCGGCGGCGAGGCGGGCGCGGGCAAGGCGATCAGCCTGATCCGTAACGAACTGGACAAGACGATGGCCTATACCGGCTGCTGCTCGGTGGACGAGTTGGGGCCGGACATCTTCTTTGGCTACCGCCAGGGCAACCGGCTGCGCGACATGGTGATGGATGCGGTATGATCGGGAGTACGCCTCTGCCGCGCTGCGCGCGGGAGAGGTCGAGGCGCGCAGCGCCGAGGGTGCGGGTGATCGGGTCGGCACGCTGCGCCTTTCTGCCGGGCGCACGCGGCACCCTCACCCGCGTCGCTTTGCTCCGCGACCTCTCCCGCGAAGCGGGAGAGGTTTAGTACGATGACGAACCTCGATCGCTGTCTGAACATCTACGACCTGCGTGCCGCCGCGCAGCGCCGGCTACCGAAGGGCGTGTTCGAGTTCGTCGATCGCGCTACCGAGGACCATCTCGCCGTCGCCAACAACCGCAGCGCCTTCGAGCGCATCAAGCTCCGCCACCGCGCGTTGGTCGATGTGTCCAAGCGCAGCGTCGCCACCACGCTGTTCGGCAAGCCCGCCAGCCTTCCCATGGCCATCGCCCCCACCGGCGCCGCCGGACTGTGCTGGCATGAAGGCGAGCTGGAACTCGCCAAGGCCGCGGCCAAGGCCAAGATCCCGCTGACCCTGTCCACCGCCTCGATGACCGCGATGGAGAAGATCGCGCAGCACGGCGGTCCCGGTGTCGGCGGACGGCTGTGGTTCCAGCTCTATGTCTGGAAGCAGCGCGAGCTGTCGCACCAGTTGATTCAGCGCGCCCACCGCAACGGGTTCGAGGCGCTGATCGTCACGGTGGACTCCCCAGTCTCGCCGAACCGCGAGTACAACACGCATAACGGTTTCGCGCTGCCGTTCAAGGCGACGCCGCGTTTCGTCGTCGATGTCATGCGGCATCCGGTCTGGGCGAAGGACGTGCTGCTGAAATACTTCACCAGCATCGGCATGCCGCGGCACGAGAACTATCCCGAGGAGTACCAGAAATCCGTACTCAGCGGTGTCGGCAGCCGCGACGCGCTGCGCGCCGATTCGCTCGACTGGAACGACCTCGCGAAATTCCGCGACATCTGGCCGGGCATCCTGATGATCAAGGGCGTCAACCGCCCGGAAGATGCGGTGAAGGCGATCGAATACGGCGTGGACGGCATCATCGTGTCCAACCACGGCGGGCGCAACATGGACAGCGCCGCCGCCACGATCGACGTGCTGCCGGAGGTTGCCGACGCGGTCGGCAATCGGGCCACGGTGATCCTCGATTCCGGCGTGCGCCGCGGCTCCGACATCGCCAAGGCGCTGGCGCTCGGCGCAAAGGCGGTGCTGACCGGACGCGCCACGCTCTACGGCACCGCGGTCGGCGGCGAGGCGGGTGCGCTAAGGGCGATCAGCCTCATCCGCAACGAGTTGGACAAGACCATGGCCTACACAGGCTGTTGCTCGGTGGACGAACTCAGCCCCGACATCTTTTATGGCGAGCGCGACGGCAACCGGCTGCACGGCCGCGCCATGGGCGCGGCATAACGCGCTACTTCCCGCCTGCCGCCGTCTGACTCCACGCCAGTCCTGCCCCCAGCACCATCGCACTGCTCGCCATGCCGAGGATGGTCAGGCCGATCGCCACCCCGGCGAGCCAGGGCGGTGTCGGCAGCGGCGGCGGTCCGCCGCCCGGATTGGTCTTTCGATGCATCACGCAAGTCCTCCTATCCCGTATGACAAGGGCATGACGCGCGCGAAATCAAGTTTGCGCCGCATCACGCGATATGGCGGCCGCCATCCACGTAGAGATTGCCCCCGGTGATGTAGCGCCCGGCATCCGAACACAAGAGCAGGGCCGCGCCCACAAGGTCGTCCGGCGCGCCGAGCCGGCCCACCGGGATGCGTTGTGCCAGCGCGGCGCCCTCACGCCGCATCTGCGCCTCGTTGCGTGCGGTGAGGATGGCGCCGGGCGCCAGGTTGTTGACCGTCACACCGCGGCCGCCATATTGGCGCGCCAGGTTTAATACCCAGTTAAGTTGCGCCGCCTTGGTGCCGGCATAGACCAGCATGGCCGGGTGCGGCATCGCCTGCTGCACGCTGCCGATGGTCAGAACCCGACCCCAGCCGCGGTCTGCCATCGGCGGCACCAGCGCCTGCAGCAATTCCAGTGTGGATCGCAGGTTCACCGTGATCTGCCGGTCAAAATGTGTCCCGCTGACGGTCTGCCAGTGTTCGGGAATCTCGATCGAGGCATTCAGCACCAGGATGTCGATCGCGGACCAGTCGGTGACGGCAGCGGCCAGGCGCGTGCCGGCCTCGTCTTCGGCAAAGTCCTGTGCGAACGCCCGGGCGGTTCCGCCGGCGGCTTCAATCGTTGCCACCACGGCAGCGGCGTCGCGGGCTTCTTCCTCGTTGCCGACATGATGAACGGCAAGCCGTGCGCCCACACCGGCGAGCGCAATGGCGATAGTGCGGCCGATTTCACGGCGCGCGCCGGTGACCAGCGCAGTGCGTCCATCAAGGCGGAAGGCGGTCAACGGATCCGGCATGTGATTCACTCTGATGCCGTCGGGCCCAAGGCGCCGACGGGCTTTTGCACGACGTCCAGCCCGTGTCGTTGCTTGACAGGCGATCTGGCCGGATCGAGCGTGTGCAACAGGATGGCGGCCACGTCAAACAACCAGTGGCATTGCCGGTCTTGGGGGGAAACCATCATGCGGTACATTCCGGGCGCACTTGTTCTGGCGTGCCTGCTTGGCATCGCAACGGGTTCCGTGCACGCACAACGGACCGAGGAAAGCCACATGCCGTCTGCCAGCGCAATTGCCGAGCGCAGCTATTTCTTCGTCGGCGGCAGCTACACCGGCGATCCTGCCAAGCAGGTCATGCACGGTCAGATGTATGTGGAGAAACTCACGCCGGCCCACCCGCATCAGCGATATCCCATGGTGCTGATCCATGGCGCCGCGCAAACCGCGACCAACTGGATGGGAACGCCCGATGGCCGCGCGGGCTGGGCAGAATTTTTCTGCGCTCAGGGTTATCAGGTCTACATGGTGGACCAGCCTGCGCGTGGCCGGTCCGCCTGGCAGGAGGGGATCGACGGCAAGGTCCGCACCTTCGACGCGCAAACCATCGAAAAGCTGTTTACCGCGCCGGAACTGCATAATCTCTGGCCGCAGGCGAAGCTGCACACGCAATGGCCGGGCGATGGCCCCAAGCATGGCCAGGTCGGCGACCCGATATTCGACCAGTTCTATGCGTCGCAGGTGCAGTTCCTCGTCAGCAACGCGGAAACCCAGACCCTGATCCAGCACGCCGCGGCAGCGTTGCTCGACAAGATCGGACCGGCGATCGTGCTGACCCATTCGCAGTCGGGTCCGTTCGGCTGGCTGATTGCCGATGCGCGGCCTAAATTGGTCAAGGCGATTGTCGCGGTCGAACCGGCGGGGCCACCGTTCGAGGACGTGGTGGTCGGCACTGGCCGCTCGCGTCCGTGGGGCGTGACCGATATACCGATCGCGTATGACCCTCCGGTCAGCGACCCTGCGCAGTTGCAGATTGAGCAACAGACCGCGCCGAACAAACCCGATCTGGTGCGTTGCTGGCAGCAGAAGGGGCCGGCGCGCGCCTTGGCCAATCTTCGCAATATCCCGGTCGTGCTGATCACCAGTGAATCGTCGTATCACGCGGCTTACGATCATTGCACGGCGCATTACCTCGTGCAGGCCGGCGTGAAGACCGATTTCATCCGGCTGGAAGAGCACGGCATCCACGGCAACGCGCACATGATGATGCTGGAGAAGAACAATCTGCGGATTGCCGGCCTGATTACCTCCTGGCTGGCCAGGAGCGTGAAGTGACGCATAGCGTCGCAACCAGCATTCTTCTCGAAACCAGGGGAGTTCTCTGATGGCCCGTGTGCCGTATCTGGATGTCGCCGATCTGTCGCCGGACAATCAGGATCTGCTGAAGCGCCCGATCGCACTGGCGCGAGCATTGGTGAACTCGCCCAACGCGGCGCGGGCGTTTTCCGGTGTCGGGCAGTTCATCCGCTATGGCAGCAAGCTCGATCCGCGTCTGCGCGAGCTGGCGATCCTGCAAGTGGGGTGGCTGGCGCGATCGCCGTACGAGTGGTCGCACCATGTGAAGATCGGCCACGATTTCGGGGTGACCGATGACGACATCAAGGCGATGATCGACGACACGGCGGGCAAGCCGACCGGGTTGGATGCATTGACCCGGACCGTGCTGCTGGCGGCACGCGAGATGACGATCGCGGGTGGCATGACGGACGCAACGTTCGCGACGTTGCAGTCGGCGCTGGGTCATGAGCAGGTGGTGGACCTGACTCTGACGATCGGGTTTTATAATGCGGTGGTGCGCGTGCTGGCGACGCTACAGATCGATGTGGAGGACGAGTACGCCCCGTATTTGCAGCAGTTTCCGCTGCCGGGGTGAGAGATCGCGCAAGCAACAAAGTCCTCCCCCTCCCCTTGTGGGCTTGGGCCGCGAAGCGGACCAAGGTTGGGGGAGGG
>JBEKNT010000165.1:0-13178 GCA_049522565.1 Acetobacteraceae bacterium
CCGGGGAGGCGGCGGCACGGGCGCTGGCGTTGCCGCGTGTGCACCTGGCTTCGCGGCTGGTGCTGGCGGACAACCGGCGGCTGTTCGCGGCGTGCGGGTTCGTCGAAACGGAACGGACCGCGCATCCGGGGTATGCGGAGGCGACCTCGGTGACGATGGAGAAAGTCATAAACCTCGCCCACGAAGTGGGAGAGGTCGATGGCGCGTAAGCGCCGAGGGTGAGGGGCGAAACGCACGGATGGTCCGCGCGTTCCGCCCCTCACCCGGCGCTGTGCACCGACCTCTCCCGCGCAGCGGGAGAGGTGTACTCAATCATTGCACCGGGGAAAAATCCGTTGGGCGCATGATGCGGTTCTCCTGCTTCAGCAGCAGTTCGCGCTTGTAACCCTCGGCCAGGAACTTCTGCCACTCGGGATCGGCGGCCATTGCGTTGCGCCGGCGCTCGCGGTCGCCCTGGTCCTCATAGCCCCAGATATGCACCACGGTGTTCAACTCGCCCTCCACCGTGGTGAACCAGCCGAGGCAACGGCCGAGATACTTCTGTTGCAGCGGCCAGGCCAGTTCCTTGTACATCGCCACCCACTCGGCCAGCTTGTTCGGCTTGCAGGTGTAGATGCGCAGGTCAGCAATCATCGCGGTTTCTCCTGTTGCAACCGAGGGCGCGCAGGGTGTGGCGATCGGGGGCCATCCGCAAGTCCTGTGCGGCTCACCACGCCTCGCGCCCCTTCGCCGGCCGCGCGGTCGCCGCCGCCTGTCGCGCGCGTTGCTCTGCCGCGTGCTTGTCGAACATCGCCCGCGCCGCCGCCGAGCGCTTCTCGGTCAACTCGTCGCGATGCGCGGTGCACCAGTCGAACGATTCGACGCGCGGCACGTTGTCACCGGAGAAGCGCGGCATGACATAGCGGGAATACAGCTCGTAGGAGCGCTTCGTCGCCGCCCAATCCGCACAGTTATGCGCCTGTTGCAGCATCACGCCGAACGCACCCTGCTTGGCCTGCAACCGCTCGATCAGCGCGATGGCGTCGTCCGGCGTGCCGATCACGCCGAATTTTTGCTGCACGAACCATTCGGCGGGATCGGCGCCGGCAGGCGGCAGGAAGCGCGGCTGGTTGTTGTTCAGGTAGCCGAGATAGCGTTCGAATCCGAACTTGCAATTTTCATAAGCCTTGGCGCGCGTCTCGGCGATGTGCATCGGTCCGACCAGCCGCAGCCGTGCCGGGTCCATGCTGCGGCCATGCTCCGCGGCGATGTCGCCGGCGATCTTCCAGTTGGCGTCGAGCGCATCGAAGCCGAACGGGTTGGTGGCGGCGACGCATATCATGCTGAGGTCGTATTTTCCCGCCAGCCGCCCGCCGGACGGCGTCACCGCGCTGACCACCGCCACTTCGGGATGCGGATTGGTGTACGGCAGCAGGTGCGCCCGTGCGTTGACGAAGGTATACCAGTCGGTCTGCTCGGTGACGATCTCCCCCCGGAACAGCCGCAGGATGACGTCGAGCGCCTCCGCCATGCGGTCGCGCTGCACATTCGGATCGATGCCCAGCATCAGCGCATCGGAGGCCAGCAGGCCAGGCCCGGCGCCGAACATGATGCGGCCGCGCGTCATGTGGTCGAGCTGGATGATGCGGTTCGCCACCATCAGCGGATTGTGATACGGTAGCGAGATGACCCCGGTGCCGAAGCGGATCGATCGCGTGCGCTCCGCGGCGACCGCGATGAACAGTTCGGGCGAGCTGATCACCTCCCATCCCGCCGAATGGTGTTCGCCGATCCAGGCTTCGTGGAAGCCGAGCTTGTCGAGCCAGCCCATCAGCTCCAGGTCGCGTTCGATGCACTGGGTCGGGTTTTCTTCCATCGGATGGAACGGCGGCAGGAAGATGCCGTGGCGGAGCGGGAGCTGGAACATGGCGGACCTCGGGGTTCAATGCTGGACGCACCATACGCTCCCCCTCCCCTTGTGGGAGGGGGTTGGGGGGAGGGGTGCAACGCGGCACGGACCCCTCCCTCCAACCCACTCCCACAAGGGGAGGGGGGGCAGATCCGCAACGCGCCACTTGCTTGACCGCAGGCCCGAACCGGTCTCCCATTCCGCCCAGGAATCCAAGGGAGAGAGCCATGCACGACACGGTCATCCGTGGCGGGACTGTCGTTGACGGCACCGGCCAGCCGCGTTTCACCGGCGACGTTGCGATCGATGGCGACCGCATCACCCAGGTCGGCGGCAAGGCCGGCCCCGGCAAGCGTGACATCGACGCCGACGGATTGTTGGTAACGCCCGGCTGGGTCGATGCGCACACCCACTACGACGGCCAAGCCACCTGGGACCCGCTGCTGGCGCCCTCGTCATGGCATGGCGTGACGACCATCCTGTTCGGCAATTGCGGCGTCGGCTTCGCGCCGGTGCGCCGCGCCGACCATGATTCTCTCATCGGCCTGATGGAGGCGGTGGAGGAGATCCCCGGCATCGCCCTGGCCGACGGCTTGAAATGGAATTGGGAAACCTTCCCCGAATATCTCGATGCGCTGGACCAGATGCCGCGCGCGATCGATGTCGCCGCGCAGATCCCGCATCATCCGCTGCGCGTCTACGTGATGGGCGAGCGCGCGGTCAACCGCGAGAAGGCCACCGCCGACGACATCGCGGCGATGCGCCGCATGACCGAACAGGGCCTGCGCGCCGGCGCCTTCGGCTTCACTACGTCGCGCACCAATTCGCACAAGACGCCGACCGGCGAGATGGTGCCTGGCCGCTATTCGGAAGTGCAGGAACTGCTGGGCATCGGCGCCGCGTTCAAGGGCCTGGGCTACGGCGCGTTCGGGGTGAACAGCGATTTCGATATTGAAACCGAAGAGCTGGAATGGATGACGAAACTCGGCAAGGACACCGGCCGCCCGGTCTGGTTCCTGCTGACCGATCGTCCGACCGACACCGCGCGTTGGCGGCGGCTGATGGATGGCGTGCACAAGGCACGCGCGCAGGGTGCGATGGTCACGGCCCAGGTGGCGGGGCGGCCGGTCGGCGTGCTACTGGGCATCGACACCGCGCTGAATCCGTTCTCCATCCGGCCGAGCTACCAGGCCCTATTGAAACTGCCGGCGGAGGAGCGCATCAGGCGGTTGCAGGACCCGGCAATGCGCGCGCAGATTCTCAGCGAGGCGCCTTCGCCCGAGTTGATCCATCGGCTGTCGCAATTCCGCCAGCGCATCACCACAAGCTGGCATCGGATGTTCCCGATGAGCGATCCGCCGAACTATGAACCGGAAGCGCGCGACAGCATTGCGGCGATCGCCGCGCGCAGCAATCACACGCCGGACGAGGTTGCGTACGACTATCTCGCTGGCGGCGCGGAAAAATTCCTGTTCTTCCCGATCGTCGGCTATAATGAGGACAATCACGACATCATCCGCACCATGCTGACGGATGACGCGACGATCCTCGGCCTGTCGGATGGTGGCGCGCATTGCTCATCGATCGTCGATGCCAGCGTGCCGAGCTGGATGCTGATCCATTGGGCGCGCGACCGCACCCGCGGCGAGCGGCTGCCGTTGGAAATGGTGGTAAAGCGGCAGACCAGCGAGACCGCCGGCTTCTTCGGTTTCCACGATCGCGGCATGCTGGCGGCCGGGAAGAAGGCCGACCTGAACGTGATCGACTACGAGGCGTTGCGGTTGCACGTGCCAGAGGTTCGCTACGACCTGCCGAAGAATGGCCGCCGGCTGGTGCAGCGCGTGGACGGCTATCGCGCAACGTTGGTGTCGGGCGCAACCACGTTCGAGAACGGCGAGTACACCGGCGCCACGCCAGGCCGGCTGGTGCGGGCGCGGGCGCAATAGTCCCTCTCCCGCTTGCGGGAGAGGTTAGGTGAGGGTGCAACGGGGCGCACGCGGCACCCTCACCCTGCCCTCTCCCGCGTAGCGGGAGAGGGTTTTTACCCCGGAGATCGGAATGGAAAAGCGCAGGCTCGGCCAATCGTCTTTGCAAATCGCGCCGCTCGCTTTCGGCGGCAACGTATTCGGCTGGACAACCGACGAAGCCACCTCCTTCGCCTTGCTCGATGCCTTCGTCGCCACCGGCTTCAACTTCATCGACAGCGCCGACGTGTATTCGCGCTGGCATCCCGGCAACCGGGGCGGCGAGTCCGAAGCCATCCTGGGCAAGTGGCTGAAGGCACGCGGCAATCGCGACAAGGTCATCATCGCTACCAAGCTCGGCATCGAGATGGGGCCTGGCATGAAGGGCCTGTCGCGTGCCTATATGATGCAGGCGGTCGAGGCGTCGCTGCGCCGCCTGCAAACCGACTACATCGACCTCTACCAGTCGCATCGCGACGATCCCGACACGCCGATCGAGGAAACCCTGTCCGCCTACGCCGAACTGATCCAGCAGGGCAAGGTGCGCGAGATCGGCGCGTCGAATTTCAGCGCCGCGCGGCTGGCGGAATCGCTGAACATCAGCACCGCACAGGGCCTGCCGCGCTATCAGAGCCTCCAGCCGCTGTACAACCTGGTGGAACGGCAGCCCTACGAGGGCGAGCTGGAAAACCTCTGCCTGAAGGAGCAAGTCGGCGTCATCCCCTTCTACTCCCTGGCGAGCGGGTTCCTCACCGGCAAATACCGTTCCGCCACCGATACCGAGGGCCGCGCGCGCGGCTCGCGCGTAGCGAAATACCTGAACGACGCGGGGCTGCGCACGCTCGCCGCGCTGGACGACGTCGCCAAGCGCTACGATGCGACACCGGCGCAGGTCGCCCTCGCCTGGATGATCGCACGGCCGAGCATTACCGCGCCGATCGCCAGTGCCACCAATGTCGACCAGTTGCGTGAGATCATGCGGGCACCGGAGATCAAGCTCGACCGCGACGCCATCGCGCAGATCGACAGGGCGAGTGCCGCTGGCTGACAGCCTGCCTGCGCAGTCGGTTCTACGACTGCGCAACCTGACCCGGCGGTTTGGTTCGACGGTCGCGGTCGATGGCATCGACCTCGACGTGCCGCCGGGCCAGGTGCTGGGCATCATCGGCCGCTCGGGCGCCGGCAAATCGACGCTGCTGCGGCTGATCAACCGGCTGGTCGAGCCCACCGCCGGCACGATCCGGTTCGGCGACACCGATGTGACGGCATTGGCCGGCCAGGCACTGCGCGACTGGCGCAGCAGCGCGGCGATGATCTTCCAGCAGTTCCACCTGATCCCGCGCCTCGACGTGCTGACCAACGTGTTGATCGGCCGGTTGAACCGCCGCGCCACGCTGCCCAGTCTGCTCGGCCTGTTCTCCGCGGCAGAACGCGCCATGGCGCTGTCGGTCCTGGAACGCTTCGACCTGGCGGAACTGGCATTGCAGCGCGCCGGCACGCTGTCCGGCGGCCAGCAGCAACGTGTGGCAATCTGCCGCGCGTTGCTACAGCAGCCGCTGATGCTGCTGGCCGACGAGCCGATCGCCAGCCTCGATCCGCATAACGCGCGTGTGGTGATGGAAGCGCTACGCCGGGTGAATCGCGAGGACGGGCTGACCGTGCTGGCCAATTTGCACCATCTGGAAGAGGCGCGACGCTACTGCGATCGCGTCGTCGCGTTGCAGCAGGGGCGGTTGATGTTCGACGGTCCGCCGGCCGAACTGACCGCGGACCGGGTCGTCGCAATCTATGGCGACGAACTCGACCTCGCCGACGGCGTGGGGTTGCGCCGCGAGGCGGATCAACGCGAGACGCGTTAGCGCCGAGGGTGACCGGGCAGACACGCTGCGTTCTTGCACCAGTGCTGCGTGCCGACCCGATCACCCTCACCCTCGTCGCTGCGCGCCTCGACCTCTCCCGCTCTCGCGGGAGAGGTTATGCCGCCGCGCTGGGGCGCGCCTTCATCCTGGCGTGCCACGCGACGATGTTGTGGTTCGCCTGGTTGATCGGCTGCCGCACGCCATCGAAGAAATCGACAAAGGCGAACAGCAGAATATCCGCCAGGGTCAGCCGGTCGCCGCAGATGAATTGCTTGCCCGCCATCTGCCCGTCCAGCCAGGTCAATTGCTCCTGCGCGATCTGCTTCAGGTCGTCGGACGCGGCGGGTATGCAGTGGATGCGGCTCTGGAACATCTTCAATCCCTCGCCGAAGCGGAACCCATTGGCCATCGGCTCGAGGATGTTGAGATCGACCCGCCGCGCCCACATGCGCGTCTCCGCCCGCTCCACCGGCGTGCTGCCGATCAGTGACGGACCCGGCGTAACCTCGTCGAGGTATTCGCAGATCGCGGTGATCTCGGCGATGACCTTGCCATCGTCGAGTTCCAGCGCCGGGCATTGGCCGGCGGGGTTCTTCGCCCGAAATGCCTCGCCGCGGTTCTCGCCACCGCGCAGGTCCACCTCGACACGCGGCAATTCGATGCCGCGCTCAGCCATGAAGATGCGCACGACCCGTGGATTGGGGCCGATCGAGTTGTACAGCAGCATAACATTCCTCCCTGACGACGCGACCGAGATTAGCACAGCCTGGTGACGGCGCTATCATCGCCGGTGAAAGGATCCGCCGATGATCACACGCCGCTCACTCGCCGTCGGGCTTGGTTCCGCGCTGCTGGCATGGCGCGCCCGGGCGGCCGACATGCCGGCGCCCGGCAAGCGCGCCTGGGCAGCGCAAATCCCCGTTATTCGTATGGGATTGCTGGGCGGCGAGAACGACGCCGACCGCCTGGCACGGGTGGACGGCTACAGGAAATTGCTCGAAACCACGTTCCAGGTCCCGGTGAAGCTGATGGTGGCGGCGGACTATGCCGGTGTCATCCAGGCTTTCGCCGCGCAACAGCTCGACATCGCCTATATGAGCCCGGCTGCCTATGCCGCGGCCTGGATGGAGAGCAACGGCGACGTCGTGCCGCTGGTGGTGACGCAGGAGCAGGATGGCGGGACATCCTATGTGTCGGTGCTTTATACGCGGTCGGATAGCGGCATCACCTCGCTGGCCGACATGAAGGGACACTCGCTGGCCTGGGCGGATCCGAACAGCGCCTCCGGCTATTTGATTCCGCGGGCCGAGTTTCGCGCCATGGGCATCAATCCAGAGGAGGGAAAATATTTCAGCAACACCGGTTTCGCCGGCGGGCATGAACAGACGGTGGTGGCGGTGCTGAACAGGCAGTACGACGCGGGGGTGACATGGACCTCGGGCATCGGCGATGCGGCGGCCGGCTACACGCGCGGCACGCTGCGCATGATGGTCGACAAGAAGATGCTCGACATGAAGGATTTGCGCATCATCTGGCGGTCGCGGCCGATCCTGAACGGACCGCTGACGGTGCGAAAAAGCACGCCGCAAGCATTCCAGGACGACATGCTGGCCTTCCATCTGGCGTTGCCGACGGCGTATCCGGACATCTACCACAGCGTGGACATGGGCAGCGGCAAGGGCTGGGTGCCGGTGCATCACGCGGATTTCCAGCCGTTCATCGACATGCTGCAACAGGAAGCGGCAGAGCGGCGGCACCGTTGAGCGGTACGGCCGCATGAAGGACGGCCTTGCCGCGCTGGAAACCGCGTGGCGTGCGCGCCGCCGTGCGCGATTGCTCGCCGGTGCGATCGTCACGGCGATACTGCTGGTGTGCCTGGCGGTATCGGCCTGGGTGTCGGAGGCGTATCCCTCAGCGTTATTGGCGGGTGCCCCGCGCGTGGGGGAATACTTCGCCAGGCTGCTGCCCGATCTGCGGCTGCCGGTGCTGTTCGCCGGCACGGCGACGCAAGGTTCGCTGGCCTACTGGATGTATCGGCTCGACATCTGGTTGTGGCTGCTGTTCGAGACCAGCCAGATGGCAGCGCTCGCCACATTGCTGGGCGCGCTCCCGGCGCTGCTGCTGTGCTTTCCCGCCGCGGCCAACCTGGCACCGAACCGCGTCGTCTATAGCGTCTGCCGCCGGGCGCTTGAATTGTTCCGCTGCGTGCCGGACATCGTCTATGCGCTGATCCTGGTCTGGACGTTCGGCATCGGGCCGTTGGCCGGCATTCTGGCGATCGCGCTGCACACTGTCGGCGCGCTGGGAAAACTGTTCGCCGAAGTGGCGGAGAACGCCGACATGCGGCCGTGGGAGGGCGTGCGCGCCGCCGGCGGCAACTGGGCGCAGGCCGTGCGCTATGCCATCCTGCCGCAGGTCGCACCGAATTTCCTCAGCTATATCCTGCTGCGTTTCGAGGTCAACGTGCGCGGCGCGACGGTGATCGGCTTCGTCGGCGCCGGCGGCATCGGCCAGGAACTCTATGCGGTGATCAGCTTCAACTATTACCAGGAGATCAGCGCCATCGCGGTGCTGATCATCCTGTGCGTCAGTGCGATCGACCTGACCTCGGAAAAGTTGCGCACGCTCGCGATCGGCCGGACGACCTGACGATGAGCGATGCGGCGACCGTCGCCCGGCTGCGTGCGCGCTTCCCGCGCGCCTTCGGCAGGCCGCCCTGGCAGCGTGCGGCGTGGGCGCTGGGCTGTGTGGCTTTCGTAATCTGGCTGGGTGCGCTGTGCGCCTGGTTCGACATCACCCCGGCGCGACTGAGCAGGGGCGTGTCGGGGCTGTTCGTTATTTTGCGACTGATGGTGCCGCCGAGCCCGGGCGCGCAATGGGCGGACATCCTGCAAGGCCTGGCGCAAAGCGTGGCGATGGCGTTCCTCGGCACCTTCGTCGCCGCGGCGATCGCATTGCCATTGGGATTGCTCGGAGCGCGCAACGTGGTGGTGAACGCGCTGGCGCATTTCTCGATCCGCCGCGTGTTCGACGGGTTCCGCGGCGTCGACCAGTTGATCTGGGCGCTGGCCTTCGTGCGCGCCGTCGGGTTGGGTCCGCTGGCCGGCCTGCTGGCCATCGCCGCGGCAGAAATCTGCGTGTTGGCCAAGCTGTTTGCCGAGGCGATCGAAAACGCCGACCCGCGCCAGCCGGAGTCGGTGCTCGCTGCCGGCGGATCGCGCCTGCTGGCGATCCGCTTCGGCCTGTTGCCGCAGGTACTGCCGGTGTTGCTGGCGCAGGTGCTGTACTCGTTCGAGAGCAACACGCGCAGCGCGGCGATCCTCGGGGTGGTCGGCGCCGGCGGTATCGGCTTGCAGATCGCCGAGCGGATCAAGGTGCGCTACTGGGACGAAGTGTCCTTCATCATCATCCTGATTCTGATCACCGTGGCGGCGATCGATTTTCTTTCCGCGCGTATCCGGCGGACGCTGATCGCCTGACGATCAGGCCACCGCCTCCGCCTCGATCTCCACCATGAAGCGCGGGTCGGCCAGGCCGGAGATGAACAGCAGCGTGGAGGCCGGCGCGTGGTCGCCGAATACCGCGCCGCGCGCCGCGCGAAACGCCGACAGCAACCCGCGGTCGGTCAGGAAGATCGTGGTCTTCACCACGTTGGTCATGGCCATGCCGTTCGCATCGAGCACGGCACGCAGATTGGCGAAAGCCTGGGCGATCTGGCCCTCGCCGGTGGTCGGCACGCTGCCATCGGCAGCCAGGCCGACCTGGCCGGAGACGATCAACCGCCGCTCGGCGCCTTCAACCAGAATGCCATGCGAATAGCCGGTCGGCGCGCGTACGGTGGGCGGATTGCTGCGGGTGATCACGGCCATGGTCGTTCTCCTCGTCTTCTACCGCGCGAGCCAGTCTCGCACGGCGTGCTTGATGAAGCCGGCATCTGCGGGGTTCGCCACCGGATTGCCGGCGCGATGCCCCCAGATGCTCGGGATCGGCTGCAACGCGGCGTGCGCCAGATGCGGGTGCTCCGCTGCATTGTCGGCCACGCGGAAATACAGATCGGTCTCGCCGGGCATCAGCAGCACGCGGGCACGGATGGCGCGCAGCGCGCGCTCCAGGTCGCCGTCATACAGGGGGTTGGCGCTGATGTCCGCGGCCTCCCAGGTGCGCAACTGGGCGTAGAGATTGGCCGCCGGCCGGGCGCCGAAACGATCCTCCCAGTCGGTGCGCAGGAACGTGTCCAAATCGGGCGCACCGAGATTGGGCTGCGGCCCGGAGGCAAGATGCAAGCCGGCGCGGTAGAAATCCTGGCTGAGCGCCCAGCCGGCGTAGATGCGTCCGAACGCTCGCTTCGCGGCGCGCGGCTCCGTGGTGAAGCGGCCGTTGCCGATATGCTGTGGCGCGGCTTCCAGCGTCGCCATCAACCCGTGCAGAAACACTTGGTTGTGCACCGAGGTCCGCGCCACGCCGCAATTCACCACGATGCGGTCCACCGCGTCCGGATGGAGTGCGGCCCAGTGATAGGCCTGCAACGCGCCCATCGACCAGCCATACACGCAGGCGAGACGGGCGATGCCGAAATGTTCGGACAGCAGCCGGCGCTGCACCTGAACATTATCGAAGATCGTTACGAGCGGCGGGTAGTCTGGCGAGTCGGATGGGCTGGAGGACAGGCCGTTGCCGAACATGTCGGCGATGACGATAAACCAGCGGGCTGGATCGAGCACGCCGTCGGGCCCGATCAGCCATTCCAGATCGGGATGCTGCGCGGCATAGCTGGTGGGATAGAGGATGACATTGTCACGGCCTGGCGACAGCGTGCCATGCGCCTTCCATGACAGGCGCGCGTTGTGCAGTACGGCGCCCGATTGCAACGTGACGGCGCCGGCATCGAAGCAGCCTTGCTGCGTGGGCCAGTCCATGCGTATCCCTTCGACGCTGCGTGCCGCATGCTCTGCCACCCGGCGTGAGAGTCGGCAAGCCGCCGGCTGCGAGGCCATGCGATGATGCGCCTGATTGCCGTGGGCCGGCAACGCGAGGGCCCGGAGGCCACGCTGTTCGCGCGTTACCAGGCGCGGCTGCGGCCGGCGCTGACGGTCATCGAAATAGCCGAGGCGCGCGGCACCCCGGTCGAAATCAAGCGCCGCGAAGCCGCTGCATTGCTGGCGGCGTTGCCGGACGCGGCGTTTGCGGTGGCGCTGGATAGCGGTGGCGAGGCGCCGGACAGCGCGCGTCTCGCCACCTTGCTGGAACGCTGGCTGGGGTTGGGCCGCCCGCTGTGCTTCCTGATCGGCGGCGCCGAAGGGCTGGATGCCGCGGTGATCGCGCGCGCCGACTACAAGCTGTCGCTGGGCGCGCTGACCTGGCCGCATCTGCTGGTGCGCGTCATGCTGGTGGAGCAATTATATCGCGCGCGGTCGATCGCCGCCGGACACCCGTATCATCGCGCCGGGCGACCCGATGTCCCGCGACAGGTGTGATCAGCCCGGCATCTTGGGAAACCGCTTCCGCTCCTCGGTGGTTTGCGTCCACGGCTGAGCGCTGGCGCAGTAGATTTCCATCGCCGGCTTGAACGCGGTCGGGTCGTCCAGCGTGCCGGCCAGCACGAGCGTCATGCCCGGCATGATGTCCACCTCCGCAATCAGGCCAGAACCGCAGTTCGGGCAGAAGCGCCGGTGAACCGGCTTGCCGGAGTCGCCGGTATCTTCATAGGTCTTCAACTCGCCCTGCACGCTGACAGCCGTCGCCGGAAAGCCGAGAACCGGCTCGAAGGCCGAGCCGGTATAGCGCTGACAGTTGCGACAGTGGCAGATCCCGCTGAACGCAGGCTCGCCGGTCACGGTGTAACGCACCCGCCCACACAGGCAACCGCCGGTCATGTCAGCCATCGCGTCGCTCCCTTCTGAATTGCCATCCCCGCAACGGCGTCGATCCGCCGCCGCTTCACCGCTGCATCATCGCAGGTTCGTATCGGGTTGTTAACGGGCGAGTTCATAGTGCAAAGAGATTGCAGTCACGGTCAGCGATAGAACTCGATCTTGGCTTCGCGAAACCACAGGAAGTTGGCCGGCGCGGCGGAAATCGGCCCGTTGATGGCGAACACCGCGATGGCGAATTTCTCGCCCGGCGCGACGGTATCGCGGAGCACGAGGCGATTGGGCATGTTGAAGCCCTGGATCGCGGCCGGGCTGGGCCGTCCGGCCGCCCTCGGCAGCACCCCATTGACCCAGACCTCAGCGTAGTCGTCGACGTTCACCGTCAGCACCGCTTTGGCGCCCTCGGTGGCGAAGCCCGTGGCGTGCGTCGGTATCGTCAGGGTCGCGCGGAACCAGAAGAACGACACCATGCCGCCGCCCCGCTTCGCGCCCAGGTCGGTCGCGGCAACCTCCGGCCATGCCGAATCATCGAATTCGCTCAGTTCGGCATGCGGCTCGATGTCGTAGGTCGTCTTGAATTCCGGCATCGAGTCCGACAACGCCGGGCAATCGACGATCTTCGCCTCCATCGCTTTCCAACACGCGCCAAACGCCGCCGATCCGGCGAGGGTCATCAGATCGACCACATGCGCCGGCGGCAGCGACGGTGCGATCGGCGGCTGCGGCATCAGCAGCGGAGGCATTGCCGGCGCGGCGGAAACCGTGGGCCGGGTATAAATGTTCGCGGGCATGTCCGGGTCCTTTCCATCGGATCGCGGGACGGCGGCGCGATCATCCGCGCGCTACAATCCCAAACCGCCGTCAAGCAATACGGTCTGCCCGGTCATGTAGTCTGACGCAGCGGATGCGAGGTAGAGCGCCAGCAATCCAACCTCGCGCAACCGCCCGGGCCGCCGCAGCGGCACGGCCTGTTCCGCGCGCTGCGTGGTCTGCCTGACGCGCTCCTCGCCGGATGTGACGACATCCGGAAAGATGCCGGGCGCGATGGCATTGACGTGCACGTTGTAGGGCGCCCATTCCAGCGCCTGCGCGCGGGTAAAGCCGGCAAGCGCGGTCTTGGCCGTGGTGTAGATGACCATGTCCCGCCCACCCTGATGCGCGGTCCATGACGCGATGTTGATGATCTTGCCCGAGCGGCGTCCGAGCATGTGCGGACCGACGGCGCGCGTGCACAGCAGCGCCTCGGTCAGGTTGATATCCATGATGAACCGTAGCTCGTCGTCGGATACTCCGGCGGCGCTGTCCTTGTTGTCCGGCAGCGTGACCAGCGGCTTGCGGATAGAATCGCCAAGCGCGTTCACCAGGACGTCGATGCGCCCGAACGTCGCAAGGATCTGCTCAACCGCGCGCCGGACCGCATCGGGCTGCGTTACGTCGGCGACGATGGGGACGACGCGGCGCCCGGTGGCGGCGGCGATCTCTGCCGCGGTCGGCTCGACGTATTTCGGCGTCAGGGCGTTCAGCGCGACGTCGGCGCCCGCCTCGGCGAGCACCTGGGCAATGCCCTTGCCGATGCCTCGGCCGGCACCGGTGATGA
>JBEKNT010000166.1:0-13164 GCA_049522565.1 Acetobacteraceae bacterium
ACTTCAGATCTGGGGGTCTGGGCGGGACCTTCCCTGCTTTTCGCGGGGTGTTCCGGTCTTTGCTCGTTTCCCCCCGGCCGGGTGGGGGCGCGCCGCGGTGTTTGTCTATGATGTGGCAGGAAGCGGTAAGAGCAGCCCCCTCCCACAAGGGGAGGGGGAGTCTCTTGCCGCTGGCGGGCTCCGCAGTTTCATTCAGGGCGGGTCGGCCGCCGCCGGCCGGTGGTCAACGCGCTATGACGGGAACTCCCCGCGCATCGCCGGGAATTTCCCGCCATGACCCACGTCATTCAGAACACTCGGACACGATTTCGCTCCACCTCTGCTCGCAGCCGTGGCTTCTTGATCGGCTCCAGCAGGATCTGTGCCTCGCGGCCCAGCAGCTCCCCCGGTTCCCGTTCCAGTCCCACCAGGCGGATCAGATCCATTTTCGCCGCCGGGTCGAACTCGACCGCCAGGGCGATCTCGCTGTCAGGTCGCGCCTCGCCACCGGCCACCGAGCCGAACAGCGATAACGTCCGGATCCCGGCCGCGCGCAGCCGCGACTCGTGCGCTCGCAGAATCGCGATGACCGTCTCCGCCGTGACCGCTTCGGCCGTGTCCATGGCAACCCTCTCCGCCGGCAATATAGCATGCCGCGACCGCTGCCACCCCCCTCGCCTTCCGGCCCGAATCAGCCTATCTACCCTCCCATGATGCAGCGCAGCGTCCGGGGCCCATCCGGCCCGCCCGCCGCCGCCCGATGAACGGACAGAGCCCCGATTGAGCGACACCCCTGAAGACCCGGCGGCCCCGCCCCCCGGTCCGCCCGAAGACACCCAGCCTGTGATGATTGAGGAGGAGATGCGCCGCTCCTACCTCGACTACGCCATGAGCGTGATCGTCGCGCGCGCGCTGCCGGATGTGCGCGACGGGCTGAAGCCGGTGCATCGCCGCATCCTCTTCGGTATGCAGGAGTCCGGCTACACGCCGGACAAGGCCTACCGCAAATGCGCCCGCATCGTCGGCGACGTGATGGGCAAATACCACCCGCACGGCGACGCCTCGATCTATGACGCCCTGGTGCGCATGGCGCAGCCCTTCTCCATGCGCGTGAAGCTGATCGACGGGCAGGGCAATTTCGGCTCGGTGGACGGCGATAACCCGGCGGCGATGCGCTACACCGAGGCGCGCCTCGCCAAGGCCGCCATGCTGCTGCTGGACGACATCGACAAGGACACTGTCGAGTTTCAGCCGAACTACGATGAGAGCGAAAACGAACCCAAGGTCCTGCCGGCGAGCTTCCCGAACCTGCTGATCAACGGCGGCAACGGCATCGCGGTCGGCATGGCGACCAACATCCCGCCGCACAATCCGGGCGAGATCATCGACGCGACGCTGGCGCTGATCGCCGATCCGGACACCTCGCTGGACGACCTGATACGCATCGTCCCGGGCCCCGACTTTCCCACCGGCGGCACCATCCTCGGCCGCTCCGCCATCCGCTCGGCTTACGAGACCGGACGCGAATCGATCACCATCCGCGCCCGCTCCGAGATCGAGGAGATGGCGCGCGACCGCCAGGCGATCATCTTCACCGAAATCCCCTACCAGGTGAACAAAAAGACGCTGCTGGAGCGCATCGGCGAACTGGTGCGCGACAAGCAGGTCGAAGGCATCACCGCGGTGCGCGACGAGAGCGACCGCTCCGGCATGCGCATCGTGATCGAACTGCGACGTGACGCCACGCCGGACGTGGTGTTGAACCAGCTCTACCGCTTCACCCAGTTGCAGATCACCTTCGGCATCAACATGCTCGCGCTGGATGGCGGCCGGCCGCGTCAGCTCGGCCTGAAGGACGCGCTGCTGTGCTTCATCCGCTTCCGCGAGGAAGTGATCGAGCGCCGCGCCCGCTTCGAGCTGGGCAAGGCCCGCGACCGCGCGCACCAGTTGGTCGGTCTCGCCATCGCGGTCGCCGACATCGACGAGGTGATCCGCCTGATCCGCGCCAGCCCTGACGCGGCCGCCGCGCGCGCCGCGCTGATGGCGCGCGACTGGCCGGCCGCCGATATCGGCCCGCTGCTGGCGCTGATCGACGAGCCGGGCAACGTCATCGCACCGGACAACACCGTGCGCCTGACCGACGAACAGGCGCGCGGCATATTGGACATCAGGCTGCAGCGGCTGACGGGGTTGGAGCGCGAAAAGATCCACGCCGACCTCATCCAGATCGGCGAAGAAATCCGCAATCTGCTCGACATCCTGGCCTCGCATCCGCGCCGCATGGAGGTGATGCGCGCGGAGCTGGCCAAGGCGCGCGAGCTGCTGGCCACGCCGCGCATGACCGACATCATCGAGGCGGTCGCCGACCAGCTCGACGAGAACCTGATCGAGCCGGGCCAGATGGTGGTCACCATCACACGCGACGGCTTCATCAAGCGCACCCCATTGGAGACGTTCCGGGCACAGAACCGTGGCGGCCGCGGACGCACCGGTGCGGGCACCCGCGGCGACGACATCGTCACCCGCAGCTTCCATGCGCACACCCATCAATGGGTGCTGTTCTTCTCGCTGGGGGGCAAGGTTTTCCGCGAGAAGGTCTGGCGCCTGCCGGAAGCCGGTCCGAATGCGAAGGGCCGCGCCTTGGTCAACCTGTTGCCAGAACTCGGCGCCGACACGGTCACCACCGTGCTGCCGTTGCCGCAGGACGAGACGCTGTGGGATTCGCTGCACCTCGTGTTCGGCACGTCGCTCGGCAATGTGCGCCGCAACCGGCTGTCGGACTTTCGCAACGTGCGCTCCTCCGGCCTGATCGCCATGAAGCTGGACGAGGGCGACCATCTCATCGGTGTCGCCACCTGCCGTGAAGGCGACGACGTGCTGCTGGCGACGCGCAATGGCCGCTGCATCCGCTTCCAGCTCTCCGACGACACGGTGCGCGTCTTCGCCGGCCGCGATTCTACGGGCGTGCGCGGCATTCGGCTGCTGGGCAAGGACGCGGTGATCAGCCTGTCGGTGCTGCGCCATGTGGAGTCGAGCATCGAGGAACGCGCCGCCTATCTGCGGATCGCGAACGCGAAGCGACGTGCCAACGGCAATGGCGGCGACGAGGAAGCCGCAGCCGCGATCGAAGGACCCACGCTGGGAGGCCCCGCGATCGAAGGCGCCGGAGTTGCAGGACCGGCCGTTGGAACCCCCGCCGCCGAAGGCCCCGAATTGGAAGGTCCGTCTCTCGAAGGCGACGAGCCGGCGGCGGAAGTGGCACTCAGCGCCGAACGCATCGCAGACCTGGAAGCCGCGGAGGAGCTACTGCTCACCGTCACCGACATGGGCTTCGGCAAGCGGTCTTCGGCCTACGAATACCGCGTCACCGGCCGCGGCGGGCAAGGGATTGCCAACATCACCCTGGCGCCGCGTAATGGCACCGCGGTGGTCGCCACCCTCCCGGTGCGTTCCGGCGATGACGTGATGATGGTGACCGACGCCGGACGACTGATCCGCGTACCGGCCGACCAGGTGCGCATCACCGGACGACAGGCGATGGGCGTGACGCTGTTCCGCGTCATCGCCGGCGAACACGTGACCAGCGTCTTCCCGGTGATCGAGGACGAAACCGAAGAAAACGGCGGACCGGACTCCGCCCCGCAGAACGAAGGTGAAGATGGCTGAACAAGGACACACGCTGCGCCTGGGCATGGCGGAGCCGGTGAAAAAACTGCGGGTCGGGCTGTATCCCGGCACGTTCGATCCGGTGACCAACGGCCATCTCGACGTGATCGCCCGCGCCGCCCGCTTGCTCGACAAGCTGGTGGTCGGCGTCGCCATCAACACCGGCAAGAGCCCGCTGCTGACGCTGGAGGAGCGGGTCGAACTGGTCGAGGCGGAGATCGCCCGCATCGCCACGCAGCACGGCATGGTCATCGAGGTGATGCCGTTCGACACGCTGCTGATCGATTTTGCCCGCAAGGTCGGCGCCAGCATGATCGTGCGCGGCCTGCGGGCCGTGACGGACTTCGATTACGAATTCCAGATGGCCGGGATGAACTATCGCATGGCGCCGGACGTCGAGACCGTGTTCCTGATGGCCAGCGAGACGCACCAGTTCATCGCCTCGCGCCTCGTCAAGGAAGTCGCCATGCTCGGTGGCGACATTTCCTCCTTCGTGCCGCCGCTGACGCTGCAACGCGTGCTGCTGCGTATTCGCGGCTGAAACGCCACCACGCCCACGCGTTTTCTGGAGACTGCCCATGGATCGACGCACTTTGCTCGTCACCGGTGTTTCGTTGGCCGCCGCTGGACTGGCGGCCGGGGGTTTGGCGACCGGGAGCGCCCGCGCCCAGCCGGCGCTCGATCCCGAAAACACCCTGTATATGGACCTGAAATACGGGCGGGTGGTGATTCAGATGTTTCCCGACCTGGCGCCGAAAACGGTCGCGCAGATCAAGACGCTGGCGCACCAGGGGTTCTACGACAACACGCCGTTCCATCGGGTGATCGAGGGGTTCATGGCGCAAGGCGGCGATCCCACCGGCACCGGCACCGGCGATTCGAAGCTGCCCAACGTGCCCGCCGAGTTCACCACCAAGCGGCACTTTTTGCGCGGCACCTGTGGCATGGCGCGAACGGCCGATCCGAACAGCGGCAACAGCCAGTTCTTCATCATGTTCGCGCCCGGGACCTCGCTGGACGGCCAGTACACGATCTGGGGTCAGGTGGTGAAGGGCATGGAGTATGTCGACCAGATCAAGCGCGGCGACGGGCCTAACGGCATGGTGACCGGCAACCCCGACCGGATCGTCCACATGCGCGTCATGGCGGACGTAAAGTAGCATCCTCGCGCGGCTGAGACAGCCACAATTTCCGAAGGAGTTCGCGAATGAGCGACACGGCACTCGATCCTGAAAACACGCTGTACCTGGACATCGCGCCGGGCCGGGTCGTGATCCAATTGCGGCCCGACATCGCGCCGACCCATGTGCAGCAGATCAAGACGTTGGTGCGCCGTGGCTTCTACGACGACACGCCGTTTCACCGCGTGATCGAGGGCTTCATGGCGCAGGGCGGCGACCCGACCGGCACCGGCAGCGGCGGCAGCGATCTCGACAACATTCCCGCCGAGTTCAGCAGCGAGGCAAAGTTCGAGCGAGGCACGTGCGGCATGGCACGTACCTCGGACCCGAACAGCGCGAACAGCCAGTTCTTCATCATGTTCGAGCCGGCGCCTCACCTCAACGGCCAGTACACGATCTGGGGCCATGTGGTGGAAGGAATGGAGTTCGTCGATGCGATCAAGCGCGGTGCCGGCGGCAGCGGCACGGTGCGCGATCCTGACCGTATCGTGCAACTGCGGGTCGCCGCGGACGTTTCATAACCTCGCCAACGAAGTGGGAGACGTCGAGGTGCGATAGCGCCGAGGGTGAGCGTGATCGGGTCGGCACGCTCTACCTGCTGCGTGCCGACCCGATCGCCCTTACCCTCGGCGCTCACGCGTCTCGACCTCTCCCGCTCCCGCGGGAGAGGTTTACGCAGGCCGCACCGCTCCCCTACCCTCCGCGGGTCCGGCTACCGGACGGGGGGAACACACAATGCGAACCGGCACGCGCCGCATCACTCGCCGTACCGCGCTCAAATTGCCACTGCTCGGCGCCGCCGCGACCGCGCTGCCCGCCATCACCGGCCGCGCGGCGGAGCGCGCGCTGCGATATGTTCCCTACTCCAACCTGATCGTCATGGATCCGGTCTGGTCGATCTCCATCATCGGCCTTGAGCATGCGTTCATGACCTGCGACCAGCTCTACGGCCTGGACGAGTCCTATATGCCGCAGCCGCAAATGGCCGCCGGCCACGAACTCTCCGACGACAAGCGGCGCTGGCGCTTCACCTTGCGCGACGACCTGGTGTTTCACGACGGCGAGAAAGTGCGCGCCGCCGACTGCGTCGCCTCCATCGCCCGCTGGGCCAAACGCGACCCGTTCGGCCAGCGCATGGCCGTATTGCTCGACGAGATGCGCGATCTGGACGACAAGAGTTTCGAGATCCGCCTGAAGCACCCCTACGCGCATCTGCTGTACGGCCTGGGCGGTACCACCTGTTTCATCCGCCCCGAGCGTCTGGCGCAGACCGACATTGGCAAGGCGATCACCGATCAGACCGGCAGCGGACCGTTCCGCTTCCTGGCCGACGAGTTCGTCTCCGGATCGCACGCCGCCTATGCGCGCCACACCGGCTATGTGCCGCGCCAGGAGAAACCCTCGTCCTGGGCCGGCGGCAAGCAGGCGTATTTCGACCGGGTGGAATGGAAGTTCATTCCCGACCCGGCCACCTCGGCGGCCGCCCTGCAAACCGGCGAGGTCGACTGGGTCGAGCGTCCCTTGCTGGATCTGGTGGCAAAATTAGCATCTGCTGCCGGCGTCAGCGTGGAACAGGTGGACCCCATGGGGTTCTTCGGCATCCTCTGGCTGAACAACGCCGCGCCGCCGTTCGACAACGCGAAGCTGCGACACGCCCTGCTGCCGGCGATCAAGCAACAGGATTTCATGGCGGCCGTGGTCGGCGACCTGTCCAAACAGTCCCGAACCGGCATGGGGATGTTCACGCCTGGCTCGCCGTTCGCCTCGAATGCCGGCATGGACATCCTCAACGGCCCGCGCGATCCGGCCCTGGCAAAGAAGCTGATCGCGGAGTCAGGCTACCAGGGCGAGAAGATCGTGCTGATGCTTCCGGAAGTGCCGGAATATCGCGCCATGGGGGAAGTCACCGGCGCAGTGTTGCAGCAGCTTGGCCTGAACGTCGATGCGCAGTCGATGGACTGGGGCACGCTGTCAGCCCGCGCGCGCAGCACCGACCCCGCGGTGCGCGCCGGCTGGAGCTGCTATTGCGTCGGCTGGGCCGGACTGTGGCCGGCCAATCCCGGCAGCAACATCCCGCTGTCCGGTGTGCGGCTCAACCCGGCGATGGAGGCGCTGCGCGACGCCTGGTTCGACGCGCCGGACCTGCCGGCGCAGCAGCACCTCGCGGAACAGATGCAGGTGCTGGGATTGCAGGACCCGCCGTTCATTCCGCTCGGCCAGTACTTTATTCCTTATGCGTATCGCACCGGCCTCACCGGCTTCGTCCGCGCGCCGATCACTGCGTTTTGGAACGTGCAGCGGGGATGAGCGACCGTAGCGGACGCCTTGCGAGCAGATGGCGGCGCCGGGACGGCAAACCGCCGCTGAAATTCCGCCAGCCCGCCGCGCAAGCCCGGCGACAATCCCCTCTCGGACGCATGACCTGAGGCCCCCCATGTGCGGTCGTTACGCTGCCTTCCTTCCCGCCGAGGCCGTCGCCCGGCTGTTCCACACGGTCAACCCGCTGCCGAACGTAGCCGCATCCTGGAACGTCGCGCCGTCGCAAAACGCCATGGTCGTGCGCCGGCATCCCGAAACCGGCGAGCGTCACCTCGATCTGCTGAAATGGGGCCTCGTGCCGCACTGGACGAAAGACCTGGCGCACGCGCAGCGCCCGATCAACGCCCGGGCGGAAACCGTCGCGACCGGCGGCATGTTTCGCTCCGCCTTCGCCCAGCGGCGCTGCATCGTTCCGGCCGACGCGTTCTACGAATGGCAGGTCCAACCGGCTGGCAAGCAGCCCTATGCGATCGCCCGCCGGGACGGGCAGCCTCTGGCCTTTGCCGGATTGTGGGAGGGCTACCGCGCACCCGACAGCACCGTGCTGCGCAGCTTCACCATCGTCACGACCCACGCAAGCGCCGAGATGGCGCCGCTGCACAGCCGCATGCCGGTGATCCTGGAGCCAGCCGACTGGCCAGCCTGGCTCGGCGAGGTCGAGGCCGCCCCCACTGCTCTGCTGCACCCGGCGCCGGAGGGCACGCTGCGCTACTGGCCGGTCAGCCGCAACGTCAACACACCGAAAAACAACAGCGCTGACCTGCTGGACCCTGTCGAGGCTCCGCAGCCTGGTGCTTGACTTTCGCAGCCAGGCTCGGCGGTGTCAGCGCGAGCCAAGCAAGCCAATCCTTGGCCCGCATGATCGATCACGGCATCGTCGCGCCGCGGTCGCCGCGCCATTGTGTTGTGGACAGCCCGCATTCATTGAACTTTGCCATGTAGGTCCTGTAGATTACGGGACGGCCGACGCATGCTCGGAACCAACACGGAGGTCACGTTCACGTGATGATTACCAACCAGTCCGACGTGCTGATCGTGGGCGGCGGACCCGCCGGTTCAACCACCGCGGCATTGCTCGCCGAACGTGGCGAGAGTGTCGTCGTGGTGGAGAAGGACACCCATCCCCGCTTCCATATCGGCGAATCGCTGCTGCCGCTGAACCTTCCGCTGTTCGAAGAACTCGGCGTGAAGGAGGCGATCGACCGCGTCGGCATGACCAAATATGGCGTCGAGTTCGTCTCCCCCTGGCACGACACGACCACCATGCTGGATTTCGCCCAGGCCTGGGACAAGAACCTGTTCTACGCGTACCAGGTACGCCGATCCGAGTTCGACCAGATCCTGTGGAATAACGCTGCCGCCAAGGGTGCCCACGTGGTCGAAGGCTGCCGCATCGCAACGGTGGAGTTTCCGCCGGAGGGCGGCGTGGTCGCGACGGGAGAGGACAGCGACGGCCAGCCCCGGCGATTCGTAGCGAAGTTCCTTGTGGACGCGTCCGGCCGCGACACATTGCTAGCCGGCCGTCTCGCCATCAAGCAGCGCAACCGCCGCCACGCCAGCGCAGCCGTGTTCGCACATTTCACCGGCGCACGCCGCCTGACCGGCAAAGCCGAAGGCAACATCAGCATCTTCTGGTTCGACCATGGCTGGTTCTGGTTCATTCCTCTCGCCGATGGAACCACCAGCGTCGGCGCCGTGTGTTCGCCGGAGTTCATGAAGTCGCGCAAGACCGACGTCACCAGCTTCCTGCAAAGCCTCATTGCGCAATGCCCGGCCTTGTCGGAGCGGCTGGCCGACGCGCAGATGACGGGACCGGCGACGGCGACCGGAAACTACTCGTATCGCGCCGAACGGATGGCGGGAAAAAACTTCATTATGGTTGGCGACTCCTATGCCTTCATCGATCCGGTGTTCTCCACCGGTGTCTATCTGGCGATGAAGAGCGCCTTCCTGGCGGTCGAGCCGGTGCTCGCCAGCCTACACCGGCCGGGCGCGGAGGCCGATCGTGCGCTGCGCCGGTTCGAGGCGGAGGTGAACGACGCGCTCGCAACATTCTCCTGGTACATCTACCGCGTCAATACACCGGCTATGCGCGACCTGTTCATGAATCCACGCAACTATTTCCGCATGCGCGAGGCGGTCTTGTCGCTGCTTTCGGGCGATGTTTTCGACAGCTCGCCGATTCATTCCCGTCTGCTGCTGTTCAAAGGCGTCTACTACATCAAGAGCTTCTTCATACGCCAGGCACACCGTTTCGCGGCGTTGTCGTCGGTCCGTTCCCGCGAAGCATGAATTTCGTCGTTTCCGACCGCCGTACGACCTCGCATCTGGCGGACCTATCAGCAGCGCACGTCGCGTCTATGGCCGCGGCCACGCATGCGGTGCTGATTCCCAGCTACAACACCGGCGCGCGACTGTGCGACACGGTTGCCATCGTTCGACGACTGGATTGGCCGGTCTGGGTTGTCGTCGACGGCAGCACCGATGGCAGCGGCGAGGCCCTCGCCCGCCAAGCCACCAACGATCCCGATCTGCATGTCTGCGTGCTGCCTCACAACCAGGGCAAGGGCGCAGCCATTCTGCACGGGCTGGAATGCGCTCTGGCGCAGGGGATCACGCATGTCGTGACCGTTGATGCGGACGGCCAGCACTCCGCCGATCACATCGAATCGCTCGTCGCCCTGTCGCGTGCGCATCCCGAGGCGATGGTGCTCGGCGTGCCGGTGTTCGACGCGAGCGCGCCGGCGATCCGTGTCGCCGGCCACCGGATATCAAGGTTTCTGGCCAACCTGGCGACCTTGCGATCCGGGATCGGCAATCCGCTGTTCGGCTTCCGCGTCTATCCGGTCGCACCGCTGCTGCGGATATTCGCGGAAACACGCTGGATGCGACGTTTTGATTTCGATTCGGAAGCGGTCATCAGGCTTTCCTGGCAAGGCGTTCCCGCGATCAACCTGCCGACACCCGTTCGCTACTTCCATCGCGAGGATGGCGGCGTTTCGCATTTCCATTACCTGCGCGACAACCTTCTGCTGCTGTTCATGTACGCCCGGCTGGCGGCAGCGCTGGTTCCCCGCCTGCCGAGATTGGTGGCGCGGCGCTTCAGATCATCTCATGCCAAACACGCTGACAATGACTATCGGCTGGTTCGCACTGACCGTTCCCACCGTCACAGCCGCGCTTGACCCCATGCGCATCACAGCAAGGCCCGACGCCAGAGGGAATTCGCCGTCGCACCGGCGCACGCGACCGTCATGACGGGGGAAGCGCCGGTATGCAAGCTACCGAGCGTCACGCGTTAGGGCACCTGGTGTCATTCCGCGGCCCTGCGTCGATGACCACCGCGGCGCGACCCGACATGACCGGCCTGGCATCGCTGGTCAGGGTGAAGCGATAGATGACCCGCGCGGCATCCGCGATCAGCAGTTCAGCCGTCACCAGCAGATCGCCGGGCAACAGATCCAGGCGATCAACAGTGCAGACCACGTCGCGCAGGCTCGCCAGGTAACCGGCGGCAGGTCGGTGCCCGCCGCCAACAAGTCCGCCGTGTACCGCCATCGCCTGGGCCGCGTACTCCACACCGCAGACAGCATCGAGCCGGCCCTCGGCCGCCAACGGGTTGTCAATCGCGCGGTGGCTGGAGGCGATGCATGCGATGCTCGTTCGGTCCCAGGCAAGCACGCCATCCAGCAGGCACATCGCGCCTTCATGCGGTATCAGTGCTGCGATTTCCGCCCGGCCCATCAGCAGGGTCACAGCGGCGCCACCGCGATGTCGATCTCGCCCAACCGGATCGTGCCGGCATCAGCCCGCGCCATGGTAGCCAGCAACGGCAGAGCGCGCGCCGCGGGATTGCCGAGGCGCAGCCGCTCGAGTTCCGGGTCCGTCATGGTGGTTGCCGGTGATGCGGCCGCCGCCGTCGTCACCGTCAGCGAGGCAAGGACCCGCTCGGTCCGGCGCGGCAGCAGAACCAATGCCATGCCGAACGCCGAAACGATCGGGCGCGCCGCGTGCAGCGGCTCGGGATAGGGCACGTCATAGGCGACCAGGGTGACCGGGCAATCCTGCACGGTCACCTGCACCGCGGCTTCGAGCATGCCGGCGGCGAAACTGTCGTCGAAGGCACAGAGGCTGGTGCTCGGTGCGCGTGAACCAGTGGCCACCGACCAGTAGCCGGACGGTGCGTTATGCACCGAGTTATGGAAGCGCGTCGGAGAGACCTTGCGCTGGGGCGAAGCAAGCACGGACAGGATCTCGTGCACCGTTTCGCCATCGCCGCCGGAAGCGGCGAACACCATCGCCATCTCGGCAGGGTCGCGCCCGGCCTGTGCCAATGCCTCGGTGCCGGCGGCGATCGCCAGCATGACCGTCGCGCCGGCGCGCCGCCGTTCCGCGGGCGGCAGCAGGGGGGGCGGCTGTAGGCGGACCGGCCTGGCTTCGTACTGCGCCACACCCGCCAGGATCGACCGCGCTTCCGGCCAGCCTTCCAGGCCTGGACCGACCACGCCAACGCCCTCGATGAACACCCGCATCACCGCGTCCGTCCCAGGATCAGGCTGCAATTGCTGCCGCCGAACCCGAACGAGTTGCTCAGCACGGTCGCGATGCGCGACGGCGCAGTAGCAAGCTGATAGCTGATGCGGAACGACGGATCGACGGCTTCGGTATGCGCGCTGCCCGGCAGCATGCCGTGGCGAATTGCCAGTGCGCAAATGATCGCTTCGACAATGCCCGCGGCGCCCAGCGTATGGCCGGTGTAGCCCTTGGTGGAACTACACGGCGTCTCGCTGCCGAACAGCGCGAACACCGCCATATCCTCCGCGCTATCACCCACGCGCGTCGCGGTTCCATGCAGGTTGATATAGTCGATGTCCCGCGGTTCCAGCCCCGCCGCAGTGAGTGCCCGTTCCATGGCCAGCCGCGCGCCGACGCCCTCGGGATGCGGCGAGGACATGTGGTACGCGTCGTTGCTCTCGCCGACGCCGAGCAGAATGATGTCGTTGTCGCGGTTTGGCGCGGGGCTTTCCAACAGCGCAAGACCGCCGGCCTCACCGATGGAGATGCCGTCGCGTGCCGTGTCGAACGGACGACAGGGGCCGGGCGCATTCAGCGCCAGTGCATGGAAGCCATACAGGGTCGTCAGGCACAGCGAGTCCACGCCACCGACAATGGCGGCATCGCACAGCCCGGCCTGGATCATGCGCGCCGCGCTACCGAACACCTTGGCCGTTGACGCGCAGGCGCAGGAGACAACGAAGGACGGGCCGGCGATGCCCAGCCGCTGCCGCAGATAGGCAGCGAGCGATCCGGTGTTCTGGGTCCGCGCATAATCAAACCAGGCAGGCAACATCCCGGTCGCCGTATCGCGCGCCCGATAGGCCAGTTCCGCGTGCAGGATGCCGGAGGTGCTGGTGCCCAGGAACAAGCCGATCCGCCGCGCGCCGTAGCGGGCCACCGACGCTGCCACCGCATCCTCGAACCCGTCCTGGCCGAGCACCATCTCAGCGAGGCGGTTGTTGCGGCAGTCGAAGGCGGCGAACGCCTGCGGCAGCCGGACGTCGTCGAGCGCTGCCACCTCCCCGACATAGGTCGGCAGGTCCACCGTCTCGAAGCCGCAGGGGCGCAGGCCGCTGCTGCCGTCCCGCAGGGACGCCAGGGTCGCCGCCAGACCCGCGCCGATGCTGGAGACGACGGAGCAATGGCTGACTCGCAGGGGATGCATGGTATGCCGCGCCGCTAGCCGGCAGCGCCGGACAGTTTCGCGAGCTCCGAGTCCACCTTCAGCTTCTCCCGAGTGATAACGTCATAATAGCGCCGATCGAAAGCAGCGCGAGCGGCATCGGATTCCGGTGTCCGCGGCCTGGCCAGGATCGCCGCGTAGAGCTGCGAGAAATACGTCAGGTTGGCGGTGAGATCGGTATAGCGCGGCTCGGCGAAGATCCGGTCGAACCGCTTCTGGAAATGACCGAAGACCGGCTCGTCGTAGAAGATCAACCGCAGATGGTCGTTGTAGATGTCG
>JBEKNT010000167.1:0-13134 GCA_049522565.1 Acetobacteraceae bacterium
ATATGCGCCAGCCCGTCCGGCCCGACCTTCACGTGCGGCAGATAGATCGGCACCGGGGTGAAATTGCGCCGCACCGAGATATTGGCGATGCCGGGATTTTCCTCGCCCTCGCCGCCGCCCGGATACTCCTGCAACGGGATGATGCCGAACGCCATGTTGCGCGTGTCGCGCGCCACCAAGCGCGACGGACGTTCCACGATGAATTTCGGCAGCGGATCGAGCGGCGCCTCTTTCGCCAGCGCCAGCACGGCCTGGTCCACCATCCAGAATGTCGCCTCGCCAGCCAGCGGTTTTCCATCCTCATCCGACAGGCGGAGTGTCACCTCGACGGTTTGCGCCGGCCGCGCCGTGGCGGGGGCGTCGAACGCGACGGTCACCCGGTTCTGCACCGGCCGCACCTTGACCCAGGCGGTCGCCGCCAGCGTCGTCGGCTTGCCCTGGTCGAACGGCGCGGTCGCCGAGGGCGGCGGCCCCGCCAGCCGTCCCCGCATCAGCAGCACATGCACGGGGACGCGCGGCATCTGCTGCTTCGTCAGCGCCAGGGTGTAACGGCCGACGCCGTCCGCCACGTCCACCCAGCCGTAATCGAACACGCCGTCGGGTTGCTCGGTCACCACCAGGGCCCGCGCCGCCTGGAACGGGCTTTCGATCAGCAGCGTCGCGTTCTCGCCCGGAGCGTAGTCGTCCTTGTCGGCCTTCACCGTCACGGTCTTCGCCGGTGGACGCGACCACGTCACCGGCGTGTCGCCGGCCATGAAGCAGTCCACGCGCAAGGTCTGCCGCCGGCCGAGCCGGTCGGCGGCGGTCACCTCCAGCACGTAAACGCCGGCTTCCGAGGCGGCAAAATTCAGCGTCTGCGCCGCGTCGGTGCTGCTGACGTGGCGCTCCTCCACCGTGCGGTCGATCTCCTGGGTGACGTATTTCGCCGTGCCCTGGGTGAAGTCGCTCGCCTGCAGGACAGAATTCCAGTCGCGCTTGATCAGCCGCACGGTCATGTCGATGCCGGCGCGCGGTTTTCCTGCCGCATCCAGCGCCAGCAGGTCGGCGGCGATGTTTCCCGGATGCGGCAGGTAGCGCGGCATCTTCACGCCCAGCACGAACGGCGGCAGCGCGGGGATGCTCGCCACGTTGCGGATCTGCTGCCCGTCATCGCCGGTGACCGTCGCCTCGACCATGTATGTGCGCGGCTGCGCTGTCGGCTCCAGGGTGGGATCCAGCGTGAGTTGCGCCGAACCGCCGGCATCGGTCTTGCCGTTGCTCTGCATGACCGGCGTGGAACGGAACGTCTGGTCGCCGGAGAACCGCGCATCGCTGGAGAACAGGAAGCCGGGCCGGCCCGGCGGGCTCCAGGTGTACGGGAACTGCGTCACCCGCCAGATGATCGGCCGGTCGGTGACGACGCCGCCGGCGTAGTAGCGCGCCAGCAGCCCCACCTGGAACGGCGCATCGAGCGGTTCCTCTGGCGCGTGGTTCAGCAGCACCTCGAAGGTCGGCAGGCGATAGGCTTCCTTCTTGAAGCCGGCGCTGTCGCACTCCGACGCATGCTCTGGCTGGAAGGAGACGGTGTAGTCGCCGGTCGCCACCGTCTTGGCATCGAAATGCCAGTAGAAGCCGCTGGTGTCGTCCAGCGTCACCGGATAGCGCCATTCCTGCTTGTCCGGCCCTTGCACCAGCAGGGTGCCCTTGCCGGAGGCATAGCTCAGTGCGCCGTGCAGGTAGCGGCGGACGAAGCCGCGGATTTCGATAGCCTCCTCCGGACGGTAGATCGGGCGTTCGGTGAACACGTGGCACAGGATGCGCGGCTTTTCCGCCCGCGCGCTGATCGCGGTCTTGGTGAATGGCCACGCCAGCCAGGTGCCGCGCGGCTGCGTCCAGTTGCCGTCGGCGTAGGCTTCGGGTCCCGGCGCGGTCCGCAGCACCAGCGTGTCGGTGGCCTTCTGCACTACGATGCGCTGCGGTGCCGCCTGGCTGCCATCATGCGGCTCGTAGGTGAACGCGCCCTGGGCATCCGTGGTGCCCTCGGCCAGGACGCGGTAGTCCCTGTCCTCCAGCCCCTCGACGCGGATCTGCGCCCCGGCCACCGGCTGCGCCGTCGCCAGCGACGTCACGGCGAACCGCACGCGGCCTGGCTCCTCCACCGTGGTCAGCGACAGGTCGGTCACTTGCAGGCGGATCCAGTGACGCTCCGGACTGTGCAGGGCGCGCAGCCCGACGAGATAGGTGCCCGGCTGACGCGCGCCGGCGATCCGCGCGAGCAGTGGCTGTAGGTCGAGTCCGAACTTGGCGTCGCCGCCGCCGCTGGTGTCCGGCAGGTCCATCAGCTCCGATACCGATGGCGAGCCGAGCGCCTTGATGCGCGCCGCGATGTCCGCCGCCCTTACGGCGGCCGGCTTGCTCCAGGCGCCCGGTTCATTGCCGGGCAGCGGCGGTGCGTCGGCATCGCGCGTCTCCACGCCGTCGGCCGGGAACGGCCAGAAATCGCGGTCCAGCGGGTCGATCCGGTGGATGCGCACATCGGCATGCGCGTAGCCGTGGCCGCGCACCGGCACCATCTGCGGGCCGTCGCGCTCCACGATCCCCTGCGACGCGTCCCACACCAGCCGCGGCGGCACCGGCCGGAACGCAAAGCGCAGGCGCTGCGCCGAGCCGCCGAGCGCTCGGCCGCGCTGGTCGGTCAGACTGCCCGGCGCGACCTCCAGCGTGTACTCGGTTTCCGCGGCGAAGCTGCCGGCCAGATGCAGCGTCTGCGGCGACGCGGAGTCGGCGGTCACCTTCAGATCGTCCACCGGCGGCGAGATGCGGAACGCGTTGCGCGCCTGCATGATGTCCAGCGTCTGCGGCGGCGCGGAAAAATCCAGCGCGACGGAGCGCCGCTGCGGGGCGTTCCCGGTGTCGCTGTCGGGATTGCAGGTGGTCAGCCCGTCGGCGGTCGCAGCGCGATAGCCGTCGCCGCAGTCGAGGCTCGACAGGGTGAACGGTGTCGCCGTGCGCAGCCGCATCTCGAACAGGGGATCGTCCAGGCCGGCGGCGTCGGACAGGCGCAGGCGGAGGATCACCAGGCGCTGGTCGGGCAACGGCTGGTGCAGCATCACCAGGTAGGTCTGCCGGTCGGCGCGGCTGGCGCGCTCCAGCGGCTTGATGTCGAAATCCGCCCGGGTCAGCGTCTGGCTGCCGGTGCTGTCGATGCCGGGCAGCGGACGCAGCTCGATCGTCAGCAGGCGGGCGAGGTCGGCCGGATCGACCGGGTCCTGGAAGGTCAGGCTGATCGTGTCGAGGTTGGCGATGCCCTCCGGCTGGTCCTGCGGCGCAGTCTGTACCGGCGCCGGCAACAGCGGGACCAGACTGGCGCTGCGATTGCCGGCGGTGATCTGCACCCGGCGCAGCGGGGTCCAGGGTTCGGCCGGACGGAATTGCAGCACACGCGGCCCGAGCCAGCGCCACGCGCCTGGCTGCGCCGGCGTGACGGTGACGAAGTGCTCCGGGTGGTCCTCCGGACCGGCCTGGGCGGGGCCGGTATCGGCGGGAAAGAACACGGTCACCGGGTCCCAGCCGCGCAGGAAGTGGTCCGGCACCACTAATGCGCCGTCGGCGCGCTGCACCTGATCCAACGGGGGCGGCACGTCCTCGGCGTGGGTCAGGCAGGGGAGCAGCAGGGTGAGGCAAAACAGCAGCAGCGGAATGGTGGGGCGCCATGCCCAGCGCGCGGCAAGGCTTGGGCTGAACCGAGCGCAGCCCCGGTGCAACGGCATGGACGTCTCCTCTGGCCCAGTGGGTCGAATCTTACACTGGGTGCCCGAGGAGCCATAGCCGCGCTCCCGACCCAATGCGGACTTTCGGTTCCGCCCAGGCCTACCGGCCCGACCTCCCGGATTGACGGCCGATTGACAGTGGCGGCGAAGGACAAGACCGTCTTGCGCCCTCTGCTTCCTGTCAGCCCTTCTCGATCTCGTGGTCGCATACCGGCGCTCTCAACTGTCCCGGGCCATCCGCCACGATCAGGTGACGGCAGAGGTGGCAAGTGGGCAGCCAAGAAGTTATTAACCTTCCCATGATAGTTGCCTTCAAAGCGGTGCGCAGATTGCGCTGCGAAAGGCCCTCTATAATATTGAGAGCCTTCTTGACACGTAGATCTCACATATTATGGCGTGGACTTGGATGCATCCATTGCATCGAGATACCCCCGCAATATTCCTCCTGTTCGCTGCTGCAAAAAGCAAAGTTTTGAAACACAGATTTCACAGATTTCACAGATTAAGGCACGGATCAGATTAATATGCCTTGCGCCTTAATATGTGAATTCTGTGAAATATGTGTTTCAAAACCTTACTTTACCGCCCGCCTCTCCATCCGTAGGTTGATCTTATTATAATTCCCCATGGTATGTGCGCGCGATAGGGTCGAGGGCAACTATTTCATGACCCTTAATAATATGTAAAATGAAACCAACATCTCATATGGCAACGCGATTTTTTCGTGCCTCCCGCGCTGCGATCGCCTTTGGCGCGTCGGGTTCACCAAGCTCAAGATTGGGATTCCTTTGACCGGGGCGGGGCTTGAGATTGTAGGTCACATCAACCCGCCTCGGAGGATCAAAGGGCCGAAGCCGGTGTTTTTCCATAAACTCCCTGACGGTCATTCCCTCTTCAATCAGGTCATACCGCTCATAGCCAGCGGTGCCCCGACGTTTCTCGGTGTCGGCAGCCGGTCTGACGAAGGTGAAAACCCGGTCGTCGGGATCTGCGATACGCGTTCTATCGGCTTCGATATTAGGCTCACGATGCACCGTGTTCGGGCGTGGGCTACCCATGTCGAGCCACTGCTGCGCTCGGTCCACCCGATCGCGATCCGGCGAGGAGCGATTAGACTCTGCAACCCGGTCGGAAAATACGATCGTGCGGGCGGCGAAGTGCTTTGGAACCTGCCACCACCCGTTGCGATGCACCAGAACGAAGCGCTGACCGGACATGGCAGCTGGTAACAGTTCATCGTTAAGCCATTTTAGCGAAGCCGCGCAAGAAGGAAGTTTGGTGGCAACCAACCTGTTGAAAGGCTCCTCAGAGAGACGCGGAGACCGATACGGCACAGCATTGACAATAACTGCCTTGCCCGATTCAATCCATTTGTTGAATGGGCCTGCGGTGTAATAGCGTCCCAACCGAGGGGGAATGTTCTTGATATCGCCATGCAGCCAGGAGCGGAATAGATCCACCGACGCTTGATCCGAAAATTCCGCCTCGGTTTGCCCCTGCTTGTATCCGCCGTTCGCCATCAGCACAACGATTGGCGCGTTGTCTATGTCACCGACAAATGCCGGTGGTGGAAACGACAGATTGAACGTATGGCCTGGGTGCGAATCAAAGATTGGCGCATCGGCAGGATGGACAGCGCCTGATAACTGCCGCCAGAACCTCCTCAGCGAGCTGATCGCCATTCTTGAGTCCTATTCGTCCAGAAAGAGTTAGCGATATTTCCCATGTGCCCGGCCCAACCGAGCATCTTCGGTAGACGATAACCACCCCATCGCGCGATCGGCAATAGCGATAGCACTAGCACCGCGTCCCATTACAAAGCCAGACCCGGAGCCCGAATTGTTCGACGCCCTGATTCGGCGAGTGCCGCGCCGGTGCGACCTTTCGAGACAGCGCGTTCTGTCGCTTGCGTATCTGACCTGAGTGGCGGAACCTCATCTCGCCAACATTCGGGGCGCAAAAGCTGAGGGGTGAATGTTCTCTATCGCTTACGTAATCCTGCCGTTCTCCGACACACCGCCCGCTGACGCGGTTCGGGCGTCGCTTGCCCGTTTTCAGCGAGGGCGACGTGGCGACCTGCCAGAAAGTTGGCTGACCTTCCACGACGAGACTGAAGAATTTCGTCAGGTCTACGAGGCGCATCACATCTTCACGGAGCAAGATACGGGGGGACTGCGGATCGAGGGGAACGTCATCGACTCATCCTGGTTCATCGATACCGGGAACATCCGTGCTGAGATGCGCCTGGGTGGCCTGCGGCAATGGCGTGTTCGCTTCGCGGACACGATGGACCTGGACGAATTTTACGAACGGTTTGGCCGGAAGCTGGAGCGCCATCCCGAAACGGGAGCCTTCGGGCGATGGTTGAACCCACTTGGGCACTGGGATTGGTGGGACCTCGGCGGCCGCTTCGACGGCCATATCATCGGCGACCGCCGATCAGGGGAGGGACGCAGTATCGCGCAGGTATCCTCCGGCCCAAACCGGGGACGCTCCATTCTGGCCAATGTCGAGAACCGTTTAGCCGAGGCACTTGGGCAGGAACCCATCCCATCGCTGGATGTGCAGACCGACCAGAATATCGAGCTTGTGACAACCCTTTTGGCGGACGCTCGCGCTGGCCGCGAGAACGCCTACCCAGGGTCCCTCGTGTTGCCGCCCGGGGCGGTCGAGGACAGCCTGCGCTGGCTCCATGACTGGCCGAAGCTTGGTCCTGAAGCAGCGTTCACCTGGCTGGGCTTGCCGGCGGAGGCGGGCTGGGCGGCCATCGTCACCGCAGCCTACGCGCGTTTCGAGGACCACTGGGCGGCGGGCGTTGCCTACCATCACTAGTATAGCGATTCCTTGAAACCGACCCTATGCTACGATGGTCAATCGCGAGTCATTCCGCGGCATTTCGCGTGCTTGCGATAGTAGTCGATCCATGGAACCGCTGTACTAGCCAGGATGCGAGACTGACGCAGAATATCCACTAGCGCACGCCATCGGGCGGGGCGAACCCGGCGGCCAGCAGCAGGCCGCGGATCACCTCCGCCGGGGGCGGATTGGGATGCGGAACCGTGCCGAGCACGGCGGGCCGCACCAGGGTGGTCGGCGCATCCGGCGGCACGCTCGCCTCCAGCAGATAGTGGCCGGGCGCAAGCTGCCGCAGCATCGACACGCCCCGCGCCAGCGTCACGCCATGCTCGTCCAGCAGGCGCGCCTCCACCCGATCCGGATCGGCGCGGACGCCGAGCCCGACGAGGCCGGCCGCCGCGACGTTGAAGCCGAACACCGCAGCGTTGCCGGGTGCGATGGCCACCGGCGTGCCGACGCCCTCGGTTGCCTGCACCACCGGCGTGCCGGACAGCTCCAGCGAGCCGGACAGCGACCCGTCCTGCGGCGCCAGGATATGCAGCAGCGTGTCGCCGGCCGGGAGATAGCGGGCCGTCGCCACGCCCTTGGCGAACAGCACCGGCGGGTCGTTGCCGATCGCCACGATGGCCGGGGCGGTGCCGGAGAGCCGCAGCAGGACGGGGGCGCCGGGCGACAGATGCAACGCCATCGCCTCGCCGGTCAGCGTGACCCACCCCGGCAGCGTCACGTCGCGCGGCGGCGTGGCCGGCCAGGGCGAGACGCCGGCTCCCTCGATCCACAGCGCCAGCGGTCCGGCGCCATGCGTCACCACCGCCTGCGCCGGGCCGTCCAGTCCGACCACGCGCCCCTGTCGCACCTGGCCGTCCGGCCGCACGACCGTTGCCGTCGCGTCGCCCGCCAGGGTCAGACGCTGCCCCGGCTGCGCAATCAGAGGCAGCACAAAGGACCCGCCCGCCCCGAAGAAGCGGCGGAACACGGCGCCGGGCGCCAGGCTTGGCGCCGCCGCCGCCGCCGTCACGCTCAGCGCCGCCGGCACCGGCGCATCGCCGGTATTGACCAGCAACGCATCGGCCCAGTCCCCGGTCAGGCTGCGGCTGAGCGCTGCGTCGCCCGACCACGCGGTGACGGCGCTCGCCTGCTGCCACCCCGCCACCAGCGCGGCCCCTGGCGCCAAGCTGACGTCCAGCCGCTTCAGGCCCGCCGGCAGCGCCAGTTTCAGCGCGGCATGCGGCGGCAACAGGCCGGCAAAGGACTGGTCCACCGCCACGTCCGGCTGCAGCGCCAGGTCGGCACGGCGCAACCGCAGCCGCAGCGCCGCGTCGCCGCCGGCGTTCCAGGCGCGCAGCGCCGGTCCGCCGCACAGTGCGAAGGCGCTGCCCGGTGCAACGCCCATCCCCCGGCCGGCGTCCAACCCGGGCTGGCCGAGCCCGGACTCGGCGACATAGCCGCACAGCGCCGAACCCGGCGCCGCCGCCAACCGCATGGTCGCGTGTCCGCCTGCCGGCACCGCCGCGGCCAACGAGCCGTGCGCCGCCTGCACCACCGCAAGGCTCGGCGCGGTCTGCTGCGGCGACAGCAGCCAGACTGCCTCCGATTGCGCCACGATCGTGCCATTCGCCAGCGGTTCCGCCGGTTGCTCTGGCACCGAGGCCGCCAGCAGCCCCGGATCGGCCGCCTCGAGCCGCAGCATGAGGCCACCCGGATCGGCCACCGGCGCGGCAAACCAAGGTCGCGTAATGCCGCCAAGTGCGACGGGGGCGAGGGTCACCGGGCCGATCGGCCCCGGAGCCGCGGTGATTGCGCGCGCCGCCACCCGGATCGGCACCGTGCCGCCATCCACCGCCCACACCGCCAACCGCCGGGGCGTCGTGGCACTCGCGATGGGCACCGCGACGATCGGTGCCAGACCCTGGCCCTGTCCCAGGGTCCGCCACGAGCCATCGGCGCCCTGTTCCTCAAGCGCGAGGATCAGTTCGACGGGCGCTTCCGCGGCTGCCACCAGCAGGCTGCCGGGGTTCGATGGCGCCAACGTCACCTGCTGCACACCGCCGGCTGTCAGTGCGACGGCTCCATCGGTGGGCAAGGCAACGTCCGGCTGCGCTTGCGGCAGGAGCAAAGTGATCTGGGTGCGAGCCGGGGACCGGCTGGGGGCGGTCTGGTCATCGGAGGCCGGCCCCGCATTGTCCTGGGCAGTGTCACTGTTGGTTGCCTGGCCGGCATCGTTGTCGCTGCTATTGGCCTGGTCATTGTCGTTGTTGTTGGCCTGGGCGCTGTCGTTGCCGTTGGCTGCGCCGCTGTCGTTGTTGTTATTGGCCTGGCCGCTATCGTTGTCGCTGCTGCTGGCCGCGCCGTTGCTGTCGCTGGCGGCCTGATCGTTGTTGTCCTGGCTGGCACCCTGGCCCGTGCTGTCCTGGTTCTGGCCCGCATTGTCCGCATCCTGGCCAGCGCCCATCCCGCCGTCGCTGCTCTGATCGGCGGCATCATTGGTCGCACTGTCATCAGTCCCCGCGGTTGCCGAGGCGCCAGGCGGCGCCAGCGGTGCCAGCACCAGGCGATAGCGGCCGGCTGGCAGCACCCGCGACACCGCGATGTTCCAATCATCGGTGCGTCCCGCGGCGCGGGCCAGCACATGCCCGACTTCGTCACGCAGTTCCGCCCGCAACGGCACGCGGCCGAAGCTGGTCAACGCCACCACCCGCGGCACCGCGATCGCGAACGGCAGCTCGGCCGGCAGGGTCACGCGCCGCGCCACGTCCGGCTGTAGCTCCTCGCTATGCAGCGCAATCGTGTACGCCAGCCGGTCGTTGCGCCCGAGGCTGCGTGCCTCGACGCGATACGCTCCCGCCGGCAGGGCAATTTTGAACGGAGTCCCGGCGATCAGGCGGCCGAGCGAAGGCGTGGCCGGATCGGCGGTTACCGCCTGGAGTGTGGCACCCATGCCGTCGCCGGTAACAGTCAGCGACACGTTCGCCGGTCCCGCGAGGGCGAAGATCCAGGTATCGGGGGTGCGTGCATCGTCCCGGCCGGGCGGCTCCCGCCACTCCAGGGATTGCGCTGCATCGAATGGCAGCGGGTGCGGACCGTGGCCGGTCAGCGCCACTGGTCGCACGACTTGCCGCAGGCGCGCGACAACGCGGGCCTCGACGCTTGGTGGCTGGACGATCAGCCGATACCGGCCAGGAGCAAGATCCTGGTCGATCGACGACAGGTCGCCGGCGGCGCGGAGCGGCCAGCCGTCCGCGTCCTCCAACCGCGCGGTGAAGGTGCGTCCGTCCCCGAGCAAATCGAGATGGTAACGGCCGGCGGTGGCAATCCGGATCTGCAAGGCCACGCCACGCCCCGGCGTCACGGTCGCCCGCGCGCTGCCCGCGGGCAGCAGCTCGGCCCCCTCGGCCAGCGGCGTCTCGCTGGCGCTGACCCCCAGGTGCCCGGCCGAGTCCTGCGCCGTGACGTCCAGCCGATAGCGGCCGGCACGCAAATAGCGTTGCAGCAGCATGTTCTGGCCAACACCGTTGGCGGCGGCCTCGCCCAGCACCGGGATGAAGCCCGTGCCGATGCGGCCGGCTGTCTTGAGGCGGCCGGTGGTCTGCACCCGATAGAGGCCGCCCTGCCCCACGCTCAGCGCGAAGCTCGCCTGCTTGCCGCGGTCCAGGTCGAGGAACTCCGGCTGACCATCCCGCAGCGCCGTCAGGGTTGCGGCCAGCGCCGGTTCGGGTGCGGCCGATTGCGCCTCGGGCAGCAGCGCCACCACAAGTGTCCGGGCCTGGTCGGCGGCGGGAAGCGTGACCGTCGTCGCTTCACCGGCCACGATGGTGCTGCTCTGGAGCATGCGGCGGGCGGCGATGTCGCGCACCGCCAAGCTGCCGGCGGCGCGGGCATGCACCGCCAGCGTGAACGGATCGCCGGCCGGCACGGTCTCGACCACCGGACCATCGGCCAGCTCGATCGGGGCGCGCCGCATCACCAGGGCGGCGGGGGCGGCGGGCTCGCGGTTCACCAGCAGCGCCAGCCGATGCTGCGCGTCGATCGCTTGCTCGCCCAGCGGCAGCACCGGCGCCTCCGGTCCGGGCGGCGCCGGCGCGGGCGGGATCAGGCCGGGCGGGCCGAGCGTCAGGTCGAGAATGCCGATCGCGTTCGGCTTCGGAGTCAGCACCAGCGTGTACCAGCCAGGGGACAGCGCCCAACTGGTCGCGGCGGTGCCGTTCCCCGTCGCGTTCAGCACCGCCCCTTCCGGTGTGGTGACGCGGGCGGTCAGTGCCGGCCCCTCGGCATGCACCGCCACCGTGACGACGCCGGTCGCATGGAACAGCAGCGCGCCGGGGCCGCGCAGGTTGAAACGGGTACGCCAGGCCTGGCCCGGGCCGACGGACGGAACACCGGGCGAGGCGAGGACCTCGGCGGACCCCGACCGCTCGCCTGTCGTCGCATCGACGGAAAACCTGACCAGCATCGCGGCAGCCGGCAGTTCATCGCCGCCATTCGCCGGCTCCTGCACCGCTAGCCAATAACGCCCCGGCCGATCGGCTGAGACATTGCCCAGCGGACCAAGGGAGGCTGGTTGGCTGGCGGCCAACGGACGCAAGGTGAATGCCTGCCCGGGCGCCGCCCGCAGCGTGACGGAGCGCTGCGTGGCCGGCTTGCCCGGCAGGTCCAACAGCGCGGCCCGTGCACGGTCGGTCTTTGCCATCTCGGCGCTCAGTGTGTCCGCGCCCGGTGCCGCCGCACTGAGATGCGCCTCCGCCGGCTGGGGCAGGATCAGCAGCGCACGCGCGGCGTCCGGTGGGACATCGAACAGTTCGGAGCCGAACACGCCAACCTGCCGCGACACGCCGCCCGCCAGCAGATCGGCGGTGCGGCCGGTGCGCAGGTAGAATGGGTCGTCGGGGACGCCGTCGGCCCAGGGCAGTCTCGGCCCGCCATAGGCGGTGACCAGGTAGGTGCCGGGTGGCAGGTTGCCGGACAGGACGATGTCGGTCATCGGGTGCGCCGGCGTCTCGGCGATGGTGTCGGTGGTCTGCGGCACCGCCACCAGGTCACGCCCGTCGCGCCATACTGTCAGCGCGGCGAGGCTACGACCGGCAGCCTCGATGCGCGTCGGCACCGAATCATCCCCGACCACCAGCCAGAACGACTGGGATTGCAGGTCGCGCAGGGTCATGGCGACCGGCAGATAGCCCGGGGAAAGCAGGGCGGGACCGGCCGCGACGAACGGGGTCAACGAGAGGGTGGTGTCGCCGGTGGCGGCCGGATCGCCGAAGGCGCGGACCTTGTAGGTCCCGGTGTCGAGCAGGGCGTCGATGCGGCCATCCTGCTTGCCGGGCCAGCCCTGGCGTTCACCGGGACCGGTCAGCATGTCAACGAGTTGCAGCGCGGTGCCGGTGGGGCTCGCGGCGCGCAGGGCGAAGCGCCCGGGGGTCGTGACGTGCAGCAGGACGTCGGTTTCGCCGGCCGTTGGGAAGCGCTCGCGCTCCAGGGTCCCCGCACTGTCGGGGATGGCGGGCAGGCCGGTTGCCGGCTGCGCCGCGGCAAATTCCGGAGTGGCAGGCGCTTGCGCGGCCGGCATGCTGGCCGGCGGGTGGGTCGCTGTGGCGGGCGGCGTTGCGACGTTCGCTGTAGCGGGCGGCGTTGCGACGTTCGGCGCGGCGGGCGGGGTTGCGATATTCGGTGCGGCTGCCGCGCCCTGCGGCTTGATTGTCGCTGATCCCGGCGTAGCCGCCGCGACCGGAGACTGGGCTGGTGTCCCGGCCAACGCGGCGAGCCGGTCGGCATAAGCCGCGGCAAGGCACGCTTCCGGATTGCTCGCGCCTGCTTCCGCCTGGTGCGCTTTGGCAATGCAGATCGCTCGGTTATGCGCCCAACTCCGTTGGGCTCCTCGGATTGACTCGGCGTTTGCGCCATTGCGCTGCAACGCCGCCGCGTAGGCGGCTGCCACGTCGCTATCGAGCTGACGCAGCTTTGCCGAGGCGCAGATCGCCCGATCGACGGGGTCCTGCGCCTTCGCGCAGTCGAAGCTCTGGGCCATGGCGGATGACGGCAGCAGCCACCAGCCGAGGACGCAAGCCAAGGCGATGCGGCGCGCTGCGCGACGAACGGACCAGCAGCGGCGATCGGGAGCCGGACCCGTTGGACCTGCGATCATCAGGAGGCGACCTCCGGCCGGATCAGTCGGTTGGCATCGAAGTGGAGCAGCAGGCCGATTGACGGGTGCGGCCAGGAACAGGGTTTCGCCGCAGCATAGCGCGATCCGTGCTGCCCGAGCATAGGATCTGCATCACCCTGCTCGGTTGTCGCCATCCTGCTTGAACGGCAACCGCAGCGCGGGCCGGAGCCGCGTCAGGGTGACCCTGAACTGGAAGGACGGGTTGGGATATTCGCATGTCGCACACGTCACCATCGACGTCGCGCTCAACCTGGTCCGAGTCGAACCCGCTCGACGTTTAGTGACCGTCCGGGAACATTCGTGTCAGTTGCCTGCGGATCGAAACCTCCGCGTCTTGGCCGGCGAAGGCCGGCCACCCACGACTTTGCT
>JBEKNT010000168.1:0-13441 GCA_049522565.1 Acetobacteraceae bacterium
CGAGCTGCGCTTCACCAGCCTGGCCCACGACAATTTGCAGACGATCAATGCCGGCCTGAAAGACGCCACCGACCTGCTGTATTCCATGCGCGCCTATTTCGAATCGCTGGACCATCGCGCCAGCCGCGCCGAGTATCTCGCCTTCTCGAAAAGCCTGCGCGAGCGGGTGGTGGGCTTGCGCGATACCGGCTGGGCGCCGCGCGTCACCGCCGCCGAGCGCGACCGGTTCGAGCGGGACATCCGGGCCACCGGCCTGCCGGACTTCCAGATCGTCGAACGCAATGCCGCGGGGAAGCTGGTGCGCGCGCAGGACCGCGACGAGTATTTCCCGATCCTCTATTCCGACCCCAGCGAGATCAACCGTCCGATCCTTGGGTTCGACCTCGCCTCCGAGAGCATGCGGAACAGCGTCCTCGCACGGGCGCGCACCACCGAACGGCCCGCCGCGACCCCGCCGCTCAAGCTGGTCAACATGCAGCGGCCGAATGGCGGCGTGATGAGCTTCATCACCGTCAACCCGAAGGAGGAGGCGCCCGGCGACGGGCCGCAACCGGTGGACGGGGTGGTGCTCGGCGCCTTCGAGACAGCAACGATGATCGAGAACATCCTGGCCGCGAAGGTGCGCCTGGCCGGGCTGGACATGTTCGTGTTCGATCCCGCCGCGTCGCCCGGCAACCGTCTGATCTACTGGCACGCCGCGGATGCGACGCCGGCCCCGAGCGAGGCGTCGCTGCTGGCGGGCCGGCATTGGCAGGGCACACTCGAACTGGTTGACCAGCGGTGGGACGCGATCTTTGTCCCCGCGGCGGCGTTCACAGCAGGCGTCGGGCACTGGGGCGCCCTTGCGGTGCTGGCCGGCGGGCTGATCTTCACCGCCTCGATCGTCGGCTATTTGTGGTTCTCGCTCCGCCAGACCCAGCAACTGGAACGTTTGACGACCAGCCTGCACGAAACCACCGCGGAACTGCGCCGCAACGGCGCGAAGCTCGATCATATGGCGCGGCATGATGCCCTGACCGGGCTGCCGAACCGCGTCGCATTTCGCGAGGCGGTCGCCGACGGCCTGCGCCGGGTGCGCCGCGGCCAGGGGCTGGCGGTGATGTATCTGGATCTCGACCGGTTCAAGGCGGTCAACGACACGCTCGGCCACCCCGTCGGCGACCAACTCCTGTGTGAAGTCGCCCGACGGCTGCGCGACGGCGTGCGCGAGGTGGACACGATCACGCGGCTCGGTGGCGACGAGTTCGCCATCGCCCAATTCGGCGTCGAGCAACCGGCGATCGCCGAAACGATGGCGCGCCGGCTGATCGACGCTTTGAGCAGGCCGTACGATCTCAGCGGCCATCACGTGGTGGTCGGTGCCTCGATCGGCATTACGCTCGCCGGTCGCGACGATCTGGATGTGGATCAACTGCTGCGGCGGGCCGACATCGCGCTCTACGCCGCCAAACGCGACGGCCGCGGCATCTGCCGCTGTTTCGAGCCGGCGATGGATCGCGACGCCCAGGCCTGGCGGGGGCTGGAGATGGATCTGCGCCACGCCTTGCAACACGGCGACTTCGAACTCTACTACCAGCCGCAGGTCAGCATGGCCGACGGCCGTGTGCGTGGCTTCGAGGCGCTGCTGCGGTGGCACCATCCGAACCGCAGCGTCATGCTGCCCGGCGATTTCATTCGATGCGCCGAGGAAACCGGGCTGATCGTGCCGATCGGGGCCTGGGTGCTGCGCACCGCGCTCAGCGAGGCCGCGCATTGGCCGGAGGGTGTCCGCGTCTCCGTCAATCTGTCGCCCTACCAGTTGGTGCGCGACGACCTGACGGAAACCGTCGAGGCGGCACTCGCCGCATCCGGCCAGACCGGCGAACGGCTCGAACTGGAAGTCACCGAGAATGCCCTGCTCCAGCAATACTCAGCAGGGCAGGAGACGCTGCGGCGGATCCGCGCGCTGGGTGTGCGCATTGCCATGGACGATTTCGGCACCGGCTATTCGTCGCTGAGCCATCTTCGCAGCTTCCCGTTCGACCGGATCAAGATCGATCAGTCCTTCGTCGCCGGCATGATGGAGTCGCACGAGGGTGGCGTCATCGTGCGAGCCATCCTGCAACTCGCGACCGGTCTCAACATCGCCACGACGGCCGAAGGGGTCGAAACGCCGGCACAGCTTGAGCAACTCGCTGCCAATGGCTGTCGCGAGGCGCAGGGTTTCCTGTTCAGTCCGCCGCAACCCGCCGGCGAGGTGTTTCGTCTGTTGGCGGATTGGTCGCCGGTTATCCGGGGTCAGAAGATCGTCGCGCGTTAGCGGGGACAAGCCGGATCGCGGATGTCCGTCCTGCCAGCAGGCAAGCGTTCAACCCGCGGAAATCCGCGTGCCGCGGAGCCGGGTTGTCGCGGCATCAAGGACCAGCCGACGTGCACGAAGCGGATGGATTCTGCGTGCTTCGCTGCCCGCCATGACGGGACGGACGATGCTGCGCCGCATGTTTGATTCGTTTATTCCTCGGCGAACCCATACAGCCATCGCCTGACCGGCCCATGCAGGATGCGGCGCCGTTAGTCACCCTATCGCATGCAATCGGCGCAGCGGGTTCGCCAGGGGCAACCTTCGTTCGAACGACCGGCGCGGACTGAACGATCGCCACAGCTTTCCACGCCCTCTTCATCCGTCCTTTACCACTGCCGGCCGACAGTGCGCCGTGTGTGGGGACCCGACAGCGATGTCCTTCGAGGTGCCGACCAAGCCTGGCGTCGGGGTTGCCGGCCGGGAAGCCCGGACCGTCAGCGCTGCTGCACGCGGCCGCGTTCCGACGCTGCACGCAGCGTTCCTTGCCCAACCTTTGCCGCCCGGCGTTGGTGGCCCGAACCGGAAACCCGGCACGTCCGACCCAAGCCGACTCAGCATGTCTGCGGGACTATGAACGATTTCTTCAGATCGTCGCGATAACTGAGGCGGGCAACCCGTGGACACGCGAGCGTGAGCAAGTCGCAAATAGCGGCAATCCGGCAAGAGTTCCATCTGGTCACGCGCTTCGTGCCGACCACTTTCCTGGAGCGTGGCGTCGCGACCCCGTTCACCACCCCGCAGTTGGCCGGCGCACGCGCCCGGCCCGGCGAGCGCAGTTCGCTGGAGGTCATCGTGCCCAATCCGACGGGAGGGCAGGGCGTCTATATCCTGCCTTGGGGCAGCATCGACAGCCTGTGCAATCCTACCCTGCACGACCGCCGCCTCAACGAAGCAGTGCTGCTGCTACGGGGCGTTACGCCTGAGGCGATCCGCCACACGGCGCGCGACGTTGCCGCCGAGGGACTGGCCGGCCGCGGGGCGCAGGCAGCGGCGCGCCGCGCGCGCGAGGCAGAGAGCCATGCGTGTCTCCAGGCGAATTTCGATCTGTTGCTGGAGGTGGTGCGCCAGGTTGAACTGGAAGGTGAAAATCCGATTCCGCCGGAGCAGGACCATCCGGCCGCGTTGGAATGGCGCGCAAAGCGCGCGGTATCGCGCCTCGCGCCGAGGCTGCACTGCTTGCCTGAGACGGTCGTCTTGATGCTGGAGCAACTCGCCACGTGCTTCGGTAGCATCGGGGTCGGCCGTACCGCCCACATCTCCATCGCCATCGCCCGCCTTGTCCGGCTGCGCCGCGAGGTCGCCGAATTCGCCGAGCAAAAGCCGGACGACAACGCGGCCGAGGCCGGCTTGGTCGTCAGCAGCGCCGATCTGACAATTCAGATGGCAAAAGCCACTCTCGCCGATGCCCAGGAGCTACCCAGCGACATCGTCGGGCTGCTGCAGCGCTGGGCGGCCGACCCGGATGGGCTGTTGCGGTTGCTGGCCAGGCCCGACTGGCTGCTCGACGGCTGGGATCGTATCTGTGCGCTGTGGGAACTCGGTCCTGCGGCGGGCCGAACGATTGCGGAAATGGCCGCGCTGGTGCCGGTGGTGCCGCGCGAGGCGTACGAGTGGATCAGCCAGTCCGTCCGCATCGCGAGCCAGTTGCCCGCCCATCGAGGCAAGATTGTCCAGCAGTTCGAGGACTGGCGCACCGGGGCAACGGTGTGTGACCTGATCGCGCGGAACGAGGCGCTGCTGGCGAAGACTCTGTGATGCGCGCATTTTGCAGGAGGCGGCCATGACTGGTATCGCTGCATCGACCCCGCTGCACGGGCCGGCGCTGCGCGCGCTTCAGCGCGAGCTGGTCGCCGCGCAAGACGAACGGATCGTGCGCGTGCTCGCGATTGTCGACAATCTCGCGGACCGTGGGGAGGCCGACAAGCTGATAGCGCCGTTGCGTGGACGGCTGGCCGACCTGCGGCCGAGGCGGCAACTGAACCTATCCCGGCTGCTGGTCATCCCGCTCGAGCCGCTGATTGTCGACGGGGCCGACTGGAGTGCAGGGGCGCCATCGATACCGCGCACCGCCTTGTCGCCACTGATTCAGCAGGTGACGCTTGAGCTCGGTGCCCCCGCTGAGGCAATCAGCGCCGCGTCCTCTCAGCTCGCGCGCTACGACGATCTGGAACGGATCGTCGAAACCGGTGAGGATCTCTGGCTGCGAGCAGCCAAAATCCTCGCTACCGCTCCGGTGCCACCTGGTTGGACGACGGCAAGCGGTCTGCGAACATGCGATCATACTGCGCTGGCGGGTAGCATAGCCGCGCTGCTCGCGCAGGCGCCGTCGCTGTTGCGTATCGTGGTCCAAGCGAGGGCGGGCATCGACCCCGAGCCCGCGGCGCTGAGCGCAATCCTGGCAAGTGTGGCGCCGGCTGGTTCCCTGCCGCTGACCATGATGATCGCCATGGCGATGGAGTGGCTGCCGCGGTCCGAACTGCTGATTCGCGTGGCCGACGAGTTCGTGGCGCGTCAGGACGATCCGGCATTGCGCGCGACCGCCGACCGGGCTGTGGACTTCGTGCTCGACGGTATCGAGCGATCTCTGCTTCCCTCCCTCGACGTGGCGGGTGCGACGCGGGACGTTCGGCGGGTTGCGATCATGCTCAAGAATCTCGATCTATGGTCGGAATGGCACCCGACCAAACGGGGTCGCATGGAGCAAGTCCGTCGCGGCGTGGATGCGGCGTGCCGCGAACGCTTCGCCAGCGAACTCGAGGTACGACTGATCGCGCCGTCAGCCGGCATCGCGGCAGGCGGGGACGACACGATCACCGCGTTGGAGGCGACCGCGCGGGATCTGCGCCGTTTCGAGACAACTGCGCGGCAGATCGGCAGCGCCGAGCATTACGACCGCCAATTGCAGCGTGCCGCGGAGGCGCTGCGTCCAGCCGCGGGCGAGGACGCTCCGGCGTGCATCGGGCGCATCCGATTGGTGGAGATCCTGCGCGGGCCCGACGCCGCGATGGCGATGCTGAAAGCCCGGAGCACCTGAAATCTCAGGCGAACGGAACATCGCACTTGTCGCCGGAACGCCATTGACCGACGACCGCGCCGCTTCCGGCAGGCGCGGGCCAGGTTCCTGCTCCATTGCGCAGTTGCTCATCATGATCCTCACCCATTCCCTGCTGCTTCGCGTCCCCCGTAGCCTGCTGGACCTGCTGCTGCCGCCACAATGCATCTGCTGCGACGCGCCGGTGGACGTGCAGGGCCAATTATGCGGCGTCTGTTTCTGCCGGACCGATTTCCTCACCGAGCCATGCTGTGCGCGTTGCGGCGTGCCGTTCGCCGCGGTCGCCCAGGGCGATGCCGCCGCGCTTTGCCCGTCCTGTCTGGCCTCGCCGCCGCTGTTCGGGCGGGCGCGCGCGGCGTTGCGTTATGACGCGCAGGCCCGGCAACTGATCCTGCCGCTGAAGCATGCCGACCGGCCGGAGCTTGCCGCGATGCTGGCGCCGCACATGGCGCGTGCAGGGGCGGCCTTGTTGCGCCAGGCCGACCTGCTGGTGCCGGTGCCGTTGCACCGGCTGCGCCTGTTCCAGCGCCGCTACAACCAAGCGGCCCTGCTTGCCGCCGGCATCGCCCGCATCGCCGGCGTCCCGGCGTTGCTCGACGGGCTGCTCCGGCGTCGCGCCACGGTCTCGCTCGACACAAAATCCCCCGCCGAGCGCGCCGCGGCGGTGCGCGATGCCTTCGCCCTCCGGCCGAAACGGGCAGCGCTGCTGGCCGGCCGGTCTGTCGTGCTGATCGACGACGTGATGACCTCCGGTGCCACGGCGAACGCCTGCACCGCCGCGTTGCTGGCCGGCGGCGTGCGTCGCGTGGATGTGCTTGTCGCGGCCCGGGTGCCTGACCCGCGGCTGGATTGAGGCGGCCGGCAAGTCATATCCGGTTGTATTTTTGGATTCGCTCCGCCCGCATAGATAAGCACGGGAAAAATTCCAACCCGAACCGGTTGAGTTTTGGATCGAAATAACCGATACAAGCGTGCGGCAGCGCGAACAGCAACCGAGCGGGGTTGAGCATCGGTGGACCACGAGACACTCCTGAACATTGGCGTCATCGCCACCCGTCCGCCAGCGCCGCGGACCCGCAAGGACGCGGGCAAGCGCACCATCATCGTCACCGGTATCGCCCGTTCCGGCACCAGCCTGGTCGCCACCCTGCTGAAGGAGGCCGGCGCGTTCATGGGCGAGTTCCTGCACGACGTGGTCAACGAGGACGCGCAGATCCTCGAATTGTTGCGTCATCGTGACATCAACATGCTGCAGGAGTTGATTAGGGCGCGCAACGCGACGCATGCACGGTGGGGTTTCAAGATCCCCAATCTGCACGTCTATCTGACGAGTGCCGAACTGGCGCTGTTCCGCAATCCGCATCTGATCGTGATCTACCGCGATCCGGTGGCGGTCGCGGTACGCAACGCGCTGTCGGAGTATTTCGGCGAGCTGGACACCATGGTGAAGACGGCCAACGCGATGTACGGGCTGGCCCAGTTCGTGCAGCGGGCGGACTGCCCGGTGCTGCTGCTGAGCTACGAGAAGGCATTGTCGATGCCGAACATGGTGATCGACCGGGTGCTGGAGTTCTGCGGCATGCGGCTGGACGATGCGGCCCGATCGCGCCTGCTGCTGCATGTGCAGCCGAACCGGGCGGAGTACCTGGCGGCGGCGACCGCCAACTTCGAGGGCCGGATCGACGGCGTGCTGAACGGACAGCTCTACGGCTGGTGCCGGCAGACCGACCGGCTGGAGCCGATACGGCTGGAAGTCTATGCCGATGACCGGCGCATCGAGACGCTGGTCGCCGATGCTTTCCGCGACGACCTTGCGGCGGTAGGGATGGGCAACGGCTGCCACGGGTTTTTCGTCGATCTGGCGCGGCACGGTGTCCGCCGCGATGCGGTGATGCGGGTGAAGATCAGCAACCGCGTGCTGGAGCTGGAAAACAGCGGCCAGAAGCTGAGTGCGTTGCCGGAGACCGTCACCGCGTGACGCGGACGTCGGGCGCCAGCGGGCCAACGATAGTTACCGCGTGACGCGGACGTCGGGCGCCAGTGGGCCAGAGATAGTTACCGCGTGACCCGGATGGCGCGCGCCAGCGGGCCGACCAGCAGCAGTGCCGCACCGCCGCAGGCGGCCGTGGCGAGGAACGCCAACCCGCCGCCGCCGCGCATATAGAGCCAGCCGCAGAGCAGCATCATCAAGCCGGTCGGTGCGCCCATGCCCAGCGCGGCGTGCAGCGCTTGCGCCGTGGCGGCGCGTTCGGGCGGTACGCTGCGGCTCAGCACCAGCATGGCCGAGAGGTGCTGCATGGCGAAGGTGGCGGCATGCAGCAACTGCACGGCGGCCAGCACGGGCAAGGGCGGCGCCAGGGCGGTGACGCTCCAGCGCAGCAGCGAGGCGGCGGCGGCAGCGGCGGTGAGGCCGGCCGGGCCGAGCCGTTCGACCAGCTTGCGGCCACGCGCGAACAGCAGAATTTCGGCGACGATGCCCTCGGCGATGAGCAATCCGATCAGGGTGTCGCTGTAGCCCTGGGCGCGCCAGAACAGTGGGGCGAAACCGTAATAGGCGGCGTGCCCGCCCTGGATCAGCGCGCTGGCGGCGACGGTCAGACGGAACGAGGGGAGGGCGAACAGCCGCAGCCCTGCAAGGGGGCGGGCGGTGGCGCGCGGCACGACGGCCTCGGGGAGCAGCGGGGCGAGGGCGGCAGCGGCGGCGTAGCCGAGTGCGAGGAGCCAGGGCACCAGGGCGGTGCCGGCGGCGGAGAGCAAGCGGCCGGTGGCGGCGCTGGCCAGCATGTAGGCGACCGACCCGATCGATCGCACCGGGCCGTACTCCAGCCGCTGCTCGCGGGCCAGCGCCAAAGCGAGCGAATCGACCAGCGGGCTGAGTGCGGCCGCGGCCACCCCCTGCACGGAGGCGACCGCCAGGAAGCCCAGGAAGCCGGTCACCGGCAGGTACGCCAGCGCGGCCAGGGCCGCAACGGTGCCGGCGGCGCACAGCACGGGGCGGCGCTTGCCGATGCGGTCGGCGACGTTGCCCCAGCCCGGTCCGGCCAGCACGCGCAGCAACGCGGCGAGGCCGAGGATGCGGCCGATTGCCTCGGGCGACAGGCCGCGGTCGGCGAAGAACAGCGGGAGGAAGCCGCCATTCACCGCGCCGCCGGCGAAGATCGCGGCGAAGAACAGGGCGACGCGGGTGCCGGCCGACATTTGCTGCCCGCCGGGCCGTGTGCGCGGTCAGCCGGCGCGTTGCAGCGCGGCGAGCTCGCGGATCTTGCGCGCCATGGCGGCGATGCCGTTGCCCCGGTTGGTGGACAGCGCCTCCAGCAGGCCGAGATCCTTGAGGAAGACCGGATCGGTGGCGACGATTTCCGCCGGCGGGCGGCCGGAATAGACCCGCAGCAGCAGGGCGATCAGGCCGGACACGATGGCCGCGTCCGATACGCCCGCGAGGTAAAGGTCACCGTCGCGCAACGCGGCTTCCATCCAGACCTTGCTCTGGCAGCCGGGGACGCGGTGTGCGTCGTCCGACCATGCGGCGGGGAAGGGGGGCAGCTTGCGGCCAAGCTCGATGATGAACTGGTAGCGGTCCATCCAGTCGTCGAACACGTCGAGTTCCTCGCCGATCGCGGCGATGGCGTCGGCGGCGGTGGGTTCCTGTGGGGCGACGAACGGATCGGGCATGGGGGGCATGTGCGTGGGGCGGCGCGATGCGTCAAGGCAGCGGTGTTTTGGCGCTCATCCGTCCAGCATGGAGCGGATCTTCGCGGCCAGGGCGACGTAGGTGAAGGGCTTCGGCAGCATCTGCGTGCCTGGCACCAGGATGCTGCCGTGCACGATGGCGTTGCGTGAGTAACCGGTGGTGAACAGCACCGGCAGGTCCGGCTTCACTCGGCGCGCCGCATCCGCGAGTTGCCGCCCGGTCATGCCGCCGGGCAGGCCAATATCGGTGACCAGCAGGCGAATGGCAGCATTCTGCGCGAGCATCTCCAGTCCTGCCTGACCGTCCGTCGCTACCAGCAGGCGATACCCCAGCTCGCGCAACGTTTCGGTGGTGTAGGTCCGCACCGCGTCGTCGTCTTCCACCACCATGATCAATTCGCCATTGCCGCGGGGCGGCGCCTCCCGGGCGGCCTCGGGCTCCGGCGCGTGCGAGGAGCTGTCTGGCAACCGCGGCAGGTACAGCTTCACCGCCGTGCCGTGGTCCGGTTCGCTGTAGATGGCGATGTGGCCGTTGGACTGCTTGATGAACCCATAGATCTGGCTCAACCCCAGGCTGGTGCCCTGGCCTACGTCCTTGGTGGTGAAGAACGGCTCGAACACATGCTCCAGGATGCTCTGCGGCATGCCGAGGCCGGTGTCGGAGACTGCGATCAGGATGTAGTGCCCGGGTGACGCCTCCCGGTGTTGCGCCGCTTAGGCTTCGTCCAGCATCACGTTCGCGGTTTCGATTGTCAGGCGGCCGCCGTTCGGCATGGCGTCGCGGGCGTTCACCGCCAGATTGAGCAAGGCGCTCTCCAGGTGGTTCGGATCCGCCAGGGTGCGCCACAAGCCGCCGGCCAGCACGGTCTCGATCGCCACCGCCTCGCCCAGGGTGCGGTGCAGCAGTTCCCACATACCCGCGACCAGCTTGTTGGCGTCCAGCGGGCGTGGGTCGAGGGCTTGGCGTCGGGCGGCGGACGGGATTTGCTGAAGCGCCAGCACCACACTCTCTCCCGCTTGCGGGAGAGGTCGCGAGGCGAAGCGTGGCAGGCGAGGGTGGCGCGTGCCGACCCGATCACCCTCGCTCTACCCTCTCCCGCGCAAGGCGCGGGAGAGGGTAGGATTTAGAGCTTCAGCAGCTTCTTTGCATTGCCCCCGGCCAGCTTCGCACGGTCCTCCGTGCAGAGCGGCACGCTGTGCAGCCATTCCGTCGCCGGCTGGTTCGGTGCGAATGGCCAGTCCACCGAGAACATGATGCGGTCCAGCCCCAGCTCCTGGATGGTGCACAACAGCGCCGGGTCGGACCAGAAGCCGCTGGTGGTGACGTAGAAATGCTGCGCGAACACCTCGCGGAAGCTGCGGCTTGGCTTCCAGTCGCGCTCCAGCGCCATGTTGATGCGCCAGGCGTAGAACGGCAGGCCCTCGCCGAGATGGCCGAAGATCACCTTCAGCCCGGGATAGGCGTCGAATACGCCCGACAGCACCAGGCGGACGCCCTGCGTCGCGGTCTCCACGGTGAAGCCCCAGGCGGCGCGCAGGATGCCGGGCACCTCCTGGAGGTAGGTCTGGTAGTAGGTGTCGATCACCGGCTGCGCCGGCACCGACGGGTGGAAATAGATCGGCACGTCCAGCGCCTGGGCGCGTTCGAAGATCGGCCAGAACTCGCGCTCGTCGTGGAAGCGGCCGTTGGTCAGGCCGTGGATCATCGCGCCCTTGAAGCCGAGCCTGGTCACCGCGCGTTCCAGTTCGTCGGCGGCGGCTTTCGGGTCAGGTGTCGGCAGCGCGGCGAAGCCGGCGAAGCGGGTGGGATGCGCGCGCACCGCCTCGGCCAGCCGGTCGTTGGCGCGGCGGGCGAGGCGCACCGCGGCTTCCGCGTCGGTCATCTTCTGCATCGCCGGGGCGCCGTGGGAGATCACCTGGAGGTCGATGCCGCCCGCATCCATCTCCTTGATGCGCAGGGCGCCGAGGTCTTCCAGCCGCTGCACCAGCGGCGGTGCGCGGTTGGCGTCGAGCGGTCCGTAGGTCGCGCTCACCTCCGGGTCCTGGAAATGCTCTTCGAGCGCGATGACGAACGGCTTGGCCGGCATTGGTTTCCTCCCTTGCGCGATTGCGGTGGATGTTCCCTGTCCTTGCCGTCGCGTCAATCGGCTGCGCTTGCCGCCACGACCCGTACCGCCGGGCCTGTCGCGCCATCTGCCGAAAGGCGGGGCACAGCGCCGCGCGTGGCATCGCCGGCGGGATGACGGGCGTGACCCTGACCAGGACAGCTTGGGGTCCAAGTGCCGCAGGTTTCCAACCAAGCTGGAACTGCACGGGTCGATTGTCGGTCAGTTTGGCTGTCGGGTGCCGGCCCAACGCGTAGCGGTACCCGAGTCGCTGGCCTGAGCCGCCGGATTTGCCAATCCGCCCCCGGAGGGGGGCCGGGCAACGGAAGGGCTGAGCGATCCACGGGGCACCGCGAGGTACCCCTTGTGCGTTGTCAGCCGCCAGTCAAGAACGCTTTGAACGGCATTTGATGCCAACCAATGCACAGGAACATTGGTTGACGATATGATCAATGTGACGCCCGATCATCCGATACGAGGACCAGGGTAGTGGAATCCTTGATCACCGGATGGAAATGGTGGCTACCGATTTGGATTGTCGCCGTCTGGTTCGGCCCATTGCGGCGCAGGCTTACGGTCACTGGCACGGCCCGGCCCGGGCCACCGCCGTCGGTTTGTTCGTGAGCGTCGCCAACCGAGAACGAAAGCCAATTTTGGCCGCCGCGATTTACCCAAAAAGTCACATCGGTAAGCTTCACGCTATGATGTTGGCCGTTGTCGGTGAACTCGGCCAACGCAGCCCAATTGATCCAACCTGTCTTCGCCTTGTCCGATGCGACGATGCCGTTGTTATCGAGCCCGATCACACCTAAAGTGGCCAATGGCAGGTTGTCGCTTTTGGCGGATTCGTAGTGCAGCGAAGCAACATTGACGGTCATCGAGCGGCGGTCGCGCGTAATCGCACCGACAAATGAGGTTGTAGACCCGAGAAATACGACGTTCTTGCCCATATAGCTTGCGCTCATGTTCAAGGACGGACCACCTGGGCCCATCCCAATCGAACCGATCTGAACACCGCCCTTGAGTATTGTGAATTCATAGATATTCGGTTGGATTTCTCGAATTGCCATGTCGGCGTCGGGATACTTCTCCCCTAACTGCCTCCGCTCCTCGGCTTCGCCATTGGCCGGGGCTGGAGCCGTGGAACCGCGGGTCTGGGGAACGGCAACACTCGCTGGGGGATTCGCGACCGTACGAGGAGGCGGTGCATTATTGGGCGCTTGCGAGCAACTTACCAGAAGCAGAAAGAGTCCGAAATATCCAAGTCTCGTGCTGCGTCGCATCCCTGATTCCCTCCATGCCGGACCCGAAGCTGTCGGTGGCCGGCTGCTTGCCCGCACTCCGCAGCGCCACCACCACGAGCCGCGCGGCGGTGTAGCCGAGTTGTGCGGTGAAGTTCGGCACCTTGCCGTAAAGGCTCTTATCCGACATTTCCCATATGAATGCCTTCTTTCGGCACGTTTGACCACTTCAGCCCCTCCGTCAACGGCTTTGGCATGCCCGATGTCTGAAACCCGACCCGGCGGCGCTGGTCTCCGGCGTTGTGGCCCCGTTCGTCTGCCCAGAGGCGCCAACACGGCACGGCTCTCCCGCATGTCCCAGCCGATCCTGGGCTTCTCGCCCCTCATGCCGGCACGGGCGGCGCCGGCAATCGGGCAATCCGCTCAAGCATCTCGCCGAACAACTCGTGCGGCATCATGACCTCGGCCATCTGAAGGTGATCGACAGACGGAAACCGATATGCACCTTGGGTGTCTGGACAGGCGGGCGGCCGCGCTTCTTCCAGGTTGCGAACTGATCGGGGAAAACCTCGCTGCATGGTCTGGCCTCGGCGGTTTCCCGGGCCGTCCAGGCGGGGTTCGCGTTGTCGATCATGCCGGGGTCAGGCTGTTTTGCCATAGGTTTGCCTCTCCTTGGCGTTAGTCCCTTCCCGTGTCTCGCCGGATGATGGCGCCTTCCCAGTCGAGCATTGCCACGCCGTCGAACGGCAGGCCACGCTCACGGATGTTCCAGGTGTTCTTCCGTGGGTCGTAGCCGAACCGCATGGTTTAACGTCGTCACAAAAACGGAGCCATCCAAGGATTTTTGTGGCAACAAAATATCCCGAAGAGACAAGCTGCCTTGTTCTGTTGCTCGTCAGGCGGGGGATTGCTTCGTCGCTGCGCTCCCTGGCAAGAAACCAACTCCCCCTCCGCTTGTGGGAGGGGGTTGGGGGGTGGGGTCCCGCGCCGCACGACCCCTCTCCCCAACCCC
>JBEKNT010000169.1:0-13086 GCA_049522565.1 Acetobacteraceae bacterium
CCCCACTGGGCGTAGCCGTTGGTACACTTCAGTGGGGTGGGTGGAGGGTTGGGGGGCGGGGTGGGGGCGCGGTTGTCGCCACTTTGGCGCCACGGGGGCTGCGTGCCATCCCCCCTCCCGTCCACCCAGCCAACTGAAGGGTCCCAAGGGCTCCGCCCTTGGCGGGGATCCAATGGGGGCAGAGCCCCTTGGTGGGGTTCCAGGGGCAAAGCCCCTGGCCTTGCTTCGTTCACCCGATTGCCTTGCCGATTCGCCGGTCACCACCATCGCGTTGCGGTACATCGCGGTCGCGGTCTGCGTCGGGTGGGGCCCGTTTCGCGCGGGAGTGATAGGTTCAGACTCGCGTGGATCCGGACAACATTGCCGGTCTTGCTGTAACGCCTGCGGGACCAAGCTCGCCGGAGCGGCGTGGCGACACCGTCGGCCCGGCCGAGGCGGTGTCCGCTGTTTGGTGCCAGGAGGCGATCATGGGGTGGTTTCTGCGCCTGTCATGCGTCGTGATCAGCGCTTTCACCGTGTATGTCCTTTGGCAAATCGTGGTGAACCGTGCCTGGCCTTGAGCTTCGCCGAACCGGCTGGGGAAGCATCGTCGACGGTCGGACGGTTGCCACGCCAGCGCCACCTCACTGCTCAGTAGCCGCGTTCCCAATCGATCACATTGCGCAGCGGCGCACCGTCCAGCCAGGCGCGCAGGTTGTCGCAGAATACCTCGGTGGCACCGTGCCGATTGTCGTCGCTGTTGCCCGACACGTGCGGGGTGATCAGCACGCGCGGGTCCTGCCAGAGCAGCGCCGGCGGCGTGTGCTGGAATTCGCCGACATACACATCCAGCACCACCCCGCGCAGCTTCCCCGCTGCCAGCGCATCCGCCAACGCCTGCTCATCGACGATCTCGCCGCGCGCCACGTTGACCAGCACGCTGCCCTGCTTCATCGCGGCAAAGCGATCGTGATTGAACAGCCGTGTCGTCTCCGGCGTCCATTGGCAGCAGATCGCCACGAAGTCGCTGTCCGGCAGGAAGCGGTCGAGGTCGGCGGCGCCGCCAAGCTCGGAGAAACCTGGCGGCAGCGGCGCATCCGGCCGCGGATGCCGCCGCGTGCCGACCACGCGCATGCCGAGCGCGGCGCACAGGCGGCCGACCTCCAGCCCGATGCCGCCGGCGCCCACCACGCAGGCGGTCTTGCCGTGCAGCAGCAGCGGCCGGTAGGCGCGATGATCGAACGTGCCGGCCGCGCGATCATGGATGGCGCGATGCAGGCTCTTGGCGAAGTGCAGGATGCCGGCCACCGCGTATTCCGCCATCGCCAGCGTGTTGCCCGCGCCGCGCGAGGTGGTGACGACGACGTCGCTGCCCCACAGGTCGCCGAGCAACAGATTGCTCGCGCCGGCCGGACGCTGGTGGAACCATTTCAGCCGCGGCGCGCGCGCGCGCAGATCGAGCGGGAAGGGCCAGCCGCCGAGAATGACCTCGGCCTCGGATAGCAGGCGATCACGTTCGGCGCGGGTGCCGTGGCCGGTGGCGGTGGGGGAAAGGTAGCGGGTTGCGGTGGCGGCGGGCCAGGTCTCGCGAATTTCGCCGTCGAACCAGCCGCCGGCGTCGGTAAGACGGATCGCCGGGTCGACCGCGACGATCTGCGCGCGTTCCGCTTCGCTGGTGCGCTGGATGGCCAGGACATTGAGCATTTGCATGGTCACGACGGTAGAAGATCGAGCCGGGCGAAGTCCATGACCCCGTCGGAGGGTGGAGAAGCGCATGCCGCCGGCCCGGTGGCTGAATGCGCAGCGCGTTCCCGCCCTGCCGCCGGAGTGAGGGGTGCGCGGTGGCGGCCACGCCACCACCTGACCTGCGGCCCGCGGCCTTACAGGCTGAGCGCCGGCACCGCCATCCACCGCCGCTCGGCGACGCTGCGATAGGCGAGATCGGCGAGTTGCACCGCCTTTGCCCCTTCTACGAGCGTGGGAACATAAGACGCATCCTCCGCGACATGGCGCAGGAACGCTTCCCAGCACTGCCGGAAGGGATTCCTGGTGGGCAACGTGTCCGGTACCTCCTGCCACTGCGCCGCGAAATCCATTCCAGCCGGCCGCCCGCCACCGAAGAACGCCTCGGGCGTGTTTACCGCCGCCTGCGTGTAGCAGCGGAAGCGGCCAGCCACCGCCGAGCCCAGCGTGCCGTCGATCTGCACCACCATCGTGTCGTCGCGGCGTATCCGCGTCGCCCAGGAATTGGTGATCACCCCCACCGCGCCACCGGCGAGCCGCAGCAGCGCATGCGAGGTGTCTTCCGCGTCCACGGGGTAGGTCCGGCCACGTTCGTCCACGCGCTCCGGGATCGCTGTCGTCATCAGCGCGCACACGTCCGTCACAGGTGCGGCCAGGCGGTCGATCATGTAGCGCCAGTGCGCCATCATATCGAGCGCGATGCCACCGCCCTCCGCGCGTTGGTAATTCCAGCTTGGCCGCTGACATTCCTGCGTCTTGCCGTCGAACACCCAGGATCCTGCGTCGATGCGGATCGATAGAATCCTGCCGAAAAATCCCGCGTTCTTCACGAACAGCAGCTTGGCGAACCCCGGGAGGAACAGCTTGTCCTGGATCACTCCGTGCTTCAGCCCCGCCGCGTGCGCCGCAGCCGCCAGCGCCATTGCCTCCTCCACGGTGGGCGCGGTCGGCTTCTCGATATGGATATGCTTGCCCGCGGCGATCGCCTGGCGCACGCGCGCCGGCCGGTCGCCTGTGGCGGCGCAATCCATGAAGATGGCGTCCGGGCCTGCCAGCGCCTCGTCGAGGCGCGTGGTCCAGCGCTGATTGCCGTGCGCGGCTGCGAGGGCCTTCAGCCGATCGGCGTCCCGTCCTACCAGCAGCAGGTCGGGGATCAGCCGATCGCCGTTGCGCAACGCCAGTCCGCCCTCGGCGGCAAGCGCCAGCAGGTTCGCCATGTGCTGGGTCGTGCCCATCCGGCCGGTGGCGCCGTTGATGATAATGCCGATGCGCTGTTCGCCCACTTGTGTCCTCCGTTGCAGAAATCGGACCAAAGTCAGGGTCATGGCATGGCCCCAGGCAGCAATCTCGCCACAATTAGAGGTCGCAGTCGACCAGGGGACCTGAAATGAATGCCGCGACCCGGCGGTACCGTTCGGCTACAAGATGAGCGGATACGGCCGCGAGTCCGGCATACAGCACCTGGAAAAGTACCTGAACGTCAAGTCGGTCTGGATCAAGACCGACTGACACTGTTGTGGTAAACTGAGCGCCCTCTTCCTCGTCAGGAAGCGGGTGAACAGCGACGCAAGCCGTGCTATACCCCCCCCGGCGAGGCGACGACCCGGGAAACGTGCGATGCGAAATCTGTCATGTCCGCTGTCGCGCTGACGAGTGAGTAGCTTTCGCCAGCGATTTCAACCCAGCTCGAAGGGAATGATTGGTCGTGCAGTTTGGCATCCACAATCCGTCATGGCTGTTCGGTTCTGACCCCGCCGGGATTTTTGAGGCTGTGAAGACGAAAGCTCAGTGGGCGGAAGACCACGGCTTCACGTGGTTCTCGGTGATGGATCACCTTATCCAGATTGCCAATGTCGGTGCTCCTGACGAGCCTTTCATGGAAGGTTGGACTGTCCTGTCAGCGCTTGCTGCGGTGACGCGGCACATCCGTCTCGCCACGCTCGTCTCGTCGGTCGGTTATCGCAATCCTGCTCACCTGGCGAAGATCGCCGCCGGCGTCGACCTGATCAGCCACGGACGCCTGACGTTCGGCATCGGCGCTGGCTGGTTCGAGACTGAATATCGGCAATACGGATGGGAGTTTCCGCCGCGACCCGCGCTGCGTATTCGCCAGATGGAGGAGGCGGTTCGGCTCGTCCTCGCCATGTGGACGGAGAAGCGCACGACCTTCCACGGCAAGTACTTTCATACCGAGGACGCGATCCTGGAGCCCAAGCCAGTGCAACGGCCACACCCGCCGGTCATGATCGCCGGTGGCGGTGAACAGCTCACGTTGCGCGCCGTCGCTCGTCTGGCGGATGCCTGCAACGTTGGTGGCAGTCCCGATGCGATCAGGCACAAGTTTGAGGTACTGCGCCGCCATTGCGAAGCAGAGCAGCGGAACTACGCAGCGATCGAGAGAACCAACATCATCAGCTTCCTGCTGGCACGCGACGCGGCTTCGCTCGCAGCGAAGCGTCGAAGGCTGGCTGTACCGGAGCAATACTACGGTTTTGCGGGCACCGTGTCCGAGGTCACTGATCTGATTGGCCGGTATCAGGATGCCGGCGTGCAGCTTCTCATCAGCAGTGCCTACAAGAATGACCTCGAAACGCACGAATTGCTTGCGTCCGATGTCATGCCGCTATTTGCGTGAGATCCTCTCGCCCCGATCATGCCTGTTTGGTTGATAACCAGCCGCTCGACCGGCTTTGGCTGGGACCTGGCATGCAAGTGCCGGCGTGTGGCTGGAATGCAGCCACTATTCCTCCGGCTCGGTCGTAAACAGTAACGGATAACCCTTCCTTCGGCCTGCATCTGTTGCATTCGTTGCCTTGGCTTCCGCGACATCCTTGGTATAGACGGCGACCACACAGGCGCCGCGTCTATGTGCGGTGATCATCACCCGCAGGGCTTGATCCTCGCTCATGTGAAACTCAGCCTTCAAAACCATGACGACGAACTCGCGTGGCGTATAGTCATCATTGATCAGAATGACCTTGTAAAGACGGGGCCGTTCGACCTTGATCTCATCTTTTGTTTCAGATGTAGTAATTATGTCATTCATCGGCAGGGGCCGATCACTCATCTGCCGGCGCCGAGCCGGCGGCGGCAAGGCCGCGCCTGGCTTCCGGCGACCAGACCACCATGCCGAGTTCCTTCATCGCGCAAGCGGGCACCGGTTCTTCCTCGATGTCCCGGACCACCAGGCTGTAACGCGGCTGACCGGCTTCGAACCGAGCCAGCCCCTTGCTGTCGCTGATCAGGAACGATCGCCGGCGTGCCATCATCGATGTCCCTTGCCGTTCCAGTCAGATTGCTCGGGCGCGGTCGTCGATCGGCATCATATCGTCGTAGCCACTTGTGGACAACGCTGATCAGGCGCCATCGGGCGTAACTTTCATCACGCATGAGCGCCGCCGGTGGGCGACATGGACGGCGTGCGGTGCTACACGTGGGTCCGGTGAAGGGTCGATTTGACGTGCAGGGAGCGACTGCCATGCGTGAACCGACAATCCTGACGGAAACGATTGCCGGCATCGAGGAAATTCTTGCTGGCGACCTCGATCAAATCTGTGTCGAGCGTGCGGTGATCGGTCTGTTCTTCACCGGCGTGAAGCTGAACACCGGCGCCGCCGGTGCCTGCGCGACACCTCTGCGATCGATTCCGGAGGCGGTCTGTTGCCCGAGTTCCGCCATGGCCATGCCATTCCCCGGCAAACTGCGCGGCCGGCCCGCCCGCGACTTGCTGAAAGAGACTGAGGCCGCGAGCGGCATCCGTCGTGCCGTCGGCGTTGCAACCATGAATGCACTGGCTGATATGTGCTGGGAGCGACGCGCGCCCCGAGATGTGGAACTCCGCCCTGGCGTCGATGCGTATGACGCAGCGGACATTCAGGCCGGAGAACATGTTGTCGTTGTCGGCGCATTTGTCCCGTTCCTGAAATCGCTGAAGCGCTCGCAGCAACATTTCACCGTGCTGGAAATGGATCCGGCCACGCTGAAGCCGGATGAACTGCCGTACTTCCGTCCAGCCGATCAGGCGGACGAAGTGCTGCCCTCGGCAGATGTCGTGCTGATTACCGGTACGACACTGCTGAACGCCACACTCGACCACCTTCTGGCGTTGTGCCGGCCCGCCACCCGAGTGGTGGTGGTGGGTCCGACCGTCGGCCTGATGCCCGACGCCTTTCTGCGCCGCGGTGTCGATGTGCTCGGCGGTATACGGGTCACCGCACCGGACGCGTTCCTGGAGGTGCTGGCCGAAGGTGGGTCAGGCTACCACTTCTTCGGTCGTTCGGCCGACAAGGTGGTTCTGATGCGGCAGACAACGCATCGGGCGCTGCAAGCTGCGTAGCGAACCATCATCCGCCGCCTGCTCCACCGTCAGCCTCACGCGGGTCTTGGCGAAGTAGCTGAACGCACGCTGAGGCCCGCCTTTCGCGTGTTCGATGCCCGACCGAGGCACCATGAGACTGTCATGGATCGGAGACCCAGGACACTGCGGCTGCTCCGCAGATACCGCAGGGCGCCTCCAATAGCCTCTGCCTCCTCCATCTCTGTTCCGAAACCAAGTGGTTCGGGATCGGTCTTTCAGTGATCGAAAAACGGCGGAATTGCAGGGGTTGACGACAAAGATTTGCGAGAGGGCTTTTGAACGCGGCGGACTAGGGATGGGAGATTGTCGGCACTTCCCTGCACGAGAGCCGCGGTAACCTTGCCGCGGCAGCCGATCAAGCGCACTTGTCTGGCCGGTCACAGTCCCCGCGCCAAGTGGCGTTCCAGCCGGCGGCTCAACAGCGTCAACGGAAAGCAAAGAACGAAATAAATTATCGCGACGATCATATAAATTCGGAATGACTCGAATGTGGAATTGACCAGGATCTGGCCGGCCCGGGTCAGTTCCGTAAAACCGATGATGGCGGTCAGCGATGTCGCCTTGATCAATTGTACCAAAAAGCCGACCGTCGGCGGCGTGGCAATGCGGATCGCCTGTGGAAACACGACGAGATGCAGGACCCGCAGCCGATGCAGGCCAAGCGCCGCGGCAGCGTCCCACTGGCCCCGCGATACCGACTGGATCGCTCCCTGCCATACCTCGCCCAGAAACGCTCCGGCGTTGAGCGAAAGCCCGATCGCCGCGGCGCTCAATGCCGATATTTCGAGATTGAAGTAGGTCGGCAGGAAGAACACCACAAAGAGCTGAATCAGCAACGGCGTGCCTTGAAACAGTTGCACATAGCCGCTAGCGACGGTGCGCAGCCACCGCGCCGGCGAGGTTCGCATCAATGCGACCAGCAGCCCGAGTGCGCCACCGCCGATGAAGGAAAAAGCCGAGAGCAGCAGGGTCCATTCTGTGGCGAAGAGCAGGTAGACAAAATCGCCCCAGCCGAAGGGGCGAATCACTGGCCCGACCTGACGCTGTATTCGCGTGGCGGAAACACCAGAACCTCGATCGCCCAGAACACGGCGCGAAACCCGGTGGAGATCACGAGGTAGATGGCCATCGCCGTCACATAGGTCTCTACGGTGCGAAAGGTCTTGGACTGTATATCGTTGGCAACCGCGGTCAGCTCATTGGCCGAGATCGTCGAGACCACGCTCGATCCCAACAGCAGCAGAATGAACTGGCTGGTGAGGGCGGGATAGACCGACTGCACGGCCGGCGGCAGCGCGACCAGGAAGAACAATTGCAGCCGTGACAGGCCAAGCGAACGTCCAGCCTCGAGCTGACCGCGGGAGATGCGGTCGAGCCCCGCGCGCACGATCTCGATGCCGTAGGCCGAGACATTGAGGACCATCGCGATGATGGCGGCGGTGTTGGCATCGAACCGCATACCGGCCGATGGAAAGCCGAAATAGATGACGAAGATCTGCACCAGGAACGGCGTGTTTCGTATCGCCTCCACATAGGCGGTCACCACCAATCGCAGTGGCCGGGGCGCGTGCCGCAGCGCGTAGGCGCCGAGGATAGCGACGGCCAGTCCCAACCCCATGGAGATGGCGGAGAGGCGAATGGTCAGCCAAGCGCCCCACAGCATGTCTCCGAAATACGGAGCGATTTCGTTGAAGTTCAGGGGATTCATGGGGCGATGGCTTCTCTGGGTGGGGGCGCGGCGCACACCGGCCGCCGAGCCTTCGGTTTCCCATGATCGGGATATTGGAAGGCTAACGCATCCCCTGAGCAACTGCCAACAAGAGAAGCGCTCATCCTGGCCGATGCGACCGCGACCGGCACAGGACGGAGACCATACGGGCCCGACATCGCCATCGGTCCCGAACACCGGCTGATCGGGCATTGGGACGCTCGGCCATTTGCGGTGCAGCTTGTCGATCTAAAGCTGGACTACCTTGCCCAGCCTTTTGCATTCTCTCAAAATCATCTCTGCCAGGAAGATATCTTGCAGGGCAATACCGGAACTATCGAATATCGTGATGTCTTCGTCAGACTGGCGCCCAGGTTTCCTCCCGATTGCGACATCGCCCAGTGCATCCAGATGAACGCTGCCCGACGAAATTTCTGTGGCGACGTGCTGAAACTCCCCCACCTCTGTCGACTGAGAAACGAGGTCGGCGAACAACTTGCTCCGACGCAGGAGTTCGACGGGCAATTCCTGCTTTCCGCGATCGTCGGCCCCCATGCAGGACACATGGGTTCCCTTTCTGACCCAGGCGTCGTCGAAAAGCGGCTGCTTCGACCCTGTGATGGTCACCACGATGTCGCTGTTCTCGCACGCTTCTCGCGCGGTTGATTGACAGGCACCGATGCCGGAGGCGCGGAAACGCGCTACCAGTGCGTCGCCGCGGTCTGCGGTCCGATTGACGACGTATACCTGCGTTATGGGGCGGACCTCACAAATCGCCATCACCTCGTGAAAGGCTTGGAACCCTGCCCCGAAAACTGCAAGTGTATTGGCGCCCCGCCGCGCCAGCAGCTCTACCGCCAGTGCGTCCGCGGCCGATGTCCGGTAGGCATTGGCCGCACTGGTTTGCACCATCGCTTCGACACGACCCGAGGCGTCATCGAGAAACAGGACCATCGAGCTACCGCGCGACAAACCGACGTTGTCGCTCGATGGCCAATAGGCTCCCACTTTCATCCCGGTCAAATTGGCCGCATTCACCCGAGCGGCCTTAACAGAAAAGCGGTGTCGGGGATCGCGGCCAGTGCCCTGCAGCGTTGGAAACGACACCGCATTGCCGTCAGCAGCAGCAATGAAAGCGTTTCGCACGGCAGTCAGTGCCATGGAACGTGTCACCAGACCCTGGGAGATGTCCTCGGGCACGAACAGCACCGCACTTCACTCCGGAACCCGTAACGTCGTAATAAAGTTGTCGACATCCTCTTCGGAACCGTCGAACCGGCACACCAGCCGAATCAACCGCGGACCGCGGCGAAGGAATTGGATCCCGTTCTTGATCAGTTGATCTATCTTGTTCTCCGGAAGAGCCAGGTAGACCTCGTTTGCGTCAACTGGCGCGGCGAGACCGACGCCTGGAATGCCAGCGATATTCGCCGCGAGACGTGCGGCCAGGTCGTTGGCCCTGCGCGCAGACCTGAGATAAAGCTCGTCCCGGACGTAGGCGAGCAACTGTGCGGCCGGGAATCGCATCTTGGACCATGTGTGTCCACCGCGACGGATTCGGTACGACAGATCCTCCACAAGATCGGGGTTGAAAACCACGATCGCGTCGGCATTCAGGCCGCCGTTCTTTGTGCAACCAAACGACAGGACGTCGACGCCGACACGCCACGTCGCAGCAGCCGGCGAACAGCCAAGCGTTACCAGCGCGTTCGCGAAGCGGGCACCATCCATATGGATCTTCAGCCGATGAGAGCGTGCCACTTCGGCAATCGCAGCGAGTTCATCGAGCCGATAGACCGTCCCGAATTCCGTTGCTTGCGTAAGGGATACGGCTGCGGGTTGCGACCGGTTCCTGATCCCGACGCCCGCGGTAGCGACTGCATTGGCCAGAGCCGAAGCCTGCAGACGATACCCATCGCCTTCCAAAGGGAGCAGTTTTGCGCCGCCCGTCAGGAGTTCGGTCGCGCCGGCTTCAGAGGTATGAATGTGAGCGGCGCTATGACAGTAGATCGCACCATATGGCGGCGTCAGTGCCGATAGAGCGAGGGCATTCGCAGCGGTGCCTGTACCGATCGGAAACACGGTCACTTTCGCCTCAAATACCTCGCTGAAGCGATCGTCCAGCATTGCACTCACCTGGTCGTCGCCATAGGGCGCCGCGGTGCCAGCGTTGGCCGCGAGCGTTGCCGCGATGATTTCCGGGCTGACCGACGCGACATTGTCGCTGCGGAAATCGATAACCCGCTGCGCATTCGCGTGCACGTGGCCTGGTTCGCTGCCGATCAGGTTTGTCATATCACTTAACGACCCCGAGCGCAGGCGGTAGCAACGATCGCCCCTCGGTCAATCGCATCCAGGCTGCCAACACAAGACGGCCTCAACCACGTCTGCGCAATGCCGACCGGCACAAGACAGAGCCCGTCATTAGGTCTCCACATCGCCACCGGTTCAGAAAACCGGCAGTTCCGGCATAGGAATGCCCAGCCATTTGCGGTGCAACTTATCGAGTTCGCCGCTGAGCTTGATCTGGTACAGGAATGTGTTGATCCAGTGCTCGAACTCGAACGCGTCCAGCCGCACGGCGATGGCATTGGCCTGACGCTTCAGCACGATCTTGGGTTCGATCTCCAGGCTGGGATTGGCTTTGGCGATTTCGCCCATCAGGATGGTACTGTCCGCCCAGGCGTCGGCCAGACCGGTGACCAACGCCTTCGCCGGCGCCATCTCGCCGTCGAAACGCATGATCTTGGCCCCTGGCGGGGCAATGGCATCGATATAGCCCTCCTGCGAGCTGCCGCGCGCGACCGCCACGCTGACGGTGGTCAGTTGCTGAATATCCGTCAGTGCCAGCTTCTTCGGGGCGAAGATGGCAACGTCCACGGCTACGTAAGGATCGGTGAACATCACCTGCTTGGAGCGTTCCGGCGTGATGCCCAGGCTGGCGATCAGTACGTCGATTTTCTTCGTCTGCAGGTAGGGGATGCGGTTCTGGTTGGCGACGGGGACGATCACCGCCTCGACACCCATGTACTTTGCCATGAGCTTGGCGAGATCGATATCGAAGCCATCGGCCTTCTGCTGGTCGTTCATGAATCCGAACGGTGGAAAATCCACCAAGGAGCCGATGACAAGCGTCTTCTTCGCAAGGATCTCGGCGATGGTCTGGGCATGGCCTGAAGCCGCCCCAAGAACGCAACTGCCGAACGCCACAGCCAGCGTCACCACAGCCAGCCGGACCCAGCCCAAGCCAACCCGAACCCTCATGTCACCCTCCACTGCCCGACGTGGATGCAGCCCGGTCCGGTAATGCAACATGCAATTCCGCGGCCGGTTTATGGTTTCTTGCTCGCGCGTCTCCCAGGAAACGGCAATTGCGCCAGTATCATACACCGGCGTAGCACGCCGGAAATACATAACTGCGATTAGAGCAATAGACTTTTGCTATCGCTTGCGTTGTTGAGATGGCAACTCTCGCACCATAAGCTGGCCATCGAGCAACCGCCGTTCACCCGTGGCCGGGAGCGTTGCAGGAAGCAGGACCGGAAGAGCATGCCAGGCAGATCAGCGGGCGCGCGGCTGCGTGCCCTTCTCACGGCGCAGCCGATTGTCGTCGCCCCCGGCGTGTGGGACGGTCTGTCAGCCCGCCTGGTGGCCGAAGCCGGTTTTGCCGCAGCTTACTGCACCGGCGGCGGCATCGCGCGCGGGCGGGGCTGGCCGGATCTGGGCCTGGTGACCCTGAGCGAACTCGCCGCCACGGTCAGCAACATCGCCGAGGTCTGCGACCTGCCGCTGATCGTCGATCTCGATTCCGGTTTCGGCAATGTCCTGAACATTCGCCGCGGCGTCGGGCTGATAGAGCATGCGGGCGCAGCGGCGTTGCACATCCAGGATGTGGAGGTACCGCGTCGTGGCGCGACCGCCGACATCATTCCCGTGCCGGCGATGATCGGCCGGCTGCGCGCGGCAGCCGATGCCAGGCGCGACGAGGATTTCCTGATCATCGCCCGCACGGATGTCGGCCCGCTGCTGGGGCTCGACGCCGCGATCGTGCGCGCCAACCAATACGTCGAGGCTGGCGTCGACATGGTTTATGTCGAGGGGATGGTCTCCCGCGCCGACGTGGAACTGGTGGCACGGCAGGTCGGCGGAACCAAGCTGGTCAGCCTGAACAAGGGCGAAACAGTGCTGATGCCTCCAGCCGAACTCGCCGAACTGGGCTTCCGTCTGCTGACCCATCCCGCCGACGCGCAGCTCGCCGCGATCGCTGCCATGCGCCGGTTGCTGCAACATCTGAAGCGCGCAGGCACTACGGCTGAATTCGAGCCGATGGCGAGCTTTCCAGAGCGCGAGGCGATTGTTGGCCTCGCGGACGCACAGGGCACCGCGGCCCGCTTCCTCGATCCAGCAACGGTCGCGCCGCCGTCGCACCCCGGGGCCGGGACCGAACAAAGTCATCAGGAGGCCGTATGATGCCGGCAGATCCCATCCCCGACCTGATCGTCCGCCGCCACTTTCCGCGCCCCTCGGTTCCCGCTGTCATGCGCGGCGCGCCGATCGGCTTCGTGGTCGATGCCCAGGGGCGATTCGGCGGGCTGGATCATCGCATCAAGCCGGTCACCTCGCTCGCGGCGTTCTGTGGTCCGGCGCTGACCGTGCTGTGCCGGGAGGGCGACAACCTGGGCGCCCATGTCGCACTCAACTACATCGAGCCTGGCGATGTCGTGGTGATCAGCGCCGGCGGATTTGAGCGCGTGGCGGTGATCGGCGAAAAATGGGCCGGCATGGCAAGGAACAAGGGCGCGGTTGCCATTGTTGTCGATGGCATGGCGCGGGATTCCGCCGGACTTGCCCGCGTGCCGGTCCCGATCTTCGCGCGGGGCGTGACGCCGAATTCCAGCTTCAAGCATGGACCCGGCCAGATCGGCGTGCCGATCAGCGTCGGCGGGATCGCGATCAGCGCGGGCGATATGATCTGCGGCGATGCGGACGGTGTCGTCGCCGTCGCGGCCTACCAGCTTGACGCCGTGGCAGCGCGGTTGGCCGACATCATCAAGCGTGAGACCGAGATGTTCGAGGCGATCCAAAGTGGCGGCCAGAAGCCGCCGGAGATGGCGGTCATCGGCACGGAATCACGCATCGCCTTCATCGACTGATACTAAACAATCGTCCGGGAACAATCGAAGCAGCCGGTGATTGCGGACGACGAGTCATTGCGCGACCCCACGTGCAGCCGGTCATTGCGAGCGCAGCGAAGCAATCTCCTGCGTGACGAGCCGACGCTCGGAACGCAGGAGATTGC
>JBEKNT010000170.1:0-12907 GCA_049522565.1 Acetobacteraceae bacterium
AGCAGGTTTTCCGGGATCGCCCCGCAGTTGATCGCGACGAACGGCTGCTTCGCGCGTGGGCCGAGTTCGTGCAGTGCCTGTGCCAATGCCTCCTTGCCGGTGCCGCTTTCGCCCAGCAGCAACACCGGAACGTTGGTGGTGGCGAGCCGTTCGACATCGCGGCAGACCTTCAGCATGGACTGGTGCGCGGTGACGATGCGGTCGATCGGCGAGCGGGCGGGCATCGACGCGAGGCGACGATTCTCCGCCTCGAGGCGGTGCAGGTTGAGCCCGCGCTCGATGATCGTGCGCAGCACCTCGATTTCCACCGGCTTCTCGCAAAAATCGTAGGCCCCGGCGGCGACCGCCTTGAGCGCGTTCTTGCGTTCGCCGTTGCCGGTGACGATGATCACCTTGGTCTCAGGCGCGATGTGCTGCACCTCGTCCAGCGTGGCGAAGCCTTCGCTGACGCCGTCCGGATCGGGCGGCAGCCCCAGATCCATGATGGCGATCGGCGGCCGTTCCTTCTTGACCAGCGCAACCGCCTGCGGCCGCGAATGCGCCAACAGGACGTCGCAGGTGGGAAACGCCCAGCGGTATTGAGAGCAGAGGCCCTCGTCGTCTTCGACAATCAGCAGCTTGGGTTTGGCCATGCCGGAGGCTCGATCAGACCGTAAGCGGCACGGCTTCGGGCAGCACCGCGCGAACCGCGGGCAGCAGCAGCCGCATCGTGGTGCCGGCCCGAGGCCGGCTCAGCACAAGCAAGTCGCCGCCCGCCTCGCGCAACAATTCGCGTGCCTGGAACGCGCCGATGCCGTGGCCTTGGCTCTTGGTGCTGGTGAACGGCTGGAACAGGTCGTCGCGAATGAATTCCGGCGTCATGCCGGGGCCTTGGTCGACGATGTCGATCACCAGCGACAATGGCTCGTGGCGCAGCCGCACGACCACCGGCGCATTGCCGCCGGCCTCGATGGCGTTGTTGAGCAGATGGGTCACCACCGCATCGAAGGATTCCGGATGGATCGCCGCGCCGACGCTGTCATCGTCCAGCTCCAGCACGATCTCGGCCTGGCGGGTCAGGCGGCATGCCTCGGCCACCTCCCGCAGCCGCTCGCCGGGCGTGATCAGTGCGTGGCTGCGCTCGTGCCGTTCAGCCTGCAAGCGCGTGAGCAGACGGCTGATCTTGGCCACCGAGGCACGCACCGTGGCCAGCATGTCGCGCTGGAACTCCGGGTTGTCGGCGTGGATTTCGGCGTTGGTGAGCAGCATTGAGAGCTGGCCGGACACATTCTTGATGTCATGCAAAACAAAGGCAAACCGCTGGCTGTATTCACGCAACTGCCGGGTCTGCGACAAGACCTGCGCGGCACGTTGCTCGGCAACCCGGCTTGCAACTTCTCGCCCGACCACACGTAGCAGGTCGTATGCCTCGCGGTCCAGCTTGAATTGCGCGCGCGAGCGCGCCAGCACGACAAAGCCGATGAGCGTGCCGAGATGGTTGAGCGGGACGGCGAGCCAGGCACGCGGCAATTCGGCGAACCAGTCGTCGGCGGCGTCTATCCGGTCGAGTTCGACGATCCAGTCGCCGTCGTGAAATTCCGGGACCAGGGCGTGGCCCGGGGGGATCGGCAGCGTGACGGCAGGCAGGTTCCAGGAGCCGGCCCACTGGAATGCCACCTCGTCGGGCGCGCGCACGAACAGCGCGCCGGCCGGGCTGTCCACCACCTCCGCCACCGCATGGATCGCCCGGGTCGGCAATCCGGTATGTGCCAACGGCGCCGTCAGGGTTTCGATGCAGCGCATCCACTCCTTGCGGTAGTCGTAGCGGTGGCTGAAGAAGTGTTCGACCAGCATCCCCCGGATGCGCGAGCGGGCGGAGCCGGAGGTGATCGCGACACCGACCGCCAGCACGCCGCCGAACATCAGCGACACTTCGGCGACCATGCCCCACTCGGAGCCGCCGCGGCGGAAGATCTCGCCGGTCATCGCGAGACCGAGCAGAAAGATGCCCGACAGCACGAGGGTGGCGCTGTGGAACACCACGTCGCGCGAGACGTGGATATCGATGGCCCAGCGCCGGTTGCGTGCCGCGGCGATGGCAATCAGCGGCGCGGCGATCGCGGTGACCGGGCCGCGCGCTGCGAACAGCGCGTGCGATACGCGGTGGAACAGCAGCGCGTCCGAATAGAGCAGCAGGTCATAGACGAACAGGCCGCCGAGCGCGACGCAGAGCAGATTGATGTGCCAGCGCGTATCGGCCGGGGTGTTGAAGTAGAGGTTTTCGAGCAGCAGGATGTTCGCCACGGCGAAGCCGAGCCGGATCGCGGCGCCGGCCGACCAGAGGGCGGTCGCGGGCTGATTGGCGAGGGCGTCGATCAGCGGCAGGCCACCGACCAGCAGCAGCGCCAGCAGGCCCAACGTGATGAAGGTCTGACTGAGTTGGCGGCGCACGGTAACGGCACGACGGTAGAGGTGCAGGATGAAGCCGTACCAGGCGGCGGAGCGCGCCAGCTCCAGCCACGCGGGCACGCCGGTGAACGGAACCGGCGACACCGCGACGGCAGCGGCCCAGACCGCGGTGGCAACACAGGCCGCAACAAGCCAGAGCCCGGTGCGGCTAAGCTGCTGACGCACGACAATGAGGGCGGCAAGGGCTGCATACAGCAGCGCGCAACCGCCATGCAGCAGGGCCATTGCCGAGGGTTGGAAGATCATGGGGCGATAATATACCTAGATTAACCTCTCCCGCCTACGGCGGGAGAGGTCGCCACGACGTGGCGGGTGAGGGTGATCGGGTGGTCCCCGCAGCAGCTTCCTGGGGCGTGCCCGACCCGAGCACCCTTACCCTCGCCGCTCTCGGTTGGTTCGCTTCGCGGCCCAACCTCCCGCCGAAGGCGGCAGAGGTTAATCGGTCAGCGCGCGCCTTCACGGAACAGGATGACCCGTACCGTGGCGAACAGGATCAGCAGATCGAGCAGCAGGCTGCGGTTCTTCACGTAGTACAGATCGTATGCCAGCTTCTCGCGGGCGTCCTCGACCGAGGCGCCGTACGGGTAGTTCACCTGCGCCCAACCGGTAATCCCCGGTTTGACGTAGGCCCGCTGGCGATAGAGCGGGATCACCTGCGCGAGTTGCGCGACGAAATGCGGCCGCTCGGGACGCGGGCCGATCACGCTCATTTCGCCGAGCAGCACGTTGATAAGCTGCGGCAGTTCGTCGATGCGCATCGCGCGGATGAAGCGGCCGACCCGGGTGACGCGCGGATCCTGCTGTTGCGCCCAGCGCGGATCGCCGCCGGCCTCGGCGTCCACCCGCATGCTGCGGAACTTGCACAAGGTGAACACCTCGCCGTGCAGGCCGAGGCGCTGCTGGCGGTAGAGCACCGGTCCCGGGCTGTCGAGCTTGATCAGCAGTGCGGTCACCAGCATCACCGGGAGGGTCATTACCAGCAGCGACAGGCTCACTGCCACGTCCAGGGCGCGCTTCAGGAGGTTGGTCAGGCGGCCCTGGGCGAACCCGTCGGCACAGAGCAGCCAATGGGCATCGACCGTCTCGAGATCGATGCGCCCCAGGTGTCGCTCGCAGAAGGCGGTGGTGCTCAGCACGCGCACGCCGCGCAGCTTGCTGTCGAGCAGCGCCGCGGCATTGGGTTCCGCGCCGCCCTGGTCGGAGACGACGACGCCCCAGATGCGCTGCTGCCGCAGGTGGCCGGGGGAGACGGCGGGCATTTCGGCGGCAACGACCGGTTCGAACAGACGCGCCCGGCGGCTGCGCAGCATGTCGGCCAGGCGGGCGGTGCGGCGCTCGGAGCCGAGGATGAGGACGCGGCGCACCATGCCGTCGCGCCGCACCACGGCGCTGAAGGCGAAGTGCGTGGCCAGGATGCCGGCTTGCCAGACCAGCAGCACGAGGGCCAGCCGGACCATGAGCCAGCGGGTCAGGTCGATATGGAAGCCGCCGCTGACCAGCAGGAGGATGGGAAAGGCGACGAATCCGGCCATCGCGGCGGTCAACACGAGGCGCCGCCGCTCCAGGCACACCTCGGGGCGATAGAGACCGATCGTGGTGGCGGTAGCGGCGGTGATGAGGGCGAAAATAGCTGCGAGATTGGTGAGGTTGGCGTCCAGGCCGAAAGCCCCGGGGGCCAGCGCGGGCAATGTGCCCGGCACGACGTTGAGGAACGCCTCGATGATGAGGAAAGACAGTATCAGCTCGATCAGACCGAGCGCGGCCGTTTCAAGCGACACGTATTGGGCAAGAATACGCGTCATTCAGACCCCCCCAAAAGCCTGGCGGCGGGCGTGTGTCCGCCGCCCCCCAGGCCACCGTGTTCACGCGCTCCTGAAACCCGCCCTACGCCAAACCGGACCTCCGTCTTGAGCGACGAAGCAATGATCTTGTCCAGAAATTTAGCAGGGTCGTCCATCAGGCGCAATCTTTCTTACAGCCGTTGGGTGATTATTTACACGTCTGCCTTACCGGCCTATTTCAACCCAGGACCACGCTGAAAATTATGTCGCGACGATGCTGCCGGAGAAACCATCTGGAAAGATCTACAACCGACAGCACAAAACTGATTGCGGAATGCAACTTACACGCGAGCAGTACCCTGCACAGTTTGATTGCGTTGGCCTCAGCGTGATGATAGAAGGCATATCACGAATGGGAGAGCCGCTGCTACCATGATTTACCGGTTGCGGAGGCCAAGCGGAGGCGCGTAGCTCATTGGCAGAGCGCTGCCTTTACATGGCAGATGAGGGGGTTCGATTCCTTCCGCGCCTACCAGGTCTGCCATTCCTGTATACCAATAGTCCGAGGTCAGCGTGATCCCCTCTCGACGCGTCGTGTCGATCCCCGTCTCCCTTGTGGCCGCGATCGCCCTGATGGCCTGCGCCCTGCTGGCTGCCTGCGCGACGCCCGGTCCGGCGGCCGGCGCCCCCGCCGCGCCAGGCCAGCCAGTGAGCACGAACGGCAATGAGTACGTGATCGGCGCCGGCGATTCGCTCAGCGTGTTCGTCTATCGCAATCCCGACCTCAGCGAGCCCGGCGTCGCCGTCCGACCGGATGGCCGCATCTCGACCCCGCTGATCGACGACATCACCGCCGCCGGCAAGACCCCCACCCAGCTCGCCCATGAGATCGAGGAGCGGCTGAAAAAGTACATCCAGGACCCGACCGTCACGGTGATCGTCCGCTCGTTCATCGGCCCGGCCGACCGGCAGATCAAGGTGATCGGCGAGGCGACCGATCCCCAGGCGATTCCCTACCGGGACGGCATGACGTTGCTCGACGTCATGATCGCCGCCAAGGGCCTGACAAAATACGCCGCCGGAAACCGGGCGGTAATCATCCGGCGCGATGCTGACGGCAAGCAGGCGACCATCCATGCGCACCTGAGTGACCTGATGAAGAACGGCGACATCAGCCAGAACGTGACCATGCAGCCGGGCGATACCCTGATCATTCCGCAATCATGGTTCTGAGCCCCTGGCGTCGAGAGGAGTATCGTCGTGGATAGCTTCCGCATTCTCGTCCAGCAGTATCTCAGGGCCGCGTGGCGGCGGCGCTGGATGGGCGTGATTGTCGCCTGGCTGGTATGCGGCGTGGGCTGGGTCGGGGTTTACCTGATCCCCAACCAGTTCGAATCGAGCGCCCGGTTGTTCGTGGACGCCGACGCCATCCTGACCCCGCTGCTGCGCGGCCTCGCCGCGGAATCGGCACCGACGACCCAGCTCGAAATCCTGCAACGAACCTTGTTGAGCCGGCCGAACATGGAGAAGCTGATCTCCAAGACCGATCTCGACCTGACCGTCGCCTCGCCCGCCGACCGGGAACGGCTGATCACCCGGCTGGCCGATGCCATCAAGGTGGTGCCGCAGACCAAGAACCTGTTCACGATCACCTATCGGGACAAAAGTCCCAAGATGGCGCACGATGTGGTGCAGACCCTGCTGACGATCTTCATCGAGAGCGCCACCGGCAGCAACCGGTCGGACATGGAGAATGCCCGGCATTTCCTCGAGCACCAGATCGCCTCGTACGAGCAGCAGTTGCGGGCCGCGGAAAAGCGGCGGGCGGATTTCCGCGCGCGGTACATCGACATCCTGCCGAGCGCGGCCACGCCGGGGGTACCCGCCCTGGAAGCGGCGCGTAACAATGTGACCGCCCTGGACGGCAGGTTGCAGGACGTGATCATGGCGCGCGATGCGCTGAAGGACGAGGTGGACAAGACGCCGCCGATGCTGGTCGCGGAAACCACGCAGCAGATGGCCCAGGCCATGGGGCTGCAAGCCGCTCCCAAGTCGCGTCTGCAAGACGCCGAAGAGCAGCTCAAGCTGCTATTGCTCAAGGACACCGAAAACCATCCGGACGTCATTGCGCAGCGCAAGCTGATCGACTCGCTGAAAGCGGAACCGCCGGACACGCCAAGGCTGCCGGCGCAGCCCGGAGCCGCGCCGGCAGCGCGGACGGGCGCGGGGCCGGGCGGCATGAACCGGTCGGTGCCTAACCCGGTCTATGACCAGCTCAAGGTGAAGCTGATCGACGCCGACAGCCAGGTCTCCTCGATCCAGCGCCAGCGTGACGCCGCGGTGACGTACCGCGAGAAGCTGGAGAAGATCCAACAGGAGCAGCCCGGCCTGATCGCCGAATACGAGAACACCGACCGCGACTATGAAGTGCTGCGCAAGAGCTACGAGGAATTGCTGCAACGCCTGCAATCCGCCAACATCGCGCAGGCGGCCGACACCCAGGCCGACAAGGTGAAGTTGCAGATCGTCGACCCGCCGGAAGCACCGCGGTTGCCGGTGGCACCCAACCGGATGCTGATGGTGACCGGTGTGCTGCTGGTCGGTTTGGCGGCGGGCCTGGGCGTTACCGTGCTGTTCGGCCAGGTCGACCGTTCGTTCTCCACCGCAGACGATCTGCGTTCGCTCGGATTGCCGGTTCTCGGCGGCATTTCCGTCCTCGGGCTGGCCTCGCTGCGCCAGCGGCTGACCACCGTGGCGCGCTTCAGCGTGGCGGTCGTGCTGCTGGTCGGCATCTATGGCGGTCTGCTCGTCCACATCCTCCGTTCGTCGGCATTGATCTGAATGGCCACCTCAAAAAACCATCTGGTTGAACGCGTCGCCGAGCGGCTGCTGCAATCCGGCGCGCTGGAAGAATCGGCGGCCCATCTGCTCGGCCCCGACCGGGCGCCCCCCGGAGATCACGCCTCGACGCGGCGGATCGGCCACGATGCTGCGCCCGGAGCTGACTCGTCGTCTGCCTCCGGGTCCGGCCACCGGCTTGAATCCCGGTCCGGCACCGAGATCGACTTGCTCGACCGGCCGGGCGTCCCCGACGAGGCCGCGTCATTCCTGCCCACGCCCGGCATCCTGCGTGGCCCGGAACTGCCGCCCGGACCGGGCGCGATCGATGCCGTGGCGCTGGAGCGCGCCGGTATGGTCGACTGGTCGCGCACGCGCAGCCGCGTTTCCGAAGAATTCCGTCTGGTGCAACGGCAAATCCTGCGCAACGCCTTCGCCCCACCGGGGGCCGAGCCCGGCTTCACCAACCTGCTCATGGTCACCAGTGCGCGGCCCGGCGAGGGCAAGAGCTTCACCGCGGTCAATCTCGCCGGCAGCATCGCGCGCCAGGGCAACAACCACGTGCTGCTGGTGGACGCGGATTCCAAGCGCGATTCGATCTGCTACCCGATGGGGTTGGCGGACGCGCCGGGCTTGCTCGACCTCGCGGCCAACCCGAAGCTCGATCCCGGGCCACTGATCGTCAGGACGCCGATCGAACAGTTGTCCATCCTGCCGATCGGGCGGGAGCGGGAGCGCAGCCCGGTGCTGTTCTCCTCGCAAGAGATGATCAAGCTGATCCAGAACCTGGGCCGGCGCTATGCCGACCGGTTGCTGGTGCTGGACGCGCCGCCCTGCCTGTCCACCAGCGACCCGGCGGTGCTGGCCCCCGTGGTGGGCCAGATCCTGTTCGTTGTCGAAGCCGAACGCACCCAACGCGGTGAGATCGAGGCGGCGCTCGATCTCCTCCAGGCCTGTCCCACCATTGCGCTGGTGCTGAACAAGCAGCAGATCTCGTCGCGCTACACCTTTGGCGCGTACTCTTCCTACTACTCGTCCTGACGCGGTTGCCTTGCGACCGTGCATTGTAGCGGGGCTGGCGGCACTTCAGTCTCCGGCACGCCGCATCGGCCTGGCGGCGCTTGCGTGGTGCGTCCAGATGGGCAGCGCGATGGCATTTCCGGCGACCGACCAGACCAACCCATCGGTGGTGCCCGGCAACGCCGATCTTGCCGCCCCCGACCTGCAGGATTTGCAGCACCAGATGGGGCTCGCCACCGGGTTCGCTGCCCTGGGCTCGCAACAGGGCTGGACCATCCTGCCGCGCGTCAGCCTGGAGGAAGAGCTCAGCGACAACGTCTTCGAGGTGCAGTCGCCGCGCCGCTGGGACCTGACCACCATCGTTGCGCCCGGCGTATCGGTGCTGGGAAACTCCGACCGTGCGCAACTCCGGCTGGATTACCAGCCGCAGTTGGAAATGCATCTCATCAACGGCTCGGAGAACATCCTGGCCCAGCAACTCAATACGACCGGGACGCTGACTCTGGTGCCGGAGTTGTTCTTCGTGGATCTGCGGGCGGTGGCCGGCGTCCAGGCGGCCAATGGCGGCATCGGCGGGCTGGGCGGGCTGGGGCAACCCGGGATCGGCGCAGTCGCCGGCTCGTCGATCGACCAGGGGCAAACCGGCGATCTCGGAGTCGCCAAACAAAATCGGGTGCAGACCGCCAGCATCAGCATCTCGCCTTATATGCTCTACCACTTCGGCGACACCGGTACCGCCAAGGTCGGCGTGTCGCTGACCCAGTCCTCCAGCTCCCGCATCAACGGATTTGCACCCATCCCGCTGATTTCGAGCGGTGTCGACGATGAACGCCTGTCGACCGTCGAAGAGTTCGCGCAATTCCAGACCGGCGACCAAATCACTGTGCTCCGCGATACGCTTTCCGCGGACGGCCAGCAGTCCACCAGCAGCGGCGCGGGGGTCAGGTCCTCCACGCGCGATACGGCGAGCGACCGGCTCGACTACCAGATCTTCCGTTCGATCGATGTCTATGGCCAGCTCGGCTGGGAGGACATTCACTACAGCGGTACCAACGCACTGGACATCAACGATCTTACCTGGGGGTTCGGCACCGTGCTGACCCCGAATGCGGATAGCCAGCTCACCCTTGGCTATGGACACCAGAACGGGGCCAATTCACTGATCGCCAACGCGCGTTACGCCCTGACGACGCGCACGATCCTCACTGCCAGCTACAACAATGGCGTCGGCACGCAGCTTGAGCAGGTGAACGAACAGCTCAGTCAGGCGTCGGTCAACAACAATGGCGGCCTGGTGAACAGCCAGACGGGCAACCCGCTGTTCGTCGGCAACAATGCGCTTGGCGTGGCGCCGGGCGTCTATCGCTACAGTTATTTGTCATTCGGCGCGACCGTGACGCTGGACCGCGACACGATAACGGCGACCCTCGGGCACTCGCAGGAAACCCAGCTTGGTGCCGGCATCGCGAGCCGGACCAACGCTGTGTCGACGGGCAGCTTTCTGTGGACCCACGAACTCACCGCCGACCTCGTGGCGACCGCGAACGCGGCGCTCAGCTTCGGCGCCCCCGTAGCGGGGCTCAGTTCGCGATCGTTCGTGGCCGGCGTTGCATTGCAGTATACTCTGACCGACACCTTGTCGACGTTCGCACGCTATAGCTTCTATGATGTGCATTCGACCAGCGTGGACCAGATGTTTTACCAGGACATCTTCCTGGTCGGCATCACCAAACAGTTCTGATCGGTTACCGTGTACGAGAAATTCTACCATTTTTCCGGCATCCCGTTCCTGCTGACGCCGGATAGCCGGTTCTTCTTCGGCTCCAGCGGCCATAGCCGGGCGATCGCGCACCTCGTCTACGGCCTGGCGCAGGAGGAGGGATTCATCGTCATCACCGGCGAGGTGGGGGCGGGCAAGACCACGTTGGTGGAGCAACTCTGGTCGCAGCTCGACCGTCAGACCTATTTCATCGCCCGCATCGTCACCACCCAGGTATCGCCCGACGATCTGCTGCGCCTGGTGATGGACAATTTCGGCATCGGCGACACGCCTGGCCTGGACAAGGCGACGCTGCTGCGGCGCTTCGAGTTCATGGTGCAAGAGCAACGCCGGGCGGGCCGGCGGTGCCTGCTGGTGGTGGACGAGGTGCAGAACCTGCCGCTCGCCGCGCTGGAGGAACTGCGCATGCTGTCCAACATCACGGTGGACGGCCACGCCTCGTTGCAGACCATCCTGCTGGGCCAGCCGCAGTTTCGTCCCATCCTGGCCAGCCGCGACGCCGAGCAACTCCGCCAGCGCGTGCTCGCGTCGTATCACCTCGGCCCGCTCTCCGAGGCCGAGACGCGCAGCTATATCGACCATCGGCTGAAAATGGTGGGCTGGGAAGGCGATCCGCGCTGGGACGACGACGCCTACGCCGCGGTGTATCGCCACACCGGCGGCATCCCGCGCCGCATCAACACGCTCTGCTCTCGCGTATTGCTGTACGGCTCGCTGGAGGAGGCGCACGCGATTACCGGGGCGATGGTCGAAATGACGGCCGGCGAGTTGAACCAGGATCTTGGGGCCGGCTCGGTGCAAACGTTGTCGCCGCCGAGCGTGGTCAACGGCGGCTCGGCCGAGAATGCCGCGATGCTGCGCCGGATCGAAGCGCTGGAAGCCAGTTCCGCGCGGCAGGACCGGGTGTTCCGCCGCATGCTCGATCTGTTCGGCGCGATCCGGGAGCCGCCGCGGTGACCCCGGCACCGCGCACCGCCGATCCACCGGTGGTCAATGCGATGACGGTGGACGTCGAGGACTGGTTCCAGGTGCAGGCCTTCGCCCACTGCATTCCCCGTACGGACTGGGACAACCGCGCGTGGCGGGTGGAGGCGAATGTCGATCGCATCCTGGCGCTGTTCGACGCCGCCGGCGTACGGGCGACGTTCTTCACCCTGGGCTGGATCGCCGAGCGGCATCCCGCGATGGTGCGCCGCATCGTCGCGGCGGGACACGAGCTGGCAAGCCATGGCTGGGAGCATATCCGCGCCGACACGCAGGACCCGGCGACGTTTCGTGCCGACGTCGAGCGCACCCGCCTGACGCTGGAGGCGATCGGCGGCGTGCCGGTCGCCGGCTATCGCGCGGCGACGTTTTCGATCGGTGCCCGCAACCAATGGGCGTTCCGGGTGCTGCAAGACGCGGGCTACGCGTACAGCTCCAGCGTCAATCCGATCCGCCACGACCTGTACGGCATGCCGGACGCGCCGCGCACGCCGTTCCGGCCGGACGGCGGCGCGCTATGGGAAATCCCGATGACCACCGTCGCCGCGTTCGGCCGCAACTGGCCCTGCGCCGGAGGCGGCTTTTTCCGCCTGTTGCCGTACGAACTTTACCGGCGCGGCCTCGCCGCGGTGAATCGGCACGAGCGGCAGGCCGGCATTTTCTATTTCCATCCGTGGGAGATCGATCCCGGCCAGCCCCGCGTCGCGCATTGCGGCTGGAAGTCGCGCGTGCGGCACTACACCAACCTCTCGCACATGCAGGCCAAGCTGGAGCGTGTGCTGCGGGAGTTCGCCTGGGACCGCATGGATCGGGTGTTCGGGGATCTGATGACTCCGCCTCCGCTTGAGGGCTTGAGCCTCTTCGCGGCTCAAGCCCTCAAGCGGAGGGGGAGTCGAGCCATATCCGCCTGACCCAGAATCCATGCCGCTGCAAGTCCGCACACTCGATGACGCCAGCGCACCGGCCTGGGACGCGTTCGTCCATGCCATGCCCGAGGCCACGTTCTTTCATCGTGCCGCCTGGTCCCGCGTCATCCAGGCAGCATTCGGCCACCGCACATTCTTTGCCTTCACCGAGCGCGACGGCGCGATCACCGGCGTGCTGCCCCTGGCGCAGGTCAAGACGCTGCTGTTCGGCAATACGCTGGTGTCCACCCCGTTCTGCGTCTATGGCGGCATGCTCACCGCCGACGCCGAGAGCGCCGCCGCGTTGCAGGCGCACACCGCGGCATTGCTGCGCAGCACCGGCGCCGGCGCGGTCGAACTCCGCGATCGGGACCCGGTGACGGCAAGCAGCGACTGGGTCGGCCGCCCGGACCTGTACGTCACGTTCCGCAAACCGATCGACGCCGACCACGAGCGCAACCTGAAGGCGATCCCGCGCAAGCAACGGGCCATGGTGCGCAAGGGCATCCAGTACGGCCTCACCTCGGTCTGCCACCGCGACACCGCGGCGCTGCATCGCGCCTACGCCGAGAGCGTGCGCAATCTCGGCACGCCGGTCTTCGCCCGCCGCTATTTCGACGTCCTGCTGGATGCGTTCGGTGACGCCGCCGACATCGTGACGGTCCTGGACAACGCACAGCCTATCGCATCTGTCATGAATTTCTACTTTCGCGACGAGGTGCTGCCCTACTACGGTGGCGGCACGGCGCAGGCCCGGCATCGCGCGGGCAACGACTTCATGTACTGGGAAGTGATGCGACGCGCGGCGGACCGGGGCTGTCGTCTGTTCGATTTCGGCCGCAGCAAGGTCGGCACCGGCGCGCACGCGTTCAAGCACAACTGGGGCTTCACGCCGGCGCCGCTGCACTACCGCTACAAGCTCGCGCCCGGCGCCACCATTCCGGACCGCAATCCGCTCAACCCGAAATACCGGCTGTTCATCGCCGCCTGGAAACGCCTGCCGCTGCCGGTCGCCAATCTGCTGGGGCCACCCATCGTGCGGGGACTGGGATGAAAGTACACCTCGCCCGCTGCGCGGGAGAGGTCGCCGTGCGCAGCACGGCGGGGGAGGATGCCGCGTGCCGCACGCAGCACCTTCACCCTCGTCGCTT
>JBEKNT010000171.1:0-25203 GCA_049522565.1 Acetobacteraceae bacterium
CTGAAGGGTCCCAAGGGCTCCGCCCTTGGCGGGGATCCAAGGGGCAGAGCCCCTTGGTGGGGTTCCAGGGGCAAAGCCCCTGGCCTTACTTCGGTCCGCCCGATTGCCCCGGCCCATGACCCCGCCCGTCCGTCTGCTGGGCCTGGACTTCGCCGACCTCGACGCGGCGGCGGCGGCGGCACTGCTGGCGGCGCGGCCGGCGGACGCGCGGTTCGGCTACGTGGTAACGCCAAACGCCGATCATCTCGTGCGGCTGGCGCGCGATCCCGCTCTGGCCGCGATCTATCGCAATGCCTGTCTGCGCCTGCTGGATTCGCGCGTGGTTGCCGCAGCGGCGGCGGCCCTGCGCCTGCCGGTGCCGCGCGTGGCGCCCGGCAGCGACGTGACGGCGCGGTTGCTGGCGCGGCATCTGCGACCGGGCGAGCGCATCGCCATCGTCGGTCTGCGCCCGATATGGTTGCCGGCGCTGGTGGCGCGGTGCGGCTTGGAGTCGCCGGCGCATTACGACCCGCCGCTGGGGTTCGCGACGGATTCCGCCGCGCTCGCCGCAACGGTGGCGTTCGTGCTGGCGCACCCGGCGCGGTTCGTGTTCCTGGCCGTCGGTTCGCCGCAGCAGGAGGTGCTGGCCGCTGCCATCGCGGCGACCGGCCGCGCGACCGGGATCGGCCTGTGTATCGGCGCCAGCCTGGAGTTCCTCGCCGGCGCCTCGCGCCGTGCACCCGCCTGGATGCAGCGCGCCGGGCTGGAATGGCTGTTCCGGCTGGGCGGCGATCCGCGCCGCCTGGCGCGCCGCTACCTGTTGCACAGCCCCGCCGTGTTCCGGCTGCTGCTGCGGGCGAGATTTGCGCCGCCGGCTTAGGCGGCGTGCGGGGAGCCCGCCATCCGCCGCGGGGACCAAGCAGGGGCGCCGAGGCCGGGCGCGATGCGACCGCATGCAGCGCGACAGGCGCATGCGACCTGCTCACCAGTCGTTAATATTGGCCGCAATATCCTCGCACGAGCCGCCGCTGCTGGAGGTTGCCCATGCTGGTACTCGAAACCCCAAAAGGCAAACTGGAATATCCTGATATCACGGACGCCTTCTTCGCCGACATCGCCCAGAAGGTGAGGCCGCATACACGGACCTTTGGCGCCGGCGTGGAGGCTCCCTGGGCGCTGTACCGTTCGATCGAGTACATCGTGCGCAACCGGATTCCGGGCGATATCGTGGAATGCGGTGTCTGGTCCGGCGGCTCGGTGCTGCTTGCCGCGCATGCCTTGATGCATTTCGGCGATACATCGCGGCGGATCTATCTGTACGACACGTTTGCGGGCATGCCCAAGCCGGATGCCATCGACGCCCGCTGGGACGGGGTCCCGGCCTTGCCGACCTGGGAGCACCACCAGCGGAACGGCAGTCGCTGGTGCTACGGCGGGACGCAAGACCACGTCAGGAGCGTGGTGGCTTCCTCCGGTTATCCGGAGGAAAAATTCGTGTTCGTCGAAGGCATGGTGGAGGATACCCTGCCGGCGACACGGCCCGCACAGATCAGCCTGCTGCGACTGGATACCGACCTCTATCGTTCGACCTATCACGAGCTGGTTCATCTGTATCCGTTGCTCGCGGTCGGCGGCATTCTGATCATCGACGACTACGGCGCGTTTCAGGGCGCCAGGATCGCGACTGACCGGTTCATCGAGGAGCACCGGTTGCCGCTCTTTCTGTCGCGTATCGACGGGTCGGTTCGGCTCGCCGTCAAGCCGCTTTTGTAATGGCGTCCGGCAAATGCGCGGCCGGAACGGAACCAGTCTCGGCTGGTTGCGTGGGGCCGCTCCCATAGGCGTCAGGATAAGCGCTCGACGGAGCAAAATTTCACTCCCCCTCCCCTTGAGGGAGGGGGAGAAGCCATTCTGCGCCCGGTCCAAACCTGATGCGATCCGGCCACGCCCCCGCTACGCCAACAAGCCTACGCCATCGCCTGCTCGAAGAATCCGGTATACCCGAACAGCCCGACCGCGCCGCCGGTGTGCAGGAACACCACCCGCTCGTGCTTGCCGAACGTCCCCTTGCGGATCAGGTCGATCAATCCCGCCATCGCCTTGCCGGAATACACCGGGTCGAGCAAGACGCCCTCCAACCGCGCCAGCAGCAGCACCGCCTCACCCATGCCCTCGGTCGGTTGGCCGTAGCCGGGGCCGATGTAGTCGCAGTTCGCCTCCACCGCGGCGCGGGGAATGCCGCCGCGCACACCGACATAGTCGGCGGTCGCCTCGGCCAGGGTGTGCACCATCGTCTCCTGCCGGTCTTTAGGATTGCGCACGCCGATGCCCAGCACCGGGATGCCCGCGTTGCAGCCTTGCAGCCCGACCAGCAGCCCGGCATGCGTGCCGGCGCTGCCGGTGGCACTGACGATGCGGTCGATCCGCAGCCCCATCTCGTCGGCCTGCTGCAACAGTTCCTGCGCGCAGGATACGTAACCCAGCGCGCCGACCCGGTTCGAGCCGCCGCCGGGAATGACATACGGCTTGCCGCCCGCGGCCTTCAGTGCCTCGCCCTTGGCCACCGCCTCGGCGTTCATGTCCAGGCCGGAGGGACGATACTCGATGGCGCAGTCGAACAGCTTGTCGAGCAGCACGTTGCCGCTGTTCAGGTAGTCGCGGTCGTTGGTGACCACCCGGTGCTCCAGCAGCGCGGTGCATTTCAGGCCGAAGCGCGCCGCCACCGCCGCGGTCTGCCGCACGTGGTTGGACTGCACCGCCCCCTGGGTCACCAGGTGGTCGGCGCCCTGGGCGAGCGCCTCGCCGGCCAGGAACTCCAGTTTCCGAATTTTGTTGCCCCCGGTGGCCACCACCGTGCAGTCGTCGCGCTTGATCCAGATTTCCGGCCCGCCCAAATGCCGCGAGAGATTCGCCAGCTTTTCCAGCGGGGTCGGCGTCGGGAACATCCGGACGCGGGGAAAACGGGCGAGATGCATGGCGGGCCTCCAGGAGAAATATTCTGCCGCGGACGCGGACGGCGTGTAATGTCTCCGATCCTGATGCGTCCGACAATTGCCGCCGGAGCCCGTGGCCGGCTCTCACGTTCGGGTGAGCGCGACAGCGGGGAGCCTCCGGCAACGCTACAACGGGAAGATGGAGACAAGGATGCGCATCATGCGACGCCGCGGCTGGGAAATCGCGGAACGGCTTGCCACCCCGGAGGCGCTTGCCCGCCGGCGCGGCGTGCTGGCCGGCGCTCTGGCGTTGACGGCGGGAGCGGCGGTCGCGCGCTCCGCCCTGGCGGCGGATGACGCGCCGGCTGCCGCGGCGGGGACCGCCCTACCGGGTGCAATCGGGCCGCGCAACGACAAATACCCGCCCGGCCGCGCCGTGACCGAGGAAAAATACGCCACCACCTATAACAATTATTACGAATTCGACGAGAGCAAGAACCTCTGGCGGGCGGCGCAGAAACTGCCGCAGCGGCCGTGGAGCATCAGCATCGGCGGGATGGTCGCCAAGCCGCGCACCATCGACATCGACGATCTGCTGAAGCAGGTCCAGCTCGAGGAGCGGGTCTACCGCCACCGCTGTGTCGAAGCCTGGGCGATGACCGTGCCGTGGACCGGCTTCCCGCTCAGCCAGTTGGTCAAGCTGGCGGAGCCGCTGGGTTCGGCGAAATACGTTGTGTTCCAGACGGCGCAGGACAAGAAGGCGATGCCGGGGCTGGACAGTCCGTTCTACCCGTGGCCCTACATCGAGGGGGTGACGATGGACGAGGCGGCGAACGACCTCGCGTTCATCTCCACCGGGATGTACGGCAAGCCGCTGCCGCCGCAGGACGGCGGGCCGATCCGCCTGACGTTGCCGTGGAAGTATGGCTTCAAGTCGGCCAAGGCGCTGGCCAAGGTCAGCTTCACCGACAAGCGTCCGGTCAACTTCTGGCAGGCCATCGCCCCGGACGAGTACGGCTTCTGGGCCAACGTGAATCCGGACGTGTCGCATCCCCGCTGGAGCCAGGCGCGCGAGCGATTGCTCGGGTCTGACGAAATGGTGCCCACCGTGATCTACAACGGCTATGGTGATTTCGTCGCCAGCCTCTATGGTGGCCTCAAGGACGAGAAGTTGTTCATGTGACCCTGCAACGCATCCTGGCGGTCATCTCGGCCATTCTGCTGGTGGGCTCGGTTGCGCTGGCAACTCTGGGCCCGCCCTCGGTGCCGCTTGGCCAGTTGCTGCTGATGCTGGACCATGACCTGACCGAAGCGCTGCGCAGCGGCATGGAGCAGCATCTGGCCGCCTGGATCTGGTTGGACATCGTCGCGCCGCTGCTGGTGCGGCCGGCTTGGCTGGTGCCGGCGGCGCTCGGGTTGATCTGTGCCGGCGCCGCGTTCTCGGTGCCCGCACGCAAGCCGGCCGGGCGTCCGCACCGGCGTAGCCAGCGGTAACCTTGGCGTAGCCGGGACCGGCGCATGTCGATGGCCAGCCGACGCCGGTGACCCTTATGCCCCACGCGCCGTCCGCCGCCGCCAGCAACGAGCCGCCCGCGCGCATCGGGCGGTGGCTCATGCTGACCTGTGCCGGCCTGATCGCGCTCGCCGTCGGGGCGGCGGCGCTGGCGATCTGGGACGCGCGGCGCGAGGCGCTCGCCCGCTATCAGCAGACCGAGACCAATCTGGGCTTCGTGCTGGCAGAGCAAACGGCGCGCTCGATCCAGGGCGTCGATCTGGTGTTGCAGGCGGTCCGCGCCCAGGTGCTGTCCGGCGGCGCCGCCACGCCGGCGGCGTTCGAGGCGGCCCTCGGCAATCAGACGACCGCGCAGACCTTGGGTGACCGCTTGCGCAACCTGCCGCAGGCGGCCGCGATCACCGCGGTCAGCGCCGACGGGCGGGTTGTGGTCTCGTCCCGTGGTCTGCTGGGGGCGACGGTCGATGTGTCGGATCGCGAGTTCTTCGGCTGGTTTCGCGACCATAAGGAAGACGCCGCGTTCATCGGCCGGCCGGTGCAGGGCCGCCTGACCCCGGGCTGGACGGCCTATGTCGTTCGCCGCGTCGTCGGCCCGGATGGGCAGACGCTCGGCTTCGTGGCCGGTGCGCTCGCTTTGTCGTATTTCGAGGACTTCTACCACGCCATCGCGCACGACGACGCGACGGCGATCACCTTGATGCGGCGCGGCGGCACCATACTCACGCGCTATCCGGGGTTTGACAGGTATGTCGGCAGGCACATGCCGGCGCAGTCGCATTGGTTTGGCGTGGCGGCGCGCGGCGGCGGGATGTATCGGTCCAACGGCGAACTGACCGGCCGCCCCCGCTGGGTCTCGGTGCACCCGCTGGCCGACTACAACCTTGCGGTGGACGTCAGCTTCTCCGAGGCAACGGCGCTGCGCGACTGGCGACGGCAGAGCAGTGCGATCGCCGGCGGCACGCTCGCGGTGGTGGCAACGCTGCTGCTGTTGTTCCGTGCCCTGGTCATCCAGTTCCGCCGCCTCACGCGTTCGGAAGCCTCGCTCGCGCAGCGCAATGCCGAGCAAGAGGCGACGCGGGTGCGGCTGGAGAGCCAGGCCGAGGCGTTGCGTCACAGCGAGGCCGACGCGGAGGAAAAGTCGGCGGCACTACAGACCACCCTGGAGTTCATGGACCAGGGCATCATGATGGTGAACGCCGACCGCGTGGTGGAGGTGTGCAACGCCCACGCGATGCAAATGCTCGACCTGCCGGCCGCGCTGATGACGGGGCGGCCGCATTTCGCCGACGTGGTCGCGCATCAGTGGAAGTCGCAGGAGTTTGCGGTCACGCCGGAGGCGATTCAAAGGTTCATCCGCTCCGGTGGCATCCTCGACCAGCCGCATGTCTATGAGCGCCGGCGGCCGAATGGGACGGTGCTGGAAATCCGCTCCACGCCGCTGCCCGGCGGTGGCGTGGTGCGCACCTACACCGACGTGACCGAGCGCAAGGCCGCCGAGGAGCGGGTTACCGCGGCGCACGCGCAGGCCGAGGCGGCGCGCGCCGCGGCGGAACAGGCGAACCAGGCGAAGACCGAGTTCCTGGCCAATATATCGCATGAAATCCGCACGCCGATGAATGGCATCATCGGCATGAACGAGCTGCTGTTGCGCAGCACGCTGACCGATGTCCAGCGCGACTGCGCGCTGACCGTGCGCGACAGTGCCGCGGCGCTGCTGCGGGTCATCGACGACGTGCTGGACATCTCCAAGCTGGAAGCCGGGCGGATGGAGCTGGACCCGGTCGATTTCGACCTGGGCGAGACGGTCGCGGCGACCGTCGCGCTGCTGGTGCCGCGGGCCCGCGAGAAGGGCATCGCGCTGACCACGCAGATCGCGCCGGACGCCCGCCAGCGCTTCCACGCCGATGCCATCCGCCTGCGCCAGGTGTTGCTCAACCTGATCAGCAACGCCATCAAGTTCACCGAACGCGGCAGCGTGGCGGTGACGGTGACTCTGGAGCCCGAGGCGGCGGTTGCCCGGGCCGCGGCCGCGGCGACGGCATCCGACGGCATGCGGCGCGTGGCGATCGAGGTGACCGATACCGGCATCGGCATGACCGAGGAGACCCAGGCACGGCTGTTCCAGAAGTTCACCCAGGCGGACAGTTCGATCTCCCGCCGGTTCGGCGGCACCGGGCTGGGACTGGCGATCACCCGCGAATTGCTCGCGCTGATGGGCGGCACGATCGCGGTGACCAGTCAGCCGGGGCAGGGCAGCCGGTTCGTGGTGACATTGCCGCTGCTGCCGCCGGTCGGTACGGCGCCGGTCGGCGGAACGGATGCGCCGGGGGTTGGCGGGGCCGCGGGACGTTCGCTGCGCGTGCTGGTGGCGGACGACAACCAGACCAATCAGCGGCTGGTCGCGGCGTTGCTGGAATCCGCCGGCCATACGGCGGACCTGGTGACCAACGGCCGTGAGGCGGTCGAGGCGGTGCTGCGCACGCAGTACGACGTGGTGCTGATGGACGTGCAGATGCCGGTGCTGGACGGGGTGCAGGCGACCCGCCGCATCCGCGCCCTGCCGCCTCCGGCTGGCGCCGTGCCGATCGTGGCGCTGACCGCGGATGCGGTGGCCGGGGCGGAAGACCGCTATCGCGGGGCGGGTATGGACGCCTATCTCAGCAAGCCGCTGTCGCCGGATACGCTGGTGGCGACGCTGGACGCCATCGTGCGCGGCGAGCGGGGGGAAACCGGCACGGGGCCGGCGGTGGATCGGACGGCGATCACCGGGCTGCGCGGGTTCCTGGACGGCGCACAGTTCAGCGCATTCATCGCGGAGTCGGTGCGTGACCTGGCGGCGCGGATCGACAGCCTGGGGACGCGGGTGGCCGCGGGGGAGCTGGGATTGGCGGCGCGCGAGGCGCACGACCTGGTCTCGGTGGCAGGCAATTGCGGCGCCTGCGCCGTGAGCGCCCTGGCACGGTCCGTAGAGCAGGCGGCGCGGCGCGGCGATGCGGTCGAGGCGGGGCGGTTGTTCGCAGCGATGCGCGGCGCGGGCGGCCAGGCGGCGGAGGCGCTGGAGGAGCTGCTGGGGGCGTAGCAACGTCGAACAGGAAGCATGGCTTCAGGCCGGAACAGGCGCTGACGGCGGTGCCGCGATCGGTGTCGCCTCGATGGCGGTGGCCGGTTGCTCGGCGTACCGGGCATCGTGGTGTACCTGGGGACTCCGTTGCAATACGGAGCGCACGCCGTGGTTTACGACGCAGCACGGGCACTGGCGACGGCAGCCGGCAACGTTTTCGAACCAAGCAGGGGACATCATGAGTGACCTCTATGACGAGGCCATCCTTACCTGGTCGGAGCGGCAAGCCGAGCTGCTGCGCCGGCTCGCTGCCGGCGAACGGGTCAACGACCAGGTGGATTGGGAGAACGTCGTCGAGGAGGTCGAGAGCGTGGGTCGCAGCGAACTGCATCGGACCGAGTCGCTGCTGACCCAGGCGCTTCGTCACCGGCTCAAGGTCACGGCCTGGCCCAACTCGGCGGAGGTGCCGCATTGGCAGGAGGCGGCGACGCTGTTTCAGATGGATGCGGCGCGGGCGTTGCAAGAACCGATGCGGCAGCGTCTGGACCTGGCGCTGATTTACCGGCGCGCGCGCCATCGCCTGCCGCAGCGGATCGATGGCCAGCCGCCGCTGCCGCTGCCGGAAACCTGCCCGGTTACGCTGGATGAGTTGCTGGCCGGGCCATAAAATGCTCGACCGCCTTCGGTTCAAGCGCGTCCTCTCGGGCGTGGCGATAGCGCTGTCTCTCGCAGCGTGCACGACGTCGGCGACCCAGGCTCCCACTGCCGAGGCCTGTCCCGAGTTGCCCGGCGATGCGGATCTCACAGCTCTTGAATCGCAGCCGGGGATGAAAATCCGTCGTTGGCACCAAGGCAATTGCGATTACATTGTCGTCCAGCGCAACGGGGTATCGATCTCCCCGGTGCGCACAGGCGATCAGTGGGGGACCGTCGGGCAGGACGACAGCGGCCATGGCGCTGTGCTGTGCGTGTGGCACATCTACATAAGCGCAAGGCAGACGCTCGACGGCTGCTTTCCTGGCGCCTACCCGGTGCTGAGGCAGGATCTCAGCGACGGGATCGCAGCGATGAACGGCTTCATCGTTGCCAACAGCCTTCACCCGACGTCCACCGCGGAGGTCGAAGCCAGTGTCGCTGCCAGTGATCGCGACGCTCGCCTGAAGTGGTCGGAGACGATCCAGTCGTTGAGGCCGACCAAGGAACAAATCCAGGCGGCTTGTCACAACGATGAGGCGGGCCGGATGATCATTGCAATGGCAAACCAGCCTCGCGAGCAACGCAGGCAGATGATCCGCGATCTGTTGTCCGTGCCGCGGCCGCCGGTGATGAATCCGTGCATGTAGGCTGACCGGCGGGCAGTTCGCTTCCGCCCTCCGCCGCCCTATCTTACCCGAGTGCCCACGAAAGCCGCCCCCGCCTCCGACCTGTTCGGCCCCGCCGCCCCGCCGGAACCCGCCGGCGCGTCCACCGCTGCGCGCCCGCTGGCCGACCGCCTGCGTCCCCGCACCCTCGACGAGGTCGTCGGCCAGGACCACCTGCTCGGCCCCGATGGCACGCTTACCCGCATGCTGGCACGCGGCTCGCTCGCCTCGCTGGTCCTGTGGGGGCCGCCCGGTGTCGGCAAGACCACCATCGCCCGGCTGCTCTCGGCCCGCGCCGGGCTGCATTTCGTGCAGATCTCCGCGGTGTTCTCCGGCGTCGCCGAGCTCAAGCGCGTGTTCGAGGAAGCCGCGCGCCGGCGCCGCCTCGGCGAGGGCACGCTGCTGTTCGTCGATGAGATCCACCGCTTCAACCGTGCCCAGCAGGACGGTTTTTTGCCCGTGGTGGAGGACGGCACGATCACCCTGATCGGCGCCACCACCGAAAACCCCTCTTTCGAGCTGAACGGTGCCTTGCTGTCGCGCTGCCAGGTCCTGGTGCTGCGCCGGCTCGACGACGCCGCGCTGGAGCAACTGCTGGCCCGCGCCGAGACCGAACTCGGCCGCGCCATGCCGCTCGACCTCGAGGCGCGGATCGCGCTGCGCGCCATGGCCGACGGCGACGGCCGCTACATCCTCAACATGGCGGAACAGATTGCCGCGCTGCCGGCGGATACGGCGGTGCTGGACCCGGCGGGGCTGTCGGTGTTGTTGGCCCGCCGCGCCGCGCTGTACGACAAGGATCGCGAGGAGCACTACAATCTTATTTCCGCGCTACATAAGTCGCTGCGCGGCTCGGACCCGGATGCGGCGCTGTACTGGTTCGCGCGCATGCTGGCCGGCGGCGAGGACCCGCGCTACATCGCCCGCCGCCTGACCCGCTTCGCCGCCGAGGACATCGGCATGGCCGACCCCAACGCACTGACCCAGGCGCTGGCCGGCTGGGAGACATACGAAAGGCTCGGCTCGCCGGAGGGCGAACTGGCGATCGCACAGGTGGTCGTCTATCTCGGCACCGCACCGAAATCCAATGCGATCTACACCGCGTTCGGCGCGGCGAAGGCGGCGGCCAAGGCGACCGGCTCGCTGATGCCGCCGGCGCATATCCTGAACGCGCCGACCCGGCTGATGCAGGACCTCGGCTACGGCGCCGGCTACGCCTACGACCACGCGACGGAGGACGCGTTCTCCGGCCAGAACTATTTTCCGCCCGGTATGGAGCGCCAGCGCTTCTACCAGCCACGCGACCGCGGCTTCGAACGCGAGATCGCCAGGCGGCTGGAGTACTGGGACAAGCTGCGCCAGGAGCGGCAGGGGGAGTAGGGCAAGGGGATGCCGCGGGGAGGCGCGAGCCGTCGCGCCGCATCGCTCGTCATGGCCGGGCATGACCCGGCCATCTTCGCAACGGCAACCGGGCCGCCTTGGCACCATTCCCGATCCACCAGGGGAGATGGCCGGGTTGATCCCCGGGTCAAGCCCCTACTGCATTCACACATGTGATGTCCGTCCCGGAATATTCCACTGACCCGAAACGAGAATGCGAGTCTTATGAGTCGGTTGGAATTTCGATCCCGACACAGGGGCGCCATGTGGAACGAACGGATAATCCATTGGAAAATCACACGATTCCTGACTTGTGCGAATCTCGTAGGGTCAAGCCCGGGGACGGCCATGGCGAGCAATTCGGCGCTTGTGCCGCCAATTTAACGCCCATGGGACCTTCGCCCGCCACGATGAGGATGGTAGCGCCAGTGAGTCAGCGCTCCGGCGGGCTGGGTAGCGGATCAGTTTGCATGGGTGCAAAGGGTTGGATGCGGCGGCTTACGCCAGTGGACACTGCTACCGCCGCTTTGGGTGGAAAGCACACCTCAGGTTCCGCTGCCTCAGATCCTGTTTGTCGGCTGCGCCGCCAGCAACAGGCGTCGCCTGATCGAATTCAAAATGCCATCGAACGTGAAGCAAGACATCCTGAACTGACCGAGAGAAGTATGATTCGCGCGCCACCGGAGTCTCGTCAGGTCGTCCTTTCCCAAGTCAGCATCACGTCCAACTACAAGGAGGAGATGGATGGCAGGGTTGTCGTCGCCAAATATTCTGCGGAAGGCGGCAGACGACTCTCCCTCTGACGAAATTCTCCATGCCCAGTCTACGAGTTGGGAGAATCCATGCTCGAAGCGCGGTGACCAGCGCCGCATCGATTTTCTCGCCTGTAACTTCATGAAGATGCTATATTCAAGGGCAGGCTCGAATTCTATCAAGGTGTAGGCGTTCGCTTCGCTATCACCGGCAGCCACATCGCACGTGAAGTCACCAAACAGATCCAACTCTGTTGCCCATCGATTCGGCAATTCGACAGAGCTGTTCGTCAGCCCAAGCGCGGCACAGAGATGTTGTCGGCCCTGAAAGAACGGGAGTATTTGAGCGCGCTCTTTCAGATGAATTTCCGCAGCGAGGCGCGTTTCCAACGCAGCGAGATCCGAGGCCAGAATATCGGTATCGAGCGTCAGAGCCTCAAATGACTTCATTCAGCAGCGCTTTGGCCTTGCTTATGAAGCCTGCGCAAGCCCTCCACCTGGCTCCGTCGGACCACGTCGACCACGGTAATGGACTCATTACGCTTACGAACGAGAACCCGTAGATCGCCGCCTACTCGGAGCGAATACAGATCGTTTTGGATACCAGCCAATTTCTCCAGTTGGGTCTCATTCGAACCGTCTGGGGCCGTAGACAGTCTTTGAACGGCGTGAACTACCTTTGCCCGCTCCTGCGAGGGAAGCTGGTCGAGGAAAGCCTCTGCCGTGAAATCCCAATCTACTTTCATGTCCAGCCTTGCAATCAGATAGCCGGCGGCCGCAGTCGCCTGTGCATCAGACTAGGTGCCTTCTGCCATCCATTCAATGGCCGCTTCGGATCGAGTCCGGCTGTTAAGCCCAAGCGGCCGGCCTACCCCTGTTTTGGGTCGGCAGGTGGCGTTCAAACTGACCCCCCTACCGCGGGCTGGCATGAGATCTGTGGTTTGGTACCGCAACGAACCACGTGTCCCTCCCGGTCGCCCTCGCCCGCCGCCGCTCCCCGCCCGGCCGCACGCCTGCGGCCGGCCCGGGAGCCCCATAAATCCCCTTGACAATATTCCTATATCATGCTTTAATTCCTGTCACATGTCCGCCGCGCTCTCCCTCCCCGAGCCTGCCCCCCACCCCGATCCCGATCGGGCCGCCACCGCCGCGCCCAGCCCACAGCGCCTGGCCGGCCTGCTCCGCCGCGTGTTCGACTACGGCAAGCAGCTCCTCGTCGCCGTGCGGCTGCGTGCCGCCTGCCCGGAATTCCCCCGTCTCGCCAAACCCTTCGGCACCGCGGACCTCCAGCGCATCCTCGCCCGCATCAACGCTGCCATGGGCCGCGCCCTCTTGCTCGAGGATGGGTTCCTCCGCCAAGCCGGCCTCGGCCTCTACGCCGTCGCCCCGCGCATCCGCACTCCCGCCGCGCGCCAGCCACGCGCCGCCCGGCCGGATACCGCGCCGCGCGACGCCCCGGCGCCTGCCCAACCTGCCCGCCGGAGCGACGTTTCGCTGGTCCCCACCACCGCGCAGCTCGCCGTCGAACTCCGCCACCACCCGGCCGGCGTCGTGCTCGCCGGCATCTGCCGCGACCTCGGCATCACGCCGCACCATCCGCTGTGGGAGGAAGTGTCCCGCGCCATCGTCGCCTGTGGCGGCAGCATCGCGGAGCTGGAGCAGGACGCGGATACCCGGTGGTGTTCGCAGCGGTGGCTGGGGATTCCCGTCGCCCGCCCGGCCTCCATCCCGGCCTGCCTATGGCCGAAATGGTGGCCGCAACCGGCGCCACAAGCCGCCGCAGCCAGCGCCACCGGCCCGCCCTGAAGGGCGGCACCGGAGGAGCATGCAACCGTGACGCACGGGGCCGTTACGGGGCCGTTCCAGGGCGGTCCCGCCGTCGGGATTCGGCCGGCTTCGTTGCCTCACCGTTCTCACCGGCTGCCGGCGATGCGCCACCGGCCGGCCGGGCTGCTGCTCCGGGTTGAAGCGAAACAGCACCGCACCGCGGGGCCTTGGGCCGGTCCGCGGCAGCAACCTGCCGCGCATGCAATTGCCCCGGGCCTCGCCGCCACCTTGACGCCGGCCCACCGGGCTCCCACAGCCTGCGCCACTCCCATGACCCAATCCACCCGCACCGTGACGGAAGACGAGTCCGACATCCGCCTGGACCGCTGGTTCCGCCGGCATTTCCCCGGCTTGCCGCAAAGCGCCATCCAGAAACTGTGCCGCACCGGCCAGGTACGGGTGGACGGCCACCGCGCCGACGCCGCCACCCGCCTCGCGCCCGGCCAGTCCGTGCGCATCCCGCCGCTGCCCGCCGCGCAGCCTCGCGCCGCCAGGCCGCCAGCCGAGATCGACCCGCTGGTGCAGAAGGACCTCCAGCGCCTGGTGCTCTACCGGGATGACCATCTCATCGCGATCAACAAGCCGCACGGACTGCCGGTGCAGGGCGGCCCCGGTATCACCCGCCACCTCGACGCCTTGCTCGACGCGCTGCGGTTCGGGGCGCCGGATCGCCCGCGGCTGGTCCACCGCCTCGACCGCGACACGTCCGGCGTGTTGCTGCTGGCCCGCACCCCCGGCACCGCCGCCAAGCTGGCCGCGCTGTTCCGCGGCCGGGATATCGAGAAGACCTACTGGGCGGTCACCGCCCGCCGCCCGATCCAGCAGGAGGGACGCATCGACCTTCCCCTGGTGCGCATCGGCGGCGCCCGCGGCGAGCGCACCGCTATCGCCGAACCCGGCGACAAGGACGCCACCCACGCCGTCACCGACTACCGCACGCTCGACCACGCGGGGCAGAAGCTCGCCTGGCTGGAGCTGCGTCCGCGCACCGGGCGCACCCACCAGTTGCGGGTGCACTGCGTGGCGATCGGGGCCCCGATCCTGGGCGACGTGAAATACGCCCGGCCCGACCAGAACGGCGCCTTTGCCGGCACGGTCGAGGGCCTGTCCGATGACTTGCATTTGCACGCCCGCGCCCTGGCTTTGCCGCATCCCGATGGCGGCACGCTGGTGGTGGAAGCCGACCTGCCGCCCCACATGGCGGAGACCTTCCGCACGCTCGGGTTCCACGCGCCGCCGGCGCGTCCCCCGCGGCGGAGCGCGCCGGGCGGGCGCTGAGCAGGGGCCCGAGGCAAGGCCCTCCCCCTCCCCTTGTGGGCTTGGGCCGCGAAGCGGACCAAGGTTGGGGGGAGGGGGAGAAGCGCATTGGGAGCAGGGACGGCATGGCGGGACGGGTGTGGCGCTATGGCTTGGTCGGGGTGGGGGCGGTGGTCGTGCTGGCGCTGGGTGCCGGCGCGGTGTTCCTCGCCCGCTTCGACCCTAACAGCCTCAAGCCACGCATCGAGGCGGCGGTGCAGCAGGCGACCGGGCGCGAGCTGGGTCTGTATGGTCCCGTCAGCCTGAAATGGTCGCCCTGGCCGACGGTGGAGCTGCGGGACGTCACCTTCGCCAATCCGCCCGGCTATTCGCGGCCACAGATGGCAACTTTGGAGCGGCTCGACCTGAAGCTCGCCGTGCTGCCGCTGCTGCGCAGCCGGTTCGAGATCGCCCGCCTGGTGCTGGTGCATCCCGACATCCTGCTGGAGGTGGACGCGCAAGGGCGCGCCAACTGGCAATTCGCTGCGGCGCGCAAAGCCGCCCCGCCTTCCGGCGGCAGCCCGCCGACCGGCGGCACACCCTCGACCGGCATCAGCGCGCCAGCCGGGGGCGGAGCGCCGACCGGGGGCACCGCCGCGACCGGCGGCGAGACCGGCACCGAGATCAGCTTCCACGACGTGCAGATCGAGGATGGCGCGCTGGCGTGGCGCGACGACCATACCGGCAAGACGCAAGCCCTGGCGCTGAAGTTGCTCAAGGCGAATTCCGCCGCGCCCGACGCGCCGCTGACACTGGCGGCGGATGCCACCTATCACGGCGTTGCGGTCAAGCTGGGCGGCCAGGTCGGACCCTTGGCCCGCTTGCAGCAGCCGGATTCCGACACCCCCTGGCCGGTGAAGCTGACCCTCGCCGCGGCCGGAGCGACGGTGTCGGTCGATGGCGCGCTGACCCGCCCGCTGCAAGGCCGCGGCTACACGCTGACGCTGGACGGCAGCATCCCCGACCTGACGGCAATCGCTCCCCTGCTGCCGGGCACCCGCCTGCCGCCGCTGCACGACGTGCACCTCGTGACGCAGATCTCCGACAGCGGCGGCACGGTGCCGCATGTCGCGGCGGCGACCCTGCATCTCGGCGCCGCCGGGCTGGGCGCCTATGTGGACGGACTGCGCCTCGACTCGGTGGACATCGACGCGCCGCAGCAGGACCAGCCGGTGACGATCAATGTCCGAGCGACCCTGGCCGATACGCCGGTCACGCTTGCCGCGACGGTCGGCGTGCCGGGCGTGCTGCTGACGCCTGGTCAGCCGGCCGCGCCGGTGCCGCTGGACCTTACGGTCCAGGCGGCCAATGCCAGCCTGACCGTCAAGGGCACGGTGGCGCACCCGGAGAGCCTGTCCGGTGCCGACCTCGTCGTCGGGGCGGCGATCCCGGACCTGAGTGCCCTGTCGGCACTGGCCCATCGCAGACTGCCGGCGGTGACGCAGATTGCCTTCCAGGGGCATCTGACCGACGCGACCGGCGGTTTCCGCCACGGCGCCACGTTCCGGGCCATGACGCTGACCACGGCGGAGGGCGATCTGTCCGGCGATATCGGCGTGGTTGCCGGCTCACCGAGCGGCCTGACCGGCACGCTGCACGCCGACCACATCGACGCCGATGCCCTGCTGGCGGCCGCCGGCAAGCCGGTGACCAGCCCGTCGCAAGCTGCCAGCGGAGGGTCGGCGCCCGGCACCACGGGAGCGCCGCCACCCATCATCGGCGGAGCGCAGGCACCCGGCACCGGCGGAGGGCCGGCGCTCGCCACAAGCGGCGCGCCGTCCGCCGCCACCAGCGTGCCGTCCGCCTCCGCGAGCGTGCCGTCCGCCCCCAACGGCACGCCAACCGCCGCCGCTATCGGCGCAACCCCGCCCGCCGCATCGCCGCCGCCCGCGCCGCGGCCGGCCACCGCCGGGCGGCTGTTCCCGGAGACTCCGATCCCCTTCGGATTGCTGCGCCAGGCCAATGCCGATCTGACCCTGTCGGTCGGCGACCTGGAGACCGGCGGTTCGGACTACCGCTCGATCGACCTCCACCTCATCCTCCAGGACGGCAAGCTGACCCTCGCGCCGTTGTCCGCCGACCTGCCGGGGGGCCGGCTCGACGCCAGCCTGAGCGTGGACGCGACGGCGTCCCCCCCGGCCGTCGCCCTCACGCTGCATGCGCCCGGCCTCGAGGTAGCGCCCCTGCTCGCCGCGGCCGGCTTGCCCGGCCATACCGCCGGCAAGCTGGAGGTCTATGCCGACCTGCGCGGCACCGGCGGCTCGCCGCACGCCATCGCCGCCGGGCTCGACGGCAGCCTGGGCCTGGCGATGCAGAACGGCACCATCGACACGCAATTGCTCGAGCGCTTGCTCGGGCGGCTGCTGCAAAAGGCCAATCTGCCCGGGTTGCCGTCGCACGGCGGATCGAGCGACCTGCGCTGCTTCGCCCTGCGCGCCGATATGCAGCAGGGCGTGGCCGAGCTGCGCGCCCTCGACCTGAACTCGTCGGTGCTGAGTATGGATGGGACCGGCAGCGTCAACCTGGGCGAGGAAACCCTCGCCTTGCAGTTACGCCCGCAAGGCCGGCTGGGCGGCACCATTATCGTCGTGCCGCTGCGGGTGACCGGCCCGATCCGGTCGCCGGGCGTCAAGGTGAACGCGCTCGGCGCCGCGGGGTCCAATGTGGGCACCGGGACCGCCGGGGTGATCGGCAGCGCGACTCCGCTCGGATTGCTCGGCGCGATGCTGGGCGGGGGCAAGTTGCTGGACGGCGGCTCCGCGGACTCGTGCGCCGGCCCGCTGGCGGTGGCGCGCGGTCAGCCCATGCCGGCGGCCGCCGCGTCGAGCGCACAGGCCCAGCCGAAGCCGTCCGCCACCGGGGTATTGTTGCATGACCTGTTTCACTGAACCGCTCCCGCCAACCCGGGAGAGGTCGGGATGCGGAGCATCGAGGGTGATCGGGTCCCCGCGTACCGCGGTGCCGCGTGCCGACCCGATGACCCTCGGCGCTCCGGCGCTGCGACCCCGGGGGCGAGCGCCCGGCGGTATGCCATTGTCCCCAGCGCCAGGCTGTTCGGCGGGTTCCCAGGGTCGAGCGCCCGGGGGGGTATGCCTCTCCCGCAAGCCGCGCCGGGGAGGTAACGTGAACCGATGAAGCGCTTCTGGGACACCGCGACCGTCGCACCCACCGACCACGGCTTCGCCGTCCTGCTCGACCACCGCCCCATGCATCTGCCCGGCGGCGGCGCGCTGCGGATCCGGCCCCGCCGGCTCGCCGAGGCGATCGCTGCCGAGTGGCGGACCGCCGGCGGCGCCAAGGGCGGCGAGATGTCGTTCGCCGACACCCCGCTGACCCGGCTTGCCGGCACCGTGCAGCAGCGCGTCGCGCCCGACCCGGCGCCTACGGCGGACGCGATCGCGCGCTACGGCGAGAACGACCTGCTGTGCTACCGCGCGTCCACCCCGGAGGAATTGGTGCGGCGCCAAGCCCGCGCCTGGCAACCCTGGCTCGACTGGGCGGCGCTGGCCTACGACGCGCCGCTGCGCGTCACCACCGGCGTCGCGCCGATCCGCCAGCACCGCGACAGCGTTGCAGCGTTGCGCCGGGCGGTGGCGGCGATGGAGGTGGAGGTGCTGGCGGCGCTCGGCATCGCGGTGCCGGCGCTGGGCAGCCTGGTGCTGGGCCTCGCCTTGGCGGAAGGCAAGCTGGACGCGCCGGGGGCGCACGCGCTTGGCGCGCTGGACGAGTTGTTCCAGGCTGAGCACTGGGGCGAGGACGCGGAAGCCGCCGCCCGCCGGGAAGCGGTCGCCGCCGATATCGCGCTTGCCGCCCGATTTATCGCGCTGACGAAAGAGTGGCCGCCATGAATGCGAAGCGTCTGGTGATCGCGGGACGGGTGCATGGCGTGGGCTTCCGCGCCTGGATGGCGGAACAGGCCCGCTCGCTGGGCGTGTCCGGCTGGGTGCGCAACCGGGTGGACGGCACGGTGGAGGCGCTGATCGCCGGCGACGTGGCGGCAGTGGAGGAGCTGGCGCGCCTGTGCCGCCGCGGCCCGCGTATGGCCGAGGTCACCAGCATCGACGAGGAGATGGCCGATCCGCCTGACTATCCCGGCTTCCATTTGGGCCCCATGGCGTAGCGGGGCGACCGCGACCGCGTGCGTCGGTCCCTGCGTAGGGCGGGCGGAGGTCCGCCGCCGCCGCGTCACCGGGCCGCCGCGGCCGTTGCTGGACACCACCAGGCGGCGGGGTAGGGCGGCAAACCGCGGCGCATCCGGCCATTGGGTTGCGCCGGATGCGGTGGGGAACGACGACACGCTGTTCCGTGCGGCGGCGGCAGGCGCAGAGCGCTTGCCCGTCCTACCCGGGACCTGAGGCCCCTTCTCCGGGCGACGGGCCACAGGCAGGGCCGGCTGAAGCTGCGCCGAACACCGCCCCCCAGGCGTCGCGCAGGGCGGCGTCGGCTTCCGCCATGCTGGCCGGGATGCCCAGAGCAGCGAGGCTGGTGACGCCATGCTCGCGGATGCCGCAGGGCACGATGCCGGTGAAATGCGACAGGTCGGGCGCCACGTTCAGCGCCACGCCGTGCCAGCTTACCCAACGGGTGACGCGCACGCCGATCGCGCCGATCTTGGCCTCGGCGCCGGTGAGGGGGTCGGCGACCCAGATGCCGATCCGCCCCGGCCGGCGCTCGCCGCGCACCCCGAACCGGTGCAGGGCGCCGATCAGCCACGCCTCCAGCCCATGCACGTAGCAGCCGATGTCGCGCGCCGGCACGCTGCCGTGCGGGCGGGTGAGATCGAGCATCACATACGCGGTGCGCTGGCCAGGGCCGTGATAGGTCCACTGCCCGCCGCGGCCGGCGGCGAAGGTGGGGAAGCGCGCCGGGTCGGTGAGTTCCTCCGGCCGCGCCGAGGTGCCGGCGGTGTACAGCGGCGGGTGCTCCACCAGCCACACCTGTTCGCGTGCCGTGCCGGCGCGGATCGCGGCCACGCGCTGCTGCATGGCGGCCAGCGCGTCGGGATACGGCGTGAGGCCCTCGGCGACACACCATTCCGGCGCAGCCGCGTCGTTCGGGCCGTCCGCTGACTGGTGGGACGGATCGGCCGGGCGATCCTCGGGAGGTGCGGCGGCAATTGAAGCGGTGTCGTTCATCGGCTATACCCCGCCGCCTTGCTTACCCCACGTGCGGTCGTGGCGGAATGGTAGACGCGCAAGCTTGAGGTGCTTGTGGGGGAAACCCCGTGGAAGTTCGAGTCTTCTCGACCGCACCACTATGACCGCCAACCGCCGTCGTCATCGGCCGGCATCGCCGGCCCGAGCGATGCGACCGGTCATCCGTGCCGACCCATGGGAGACGCGCCCGGTGTCAGCGGCCTCACCGCCAGACGGTGGCGGATTGCAGACCAATCAGGCCAGGCTCGCAGCAGCCGTGGCGCTGCACCGGCAAGGCCGCCTGACCGAGGCGGAGACGCTGTACCAGGACATTCTGCGCAGCGATCCCCACCATTTCGACGCGATGCACCTGTGCGGCGTGGTCGCGCTGCAGACGCGCCGTACGGCCCAGGGTGTCGCGCTGGTCCGCGACGCCATCGCGTTGAACGGCGGCGTCGCCGAGGCGCACAGCAACCTCGGCAACGGGTTGCGCGAACTGCGGCGGTACGATGAGGCGCTCGCCAGTTTCGACCGGGCCATCGCGCTGAAACCCGACGACGCGCAGGCGCATCGTGACCGGGCCATGGCGCTGCAAAACCTGGGCCGCCACGCGGAGGCGTTGGCGAGCCTGGGCGAGGCCGTCGCCCTGAAGCCGGATCTTGAGTTCGTGCATGGCATGCTGACGCATACCAAAATGCTGATGTGCGACTGGCGTGGTCTCGATTGCGATGTGAACGCGCTGGTCGAACGGATCGAGCGGGGCGAAACGGCGGCAATGCCGTTTGCGGTCGTCCCCTGGTCCGACTCTCCCCGGCTGCAACGCAAAGCCGCGGAGATCTATGTGCGTGCCAAGTGCCCGGCGAATGCCGTCTTGCCGAAGATCACTCGGTATCCGAGACACGACAGATTGCGCGTCGGCTATTTCTCCGCCGACTTTCACAACCACGCCACGGCCTATCTGGCTGCGGAACTGTTCGAGCGGCACGATGCGTCGTCGTTCGAGATCACCGCATTTTCGTTCGGCTCCGATGCCGGGGACGCCATGCGGCAAAGATTGATGGCGGGTTTCGATCGCTTTATCGATGTTCGGAACCGGTCCGATCAGGACGTGGCCGGCCTCGCCAGGGACCTTGAGATCGATATCGCCGTTGACCTGAAGGGTTTCACCAAAGATTTCAGGACGGGGATATTCGCTTGCCGGGCCGCGCCCATCCAGGTCAATTACCTCGGCTACCCGGGCACGATGGGGGCGGACTACATCGACTACATCATTGCGGATCCGACGCTGATACCCGCATCCGAACAGTCGCATTACGCGGAGCAGATCGCTTATCTTCCCGACAGCTATCAGGTGAACGACAGGCAGCGGCGGATCGCGGACCGGCCCGTCACCCGCGCGGAGGCCGGGCTGCCGCCGGACGGTTGCGTGTTCTGTTGCTTCAATCAGAGCCTGAAGATCACCCCCGACGTGTTCGACGGTTGGATGCGGATACTCCGGCAGGTCGCGGGCAGCGTGCTGTGGCTGTTGCAGGACAACGACGCGGCAACGGCCAATCTTCGAAAAGCGGCGATTGATCGCGGCGTCGATGCGGGCCGTCTGGTGTTTGCCCAGCGGCAGCCTCTGCCGGACCATCTGGCACGGCACCGCCTGGCCGATCTGTTCCTGGATACCGCGCCGTATAACGCTCACACCACGGCCAGCGACGCGTTGTGGGCGGGGCTACCGGTGCTGACCCGGATGGGCGCGACATTCGCAAGCAGGGTTGGGGCGAGTCTGCTGCATGCGGTCGGTTTGCAAGAGATGATTACGACGTCACAAGAGGCGTATGAGGCGAAGGCCGTGACGCTTGCCTCGAATCCCGAGGCGCTGATGGCGGTCAAACAGACACTCGCCCGCAATCGCCTGACGACGCCGTTGTTCGATACGGCGCGCTTCACGACGCATCTCGAAGCCGCGTATCGGGCGATGTATGCGCGCTATCAGGCGGGACTGCCGCCCGCTCCTATTCGCGTGCCGCCGACGGGCATGTGCGGCGGGTGATGGTGTCGGGGGAACCACGCTGATAGCTGCCGACCGCCATGGCGAGGGTGCAACGCGCCGGCTCGGCAACTCGCCTCACGGCCCCCGTCTTCGCATCCCCCCACGCCCGCCGCGTCGCTTCGCCGGATCGTAGCCCCCGCCGCCCGGCCCCATCGGTTCCGGCGTGCGATCCTTGCGGCCTCGTGCGCCCGCTGCGCCGGGCCGCAGCGACGCGCTTGGCGATGGTGGCGGCTCCAGCCCCAGATCCAGCGCTTCCAACCGGCGCAGCTCGTCGCGCAGCCGCGCCGCCTCTTCGAATTCCAGATCCGCCGCCGCGGCGCGCATGCGCTTCTCCAGTTCGGCGATCGTCGCCTTCAAGTCGCGCCCGACGAACTCCGTCGCCGCGCTGTCCTTCACCGGCGCCACCGTCACGTAATCCTGCTCGAACACGCTCTCCAGCACCTTGCCGATCGTGCGCCGGATCGACACCGGCGTGATGCCGTGCGCCTCGTTCCAGGCGCGCTGCTTATTGCGCCGCCGCTCGGTCTCCTCGATCGCTGCACGCAGCGACCGGGTCATCGTATCGGCATACAGCACCACCCGGCCGTCGATGTTGCGCGCCGCCCGGCCGATCGTCTGGATCAACGAGGTCTGCGACCGTAGGAACCCCTCCTTGTCCGCATCCAGGATCGCCACCAGGGCGCACTCGGGAATATCCAGGCCCTCGCGCAGCAGGTTGATCCCCACCAGCACGTCGAACACGCCTAACCGGAGATCGCGGATGATCTCGATGCGCTCCAGCGTATCGATATCCGAGTGCAGGTAACGCACCTTCACGCCATGCTCGGTCAGGTAGTCGGTCAGGTCCTCCGCCATGCGCTTGGTCAGCGTGGTGACCAGCACGCGCCCACCGGCCGCCGCCACGGTGCGGCATTCCGCCAGCAGATCGTCCACCTGGTGCTCGACCGGCCGCACCTCGGTCACCGGATCGATCAAGCCGGTCGGCCGGATCACCTGTTCGGCGAATACGCCGGCGGTGCGCTCCATCTCCCACGGGCCGGGTGTCGCCGAAACGAACATGGTCTGCGGCCGGAACCGTTCCCATTCCTCGAATTTCAGCGGCCGGTTGTCCACGCAGGACGGCAGGCGGAAACCGAACTCCGCCAGGACGGTCTTGCGGTTGAAGTCGCCGCGATACATGCCGCCCAACTGCGGCACCGTCACGTGGCTCTCGTCCACGATCAGCAGCGCGTTTTCCGGCAGGTATTCGAACAGCGTCGGCGGCGGCTCGCCCGGGTTGCGTCCGGTCAGGTAACGGGAATAGTTCTCGATCCCCTTGCAGGAGCCGGTCGTCTCCATCATCTCGATATCGAAGGTGGTGCGCTGCTGTAGCCGCTCCACCTCCAGCAGTTTGCCTTCGTTGGTCAGCTCCCCCAGCCGCTGCTTCAGCTCCACCTTGATGTCACGGATCGCCTGGGTCAGCGTCGGCCGCGGCGTCACATAGTGGCTGTTGGCGTACACGGTAATCTCGTTCAGCGACGCGGCCTTGTCGCCGGTCAGCGGATCGAATTCGTGGATTGCTTCGATCTCGTCGCCGAACAGCGTCACGCGCCAGGCGCGGTCTTCATAGTGGCTGGGGAAGATGTCCACCACGTCGCCGCGCAGCCGGAACGTGCCGCGCTGGAACGCCGAGTCGTTGCGGCGGTATTGCAGGTTGACCAGACCCTTGGCCAGCGCGTCGCGATCGATCCGCCCGCCGACCTCCAGCTTCACCACCATCTTGGCATAGGTCTCGACCGAGCCGATACCGTAGATGCACGAGACCGACGCAACGATCACCACGTCGTTGCGCTCCAGCAGCGCCTGCGTCGCCGCATGCCGCATGCGATCGATCTGCTCGTTGATCTGCGCGTCTTTCTCGATATAGGTGTCAGTGCGGGGGACGTACGCCTCCGGCTGGTAGTAGTCGTAATACGAAACGAAATACTCCACCGCGTTGTCGGGGAAGAAGCTCTTCATCTCGCCGTAGAGCTGCGCCGCCAGTGTCTTGTTCGGCGCCAGGATCAGCGTCGGCTTCTGCACCGCCTCGATCACCTTGGCCATGGTGAAGGTCTTGCCGGAGCCGGTGACGCCCAGCAGCACCTGGTCGCGCTCCTGCGCCTGCACGCCGCGCACCAGCTCGGCGATCGCGGTCGGCTGGTCGCCGCTTGGCTCGTATTCCGAGACGACCTTGAACCGCCGGGTCAGCGGCTTGGCCGGCTGCTTCTCCGGCATGAACAGGGCTGGCGGCGGGGGGCGCAGCAGAGTTTCGGACATCACGGGCTCCTCGGGCCAAAAGATGGGGCTTGCGAGGGAGGCCGTCGAGGGGGCGAAGGGTGGCACGGCCGATTTTGGCCGGCGCGCCAATCTTGCCACAGCCAGCCGGATTCATCCGGAGAGCTGCGGCGATATGGGCAAGGATTGCACCGCAAGCGGCAGTCCCTCGGTCTTCCTGCCTGCGATATTCTCCTTGGCGATCGAACCGAGTGTCCAAAATCTTGAAGTGGACGACGCATCGTCGCTGATCCGTTACACTTGCGGGGTGGCTTACCCTTTCGGTAAAAAGCTACCGGGAAAGCCGGCCGGGCGCTCGGAGGAAGTGTAGCATGACTGAGGAGCCGAAACGGTGCTCCGCCGAAGGCACACGGCAGGTTGAACACGTCAAACTGGCTCGCTTGAGGCAGTATTTCAGAGACCATGCTGCCATCGGTATTTCGGCCCTTGCGTTGCTCCTGACCGTGTACACCGTGCTTGCCACACACAAGCAAGAGAGGCTGTCGGCTCTTCCTGAGATCACCTTCTACAGAAATTTGGAGAACGGGCAATTTACCGGTGTATACGCCGAGAATGCCGGCGCTGGAGCATTAGCGATCAAATCATACGCACCGCCCAATGAAGCAAGCATCAAAGCCTTGGCGTCTTATAATCTACCCCTGCAAATTGGCACTATTCAGACAGGCTTCTTCATGAGGCCGAGCGAGATATTTTGGGTGGTCAGGCTGCCAAAGGGCCAAATCAAGGCTGAGGACACCAAGCAATTCTATGCAGACCTGCTTAATGTCGACGCGATATTTGAGTATTGCTCGGTGTATGGGGAATGCTGGAAGGCATGCTCCAAGCCAGGCGACCCGAGGTGCCGAGAGCAGGATAAGGTTTATTACAGGGTGTTCAATCCGACCATTTGGGACAACCTGTTCTGAAGCGATTCAAGTATCCTTCGCCTTCGGGACGCCACACGCCGTATCGCTCGCCATCGCGATCAGGAAGCACCCTGCCGGAGGCTTTCGGTCGTGGCGTTTGGCACCGACATCATCAATTTTGCACTTCAGCCGATCGCCGGATAGCGTCCTCCCACCAAGGGAGATCGAAACATGGCGGCGGGACAACGACTGCTGGAGGGCCAGGTGGCGCTGGTGACCGGCGCCGGCCGCGGGCTGGGGCGCGCCTTCGCCGAGACGCTGGCGCGGCTGGGCTGTTCCGTCGGCCTGCACGGCATGCGCGAGCACGGCCCGGCGGAATACGGCGAGGGCACCACGCTGACCGAAGCGGCGCGCGAGGTCGGCGCTCAGTTCAACGTCGCCACGCGGCCGGTGCTGGGCGATCTGACGCAGATGGACGACGTGGAGCGCGTGATCGGCACGATCGTCGCGGCGCTCGGCCCGATCGACGTGCTGGTGCACAACGCCGGCGGCGACATCGCCGCGGCCGGCGGCAAGCCGGACCCGAACGATGCCATCATGGTCAAGGAAGAAGACGTGCGCGCGGTGCTCGACCGCAATCTGCTCTCCACGATCTTCGTCTGCCAGGTAATGGCGCGCGCGATGATGCAGCGCCGGCGCGGGCGGATCATCACGATCAGCTCGACCGGCGCGTATGGCGGGCGGGCGAGCGGTGCGATCTATGCCAC
>JBEKNT010000172.1:0-25289 GCA_049522565.1 Acetobacteraceae bacterium
GGAGCCACGGTTCGTCAGGCGGGGGATTGCTTCGTCGCTTCGCGCCTCGCAAGAAACCAACTCCGCCTCCTCGTGTGGGAGGGGGTTGGGGAGGGGGTTCCTGCCGCACGAACCCCACCCCCCAGCCCCCACCCACCACGGGAGGGGGAGTATCGTGCCGCTGGCAACGTCGGCAGTTTCATTCTGGGTGGGTCGGCCGTCCCGGCCGGTGGTCAACGCGCAATGACAGTTGGCTCGACGATTCCAGTCACAGTGGACATGCTCTCATGCGGGAAGCCGAACAGTGCCTGTGCGTTGTGGTGCAGGATGCGCTCGGAGATCTCCGGCGGCAGGCCGAGGCGTTCGATATAGGCGAAGGTCTCGCGGTATGCTTCGTAGTCCTGCAACACCGGATAGTCGCTGCCGGTGACCAGCCTGTCCGGGCCGAACGCCTCGCATGCGCAGGTGAACGCCGCCTTGGAGCCGTAGCAGACCGTGTCGTACCAGAAGCGCCGCGCCGTCACGCTGGGGAGTTCGGCCAGGCTGCCGAGGTCGCGCACCCCCTGCAGGTCCAGCCGGTTGAGCAGCATGGGGATGGGGCCGCCGAGATGCGGCACGATGAAGCGGATGTTGGGGTAGCGGCAGGGGATCTGCCGGGCGATCATGTGGGCGACGAACATCGCATCCTCGACCGAGTTGCCGATCGAGGCGCGGAATCCCCAGTCGTTGATCACCGGCGAGCACACCCCGGTCACCGAGGGGTGCACGAACAGGATAGCGCCGCGGCGGTTCAGCTCGGCATAGATTGGTTCGAACGCGGGCTCGGCCACCGAGCGGCCGAGGCAGGAGATGTTCATGTTCACGCCGACGCAGCCGAGTTCGTCCAGGCCGCGGGCCATTTCGCGCAGGGCGGCGTCGATGTGGGGCAGCGGGAGCATGACGTAGGCAGCGATGCGGTCGGGATAGCGCGCCGCCAGCTCGGCATATCCGTCGTTCAGCAGGTGGATTGCCTTGATGCCCTCGGCTTCGTCAGGGAGATAGGGTTGGCGGTGGGGCGATAGGATCTGGCGCTCGACACCGGCGGCCTGCATCAATTCGAACCGGCCCTGGATGTCGGTAGGTGAATCCGACACTGGATGCCTGGCAATGCCCGTCCGGTCCGGCACGCCGACGCGTGGGGGGAAGCGGTCGCGCATGAACGCGCTGAATTTCGCCGGGATGTAGTGCGCGTGGACGTCGCAGATCATGGCGTTCCTCCGGATCTCAGCCGGGACGGTGATTGTTGCCGGCGCGCGAGCGTGGCAGTGTGCCGACCCGATGGCCACCCTTGAACTAGCCGGGCTGCGCAAGAGCTTCGGTGACACCGCCGTGCTGCACGGGATCGACCTGGCGCTCGCCGATGGCGAGATGCTGGTGATCGTCGGCGCGTCCGGGTGCGGCAAGTCCACCCTGCTGCGGCTGGTGGCAGGGCTCGAGACCCCCAGTTTCGGGCACATTCTGCTGGACGGGGCGGACATCACCGCACGCGACCCGGCGCAGCGGGACATGGCCATGGTGTTTCAGAACTACGCCCTGTATCCCCACATGAGCGTGTTCCAGAACATGGCATACGGCCTGCGCATCCGCGGCATGGCGCGCGACGAAATCCGCCAGCGCGTGGACGAGGCGGCCGGACTGCTGGGCCTGGGCGCCCTGCTGACGCGCAAGCCGCGGCAGCTTTCCGGCGGCCAGCGGCAGCGCGTCGCCATGGGCCGCGCCATTGTCCGACATCCCAAGCTTTTCCTGTTTGATGAACCGCTGAGCAACCTTGACGCGAAACTCAGGGTGCAGATGCGGGCGGAGATCCGGCGGCTGCAGCGACGGCTTGGGGTCACCTCCCTCTACGTCACGCACGATCAGGTCGAAGCGATGACGCTCGGTGACCGGCTGCTGGTGCTGCACCGGGGCCGCCCCGCCCAACTCGCCACGCCGCTGGAGGTATTCGAACGTCCCGCGGACATTTATGTGGCCGGCTTCATCGGCGCGCCGGCGATGAACTTCCTCCCCGCCAGCATGGCGCGGGACGGCCGCGCCGCGCAGCTCGCCGCCGGCCCGCTGCTGCCGTTCGCCGATGGCCGCCGCGCAGGCCCGGACGGGCGCGCGCTCACCATCGGCATCCGCCCGGAGCACCTGCTGCCCGGCCCCGGTGGGTTGCTGCTGGAGGTGGACCTGGTCGAGCCCCTCGGGTCCGAGACGCTGATGCACGGGCATCTCCCCGGCGCCGAGGCCGGCACCATGGTGGTGAAGTTGGCCGGCCACGCTCCGCCTGGCGCGCAGTTGCCGGTGACTGTGCCACCGGAGCACATGCACGTGTTCGACTCCGCCTCGGGCAGCCGGCTCGAGCCGCTGAACGCAGAAAATCCGCCGGTCCGGCTTGCCGCTGCGCAATCCGCCGACTAGGGTTTGCCTCGAATAGTTGCAAACGGATCGAGTCGCCCCCGCATGGCCGCAATGCCGGCTAGTCCTGTCCCGACAATCAGCCCGGCCGAGATGCAGATCCTGATCTCTCGCTCCGGACTGGTGCTCAATCCGGGGCAGATGGCCGATCTGGTGCTCGCCTGGCGGCAGGTCGCCGGGCTGATCGCCGCGATCCCGCAGGGCCGTCCGCTGGCCGACGACCTGGCCTATAGCTTCCGCCTGGCGCCAGGCACGGCCGCCGGCATCGCTGCCCAACACGGATCGGCGGCGGGAGCCGCAGCCAGGTCGCCGGCCGGCGTTGTGGCTAAGCCTGCCGCCGGATCCGCGGCCAAACCGGCGGGCCGAGCGGCGGCCAAGCCGGCGGCCAAGGTCGCAGCGAAGTCGGGACGCAAGGGCGTGGCCAAACCGTCGGCAAAGGCGGCACAGCCGCGAACCCGAGGCAAACTCGAGTCCAGGCCGAAATCCAAGACCAAGCCGAAGCCCCAAACGGCGCGCCGCCGCGCCTCAAGCGGGCGATGAAGGGCGGCGTCCCGCCTTTTCCCTCCATCGCCGAGGCCGGCCGGCTGATCGCCGCCAGGAAACTGTCTCCGGTGGAACTGACCCGCGCCCTGCTGGCGCGGATCGCCGCGATCGACCCGCAGCTCAACGCGTTCCTGCTGGTCACCGAGCGGCAGGCGCTGGCCGACGCCCGCGCCGCCGAGCGCGCCATCGCCGCCGGACGCAAGGGGCCATTGCTCGGCATCCCCGTGGCCTACAAGGACATTTACGAGACGGCAGGGGTGCGCACCACGGCGCACTCGAAGATCCTGGCCGACAATGTCCCCACCCAGGATGCCGAGACCGTCCGCCGCCTGCACGCCGCCGGCGCGGTGATGCTGGGCAAGCTGGCGACGCACGAGTTCGCCATCGGCGGGCCGGCCTTCGACCTGCCTTGGCCGCCGGCGCGCAACCCGTGGGACACGCGGCGCTATACCGGGGGGTCCAGTTCCGGCTCGGGTGCCGCCGTGGCCGCCGGGCTGGCGCTGGGGGCGCTGGGCTCCGATACCGGGGGGTCGATCCGGCTGCCGGCGGCCTATTGCGGGATCGCCGGATTGAAGCCGACGCCGGGCCTGGTGTCCCGGCGGGGCGTCATCCCGCTGGCCCCGAGCCTGGATACCGCCGGCCCGATGGCCTGGACCGCGCAGGACTGCGCGTTGCTGCTGGACGTGCTGGCGGGCCACGACCCGGCGGACCCGGCGTCCGTGCCGGGGCCCGCGGTGTCCTATGCGCGCGGGTTGGACGTGCCGCTGAAGGGGCTGCGCGTCGGACTGCTGCGGCGGTTCTACGAACACGACGTGCCCGGCTCGCCCGAGGTGCTGCAGATGATGACCCGCGCCGCGGCCACCTTGCGCGGCCTGGGCTGCCGGGTGGAGGAGGCGTCGCTGCCTCCGGTGCAGGACTACAACGCGGTCGGCCGTGTGATCATCTGCTCCGAGGCGTACGCGCTGCACGAGGCGACGCTGAAGACGCGGCTGTCCGAGTATTCGCGGGTGTTTCGGGTGCGGGTGCTGGCCGGCGCGCTGATCCGGGCAGCCGACTACATCGCCGCGCAGCGCCGGCGCACGGACCTGATCGCCGAGACGGCGCGGACATTCGCCCGGTTCGACGTGCTGATCGCGCCGCCAACGGCCGGGTCGGCGCCGCTGCTGACGGAACAACGGCCGGATGACGGGTTCGCCCGGCCGCTGCTGACGACGGTGGCGAACGTGGCGGCGATCCCGTCCCTGGTGGTGTGCGGCGGCTTCACCGCGACCGGGTTGCCGCTAGGTCTGGAGATCATGGGTCCGGCCTGGGCGGATGCGACGGTGCTGCGGGTCGGTCACCAGTTCGAGCAAGCGGCGGGGCTAAGGGGGCGACGGCCGGAGCTGTGACGGGGGCTTTGCCGCCGATTGGTCACTGGACGGTGGTCAGGAGCAGGGCCGCGCGCTTTGACCCTGCTCAGCACGGAGGTGGGAGACGGTGGGCGAAGGTGCCGCGAACCGCTCGGTCTTGCTCAGAGGTGGCCGGGTTGGTCTGCACAGCGTTTCGGTCCCGATAGATGGATTCCCGACCGATCCTTTCCGACGATTGGGCCTGGCTGGACGCGCTCATCGGGCCGGTTGACGACGACCTCGAGCGAGCCGCCAGCGGTGGCGTATGAGCTGCCGTGCGTCGCGGGCGGCGGCGTGGACGTCGTGCTCGCCCGCCGCGGCATGCCGCTGTTCCGCCTGTTGCCGACGACGGAGGAGCAGATCCTTGGCCGCCAGACCGGGCGAGGCGACGGGCCGGCCGCGCCCTGGCAGCCTGTCGGACGTAAGCCTTTCGTGTAATATTCTGCCGGGCACCGATCGCTGGGCCTAGTAATCGTGCAGATGATAGCGTCCGGCAGCAACTATGTTCCAAAAAATCCGGATTTTTGGCGCAGTCCGACAGGCTCCCAGCCCGGGCCGAGGCGCATCGTCGCGGCCAACGTGGCGGTTACGGCGGTTTCCGCTATACCGCCGTGCTCATAATGCAGCCATGCCGGCGCGCGGTACGGCGGCTGTATGCAGGCGCACCGAGCCATAAACGGTTACACGAGAACGATAGCTAAAAACAACGGTCGCGTCTAAAATAGCGTGCTTCCTCCCGCGGGTCGGCCCGAGACGTCCCGCAAGCTGCTTTCGACGCACCCGACGCCGCAAGGTGCCGGCGGAGAAAAAACGATGACTGGCACGACGATAAGCGGCGCTCACTTAAGCTCCGTGACGCTGAGTAATGCGGCCACACAGAACCCGGCCACCGTCGCCAGCGGCGCCACGATAGCGGCAGCAGGCACCGCGCTGATCGGCAATTCGGGCACGGCCTGGACGGTGACGAACTACGGCATCGTCCAGGGCACCGGCGGCGTCGGCACCGGCATCGCCCTCTCCGGCGGCGGCACGATCTTCGCCCGCTCGAAGGGGATCATTACCGGCACGAACCATGGCGTCGCGCTGGCGGACGGCGGGACGGTCGCCAACCAGGGCACCATCTCGGCGGGCACCACCGGCAGCAACCCCGGCGCCATCTACATGGCCGATGGCGGCTACGTCACCAACCTGTCGGGTGGGGTGATCAGCGCCGCCAGCAGCGGGATCCTGGGGCTGGGCGCCGGCGCCGTCACGGTCGCCAACCAGGGCGAGATCACCGCGTCCGGCAACGGCGTCACCATCGACACCGGCGGATCGGTCACCAACCAGTCGGGCGGCCTGATCCAGGTCGGCGGCAACGGGATCGAACTGCTGGTGGCCGCCTCCTACAGCGGCTGGGCCGGCAACCTGTCCGGCGGCACGATCCTGGCAGGCAATTACGGGATCTATGTACAGGGCGGCACAGCGGTCAACCAGGGGTTCATCTCCGCGAGCAGTGACGGGCTCCGCCTGGCGGGGGGCTCGACCGGCACCAACGAGACCGGCGGCACGATCATCTCCACGGCTGCCGATGGGGTCGCGCTGTACGGCGGCGGGTCGTTCACCAACCAGACGAGTGCCTCGATCGGCGGCAACCTGGGCATCTTTGCCGGGCAAGGCCCGGCCACGATCGTGAACGAGGGGACCATCACCGGCAATCCGACCTCCGGCCCCGGTATCGTTCTCCTGGCAGGCGGTTCGGTCACCAACCAGATGTCGGGCACGATCAGCGGCATCGATGGCGTTTTCGCCAACAATACCGTGGCCTCGGTGGTCAATGCCGGCAGCATCAGCGGCGGCTACAACGCGGTCTTCCTGAAGGCCGGTGGCACGTTTTCCAACCAGTCGACCGGCACCGTCGTCGGCGCTTATTACGGGGTGAAGGCGACCGGCACGATCGCCTCGACGGTGACCAACCAGGGCGTCATCGTCGGCCATACCGAGGCGGGCGTCGGCCTGGCCACCGGGGGCCTCGTCAGCAATGCAGGGTCTGCCGTCATCAGGGGCAGCGCCTTCGGCATCGATACCTATAACTATGCGGCGACGGTCATCAATCTCGGCACCGTCACCGCGCAGTTCGTTGACAATCTCGGCACCGTCACCGCGGGCGTTGGCGGTGTCGTGTTCTTTGCCGGCGGGACGCTGAGCAACGCCGCGTCGGGCACGATTCAGGGCGGCCGCTATGGCGTGGCGGCCACGAATACGACCGCAACCCTGACCAACCAGGGATTCATCTCGGGTCCCGACGGCAGCGGCGTACTGTTCGTCGATGGCGGATATGTCAGCAACACCGGCACGATCACGGGCGTCAGTTTCGGCGTGCAGATTTCCGATGTCACCGCCGCTTCTACGGTCAACAACGACGGCTCGATCTCCAGCTCCGCCTATTACGTCGGCGTGCCGGGCTTCGATGCGGCCGGCGTCGATCTGGTCGATGGCGGCACGGTCATCAACGGCTCGTCCGCCGACATCCGCTCGACCTGGAAAGGGGTGGAGATCGGCGCCGTGGACGCGGCTGTCGGCGGCACGGTACTGAACCAGGGCATCATCTTCGCCGCCAACAGCAACACCAGCACCGGCGCCGCCGTGTGGCTGCACGGCCCGGGCTTGGTCAGCAATGCGGCGACCGGCACGATCACCGGCAAGTACGGCGTCGTCGCCTACTACCAGACCACGGTGGTCAATCTCGGCACGATCGTCGGCAAGACCTTTGCCTTTGTTGCGAACAATCCCGGCTTTGCCGACCGGGTCGTCGATGCTCCTGGGGCGGTGTTCTCCGGCCTGGTGTTCGGCGGCAACACGATCGGGGCCTCGGTCGCCAGCACGCTGGAGCTGGCCACGGGCACGTCGGTCGGCACGCTATCCGGATTCGGCACGCAGTTCATCGATTTCGCCCAGGTCGCCGTCGATGCCGGCGCGACATGGGTGCTGGCTGGCACCCAGGCGATTACCGGCGGCGTGACGCTGACCAACGCCGGGACGATCGAGCAGAACGCGACCACCGGGGACGCCGTGGCGTTTGCCGCGGGCGCCGACAGCCGTTTGATCATCGAGCCCGGCGCGGTGTTTCAAGGTACGGTGACCGGCGGCAACACGCTCGGCGCCACCGCGGCCAGCACGCTGGAACTGGCGTCGGGCACCAGCGGGACGCTCAGCGGCCTCGGCAGCAAATATATCGATTTCGCCCGGATCGTCATCGACAGCGGCGCCACCTGGACGCTGCCATCGATCCCGGCCGGCTATTCCGTGACCGATTTCGGCACGCTGGCCGGACCGGTGACGCTGAACGCCGGCGCTTTCCTGAGCAACGCCTCCAGCGGAACCATCATCGGCAGCGGGGTCGCCGCGATCCGGGCGGGCGCCGGCGCGACGATCATCAATGCCGGCCTGATCGACCCCGCCAATTACGGCGTCTACCTGCCCGGTGGCGGCAGCTTCACCAATGTCGCCGGGGGCACCGTTGCCGGCACCCACGCCGGCGTGGAGGTCAAAGGCGCCGCCGGCACCATCGTCAACGCCGGCAGCATCTACGCCACCGGCGCGGGCAGTTCCGGCGTGGCGCTTGCCTCCGGCGGCCTGGTGACCAACCAGACCGGCGGCACCATCGACGGCACGCTGTACGGCGTGCAGAGCAGTAACGCTGCGACGGTGACGAACAGCGGGCGGATCGGTGTCAGCGCCTCGGTCGGCATCGGCCTGTCCAGCGGCATGGTGACCAACGCGGCGACGGCGACCATCGCCGGCTCCAACAGCGGCGTCCGCATCTTCAACGGCGGCACCGTGGTCGATGCGGGCAGCATCACCGGCGGCGGCGACGCGGTGCACTTGTATGCCGGCTCGACCAACCGCCTGGTAGTCGATCCGGGCGCCGTGTTCAACGGCTCGGTGGACGGCGGCAACACGCTCGGCGCGTCCGCGGTCAGCACGCTGGAGCTGGCGTCCGGCGCGTCGGCCGGCACGCTCACCGGGCTCGGCACGACGATCGAGCATTTCGCGCAGGTCACCATCGACAGCGGCGCCATCTGGACGCTGGCGGCGGACAGCCTGGTCTCCAGCAACCCGACCGCCGGCTACGGGATCTTCGACGCCGGCACGCTGACCAACACCGGAACTCTCTCTAACGCGGGCACCTTCGCCCCGCCGGTCACGCTCGGCCCGAACGCGGTGCTGATCAACGCGCAGGGCGGCACCATCACCGGCTTCCCGGCGCCGGTTTACGGCCCCAGCGGCAGCGCCGCCGGCACCGTGTTCAATGCGGGGCTGCTGACCAGCGGCAACACCTCCGGCCATAACGGCGGGGTGGCACTGTTCTCCGGCGGCCTGGTCAACAACGGCACGACCGGCATCATCACCGGCGGCGGCCTCGGCATCTACATTGCCGACTCCGCGAACAGCCTCGCCAACGCCGGCACGGTGGTGAACTACGGCAGCATCGGCGGGCTCGGCACCGTGGTGAATGCCGAGGCCAACGGCGTCGAACTCGAATCCGGCGGCTTCGTCAGCAATGCCGGCAGCGGCATCATCACCGGCACGCATAACGGCGTGCAGATCCAGGTCGCCTCGACGGCGCAATCCGCGCTGGTGGTGAACCAGGGCCGCATCGAGACCACCGGCGCCAGCGCCAATAGCGGCATCGATCTCAAGGACGGCGGCACGGTCAGCAACGCCGGCACGATCCTCGGCACCCAGCACGGCATATATTTCGGCGGCTACCAGTCCGGCGGCACACTGCTCAACGCCGGTTTCATCGCCGCCACCAGCGCCGGCGACGCGGCCGTCGCCTTCTACAAATACGGCCTGGCGACCAACGCCGGAACGATCGGCGCCACGGGCGCCACCGGCGACGCGGTGTCCTTCGCGTCGGGCTACGACAACCGCCTCGTCATCGACCCCGGCGCGGTGTTCCACGGCACGGTGGACGGCGGCAACACGGTCGGGTTCGGCGTCACCACGGTCAGCACGCTCGAGCTGGCATCCGGCGCCTCCGCCGGCATGCTCACCGGCATCGGCTCCAAATACATCGACTTCGGCCAGGTCACCGTCGATTCCGGAGCGACCTGGCAACTGACCAGCAACGACACGTTCGCCGCCGGCACCATGCTGACCGACAGGGGCACCGTCGTCCTCAACGGCAGCGTCGCCCCCTCCGAGATCGGCTTCGCCGGCACCGCCGCCTTCGTGAAGCTCGACGACCCGGAGGCGTTCACCGGCGGCATGTACGGTTTCGGCCGCGGCGACACGCTGGACATCGGTCCGGCGACGGTTGGCTCGATCGTCTACCAGTACTCGCAAAACGGCATTTCCTTGCCGGTCCTCACGGTTCTGAGCAATACCGGCGGGACGCTGTTCTCCGCCCCGTTCACCGACGCCAACGGCAACTCGGTGGGCAACGACATCGGCACCTACGCCGTCAGCACCCTGTCTTCCGGCGCCGTGGTTGCCGGTCCGTTCGAATTGCTCACCGCGGCCGGCGACACCCTGCTGGAGGAACTGCCGCCGTCCACCTGGAGCTGGACCGGGGCGGATCCCGGCAACGTGCAGGATCCGGCCAACTGGACGTTGGTCAGCGGCCCAGGCAACGAGGACGCCGGGCCGGACCCGGGCGATACGGTGTTCGTCAATAACGGCACGGTGGCGTTGCCGCGGGACGGCACGGCCAACTCCAACACGATCTACCTGACCGGCACCAGCGAGCTGAACTTCGTTGGCGACCAGACCGGAACCACGATCGTCAGCAACGGCAATACCAACGTCAAGGGCGGCATCAGCTACCAGAACCCGACGGTTGACGGCGAATCGCTGATCACGAACGAGTCGACGGCTTCGCCCTCGGACACCACGCTGAATTTCGCCGGCTACAGCGTCAATGAAGGTGCCATCGTCAGCGACGCCAGTCCGACCAGCAGCCTGACGCTCAACGTCACGCAGGACGGCACCGCCCCCGGCTACTTCCTCAACTACGGCGAGATCGAGGCTGACACCGGTAACACGGTGACGATCGCGGTTGCCGGCACGTCGGAGCTGTTCAACGCCAACCTGATCTACGCCAATGGCGGCACGGTGGTGATCAACGGCGGTACCGGGATCGCCGGCGGCTACGCGCCGATGCTCGGCGGCGTCGCCCTGATTGGCGACGGCGGTACGCTCGAGTTCAATGCCAGCTTCCCGTCCGGGATCAGCGGCAGCAACCCGGTCTTCGCCTTCTACGACGGCGACAGCGGCGACACGCTGAAGCTGGACCAGCTCGGCCAGTTCGGCGGTCGCATCCTCGGCTTCCAGCAGGGCGACACGATCGACCTCGGCAGCACGCTCAGCATCGGCACGATCGTGGTTACCGCCGACGGGCGGCTATTGCTCGAAAGTCCAGGCAGCATCGACACGCTGGTGCTGTCATCCGGCGCCTACAACATCGGGACGTTCGCAGTCAGCGCGGTGGCCGCCGGCACGTTCGCGGCGGACGGCTTCACCCTGACCACCGGCGCCGACGGCGATACGCTGCTGACCACCGACGTGGTCAGCTCGGCCTGGAACAACACGTCCGGCGTCTGGCAGACCGCGACGGCCTGGTCCGGCGGCGTGGTACCCGGATCGACCACCGGGGTGGCCATCGGGCTCAACGCGACGGGCGGCGCCGATGCCACGATCAGCCCGTTCGTCCTCACCACAGGCAGCGTCGCCGTCCAGGTCGATGCGCTGGCCGAGGTCAGCAGCAACGCCACGCTCCAGGTCACCAGCGACACCACGGTCGGCACCAGCACCAACGAGTACGGCATCCAGCAGATCGCCGGCGAGATCGAGATCACCGGCGGCAACACGCTGACCACGACGTTCCTGCGCCAGATCACGCCCGGCGCCGACCTGCAAATCGACACCGGCGGGGTGCTGGCCATCACCGGCCACAGCGACCTGGGCTTCGCCAGTAACGGCACGCTCAGCGAGTTCAGCGTCGCCAGCGGCACCACCTTCGCGAACGGCAACTCGATCGGGCTGTTCGTGCTCGGCAACGCGACGGTCGATGGCGGCACGATCGACGCCGGGCCGGTGCTGAGCGGCACCAGCGTGGTCTCGACGGGCGGCTTCATCAGCATCGGCCAGGACGGTGGCGGCACGCCGGCCACCATGACCGTGGAGAACGGCGCCACCGTCACCGACACCTATGGCTTCCTGTCGTCCGACCCCACGTCGTTCGGCTCGCTGACCCTCACCGGCGCGGGCACCACCTGGGACGACGCAAGCGACCCGACCGACACCTACAACACCCGCGGCCTCATGCTGGTGGGCGAGGACAACCAGGCGGGCAACCAGCCGTCGCCCACACCGTCCGGCACCGCGCAGCTTCTGGTCGAGAACGCCGCCACGCTGAACGAGGCGAACGAGGCGGAGATTGGCCAGTCTAAGGACAGCGCCGGCAGCGCGACGATCACTGCGGGCGGCATCTGGAACATCGGCACGTCCGGGGCGGACGGCGGGCTTGGTGGATTTCTGAACGTCGGCAACGCCGGCAGCGGCACGCTGGTCATCGACGACAACGGCACGGTGAACATCCTCGCCGGCACCGGTACGTTCACCGAGAACGGCAGCCTCGTCACCGGCGCCGCGGGCATGGGCATCGCCCACGCGGCTGGCAGCGACGGCACCGTGGACGTGTCCGGCGGCGGGCAACTCGATCTCGCGATCTCGTCCAACATCACCGCCTCCGGCCTCGGCGTCGGGCAGCTCGGGCACGGCGTGCTCGACATCTTCAACGGCGGCACTGTCTCGATCTCCGGCGGCGGAATCAGCGCCGGCTCCAGCGCGACGGTGATCGCCGTCGGCACCACCGTGGCCGGCGACGGCACGATCGTTGTCGGCGGCACCTTCGACCCCGACGGGACGGTCGAGAACACCGGATCGAACGCCTTGCTCGTCACCACGAGCGGCATGAGCATCGGCAAGGTCGGCACCGGCACGCTGTTCGTTACCGCCGGCGGCACGGTGCAGGCGAGCGGCGGCGGCATCAGCGTCGGCAGCTCGGCCGGTGCGTACGGCTTCGCCGAGATCAACGGCGGCCTGGTCGAGGACACCACCAACGGCCTGAACGTTGGCAATACCGGCACCGGCACGCTCGAGCTGCTGAATTCCGGCACCATTTCGCTCACCGGCGGCGGGGCCTGCTGGAGATCGCGTCCGGCGGGATGCTCACCTCGACCACCAGCGGCATGAATGTCGGGCAGAATGCCGGCTCGTCCGGCACGCTCGAGGTGCTGGACGGCGGCAGCTACCATGTCAGCACGCACGGCATCGGCGTGGGGGTTTCCGCCGGCGCCACCGGGACCATCCTGGTTGACGGTTCCGGTTCGCAGATCAACGTGCTGGCGCAATCGGGCACCTTCGGCGTCGCTATCGGACAGGGCGGCACAGGCTACCTGACCGTGCAGAACGGTGGCAGCGTCGGTTCCGGTATCGCGATCATTGTCGGAGCGGCCGCTGGGGCGACCGGGACGGTTGCCGTCACCGGCGGCGGCCTGCTCACCACGAGCGGCACTGCCGGCATCAACGTCGGCGCACCGGGCAGCGGCCTGCTGACGATTGGCGTGGGCCTGGAGACGCTCGGCGTCGGCGACACCGTCTCGGCCGCAGGCACTGTCATCGCCGCGAATTTCTTCGACATCGCGACCGGTAGCACGGCCAGCACCGGCACCGTCGTGGTCAATGGCGGCACGCTGGACGACCACGGCATCTTCAACGTTGCCAACACCGGCACCGGCACGCTGGTGGTGGAAGGCGGCGGCCTGGTCGATCAGACCGGCATCAATTTCAATATCGGGTCGAGCAGCGGCAGTCACGGCACCGTCGAGGTCAACGGCGGGACGTTGGTCACCAACGGCAGCCTCGACATCGGCGCCAGCGGTGCCAGCGGCCTGCTGACCGTCAGCAGTGGCACGGTGACGGCGACCGACGTCAACGTCGGCACCGGCGGCACGGTCACGGTGGGCGGCGGCACGGCCGCGGCGCTGTTCTCCGACAGCGGCCAGTTCGACCTTGGCAACACCGGCACCACCGCGCTGCTGTCGATCGGCAGCCTCGGCGTGGTGACCGGCACCAGTGGCGATGCGCTGCAAATCGGCGGGTTCGGCACCAGCGCCGGCACCGTGACGATTGGCAACGGCGGCACGTTGGACGGCTTCGGCGGGTTCCTGATCGACAACGGCCTGATGACGGTCGCCGCCGGCGACCAGGTGACGGTCAGCAGCACCAGCACGCTCGTGGGGTCCGGCATTGGCAGCGGCCCCAGCGGCAGCGGTACTCTGATCGTCAACGGCGGCACCGTGTCCGCGACGAACGCCGCCTTCAACATCGGCGACAACAGCGCGTCCGGCTCGCTGCTGGTGGAGGCCGGCGGCCTGCTGACGACCACGACCATCGCCAGCCAGTTCGCGCAGATCTCGATCGACGGGAGCAGTACGTCCACGGCGGTCGCTACGATCCACGGCGGCACCTGGGACGCCTATGGCCCGCTCGCCATTGCCTCCGGCGCCAACAATACCGGGTCGCTCGCGGTCAGCGGCAGCGGCACGGTCAGCGGCGTCGTCAACGCCGGCACCAACGCCATCAGCATTGCGACCCAATCCGGCGCCAGCGGCACCGTGTCGGTGGGGAGCGGCGGCACATTGCTCGGCGGCGGGCTGGCGCTGTCCAACCCGTTCACTGGCAGCGCCACGGGCCTGCTGACGGTTGCCGGTGGCGGCACCGTCGAGCTTGGCGGCCTCCTCCAGGAGGGTGCCGGCGGGACGATCACGGTGGGCGGCGGCACGGCCGAGGCATTGCTCGCCAGCAGTGGCGGCATCCTGATCGGCGCCTCGGGCAGCACCGCGGTGATGACCGTCGGCAGTCTGGGGGTGGTGAGCGCGGGCACCGCCGACACCTTGCAGATCGGCACCGGCTTCAACGGCACCGTCACGGTGGGCAACGGCGGGACGCTGGACAGGACGGGCGCGCTGGACGTCGACGACGGCATCCTGACGGTCAACAGCGGTGCCCAGGCAATCTTCAGCAGCACGACGCTGGCGTCCAACATCGGCGCGCTCTCCGGCGGCAGCGGCACGCTGATCGTCAACGGCGGCACGGTGTCCGCCACGAACGCGTTCTTCGACATCGGCGGCAGCAACGCCTCGGGCTCGCTGCTGGACGAGGGCGGCGGTCTGCTGACGACGACCTCGACCGGAAACGGCCCGGCCGGCGAGATCAACGCCAGCGGCACCGGCGTGGCGGCCGCCACGGTCAGCGACGCCACCTGGACCCTGAACGGCGCCCTCAACGTCGGCGACAGCGGCACCGGCGCGCTCGACATCAACAGTACCGGTGTGGTCAACGCCGGCACCAACGCGATCGATATCGGCAACCAGTCCAGCGGCACCGGCGACGTCACGGTCGAGCATTTCGGCACGTTGATCGGCGGCCCGCTGAACATCGCCGACCCGTACAACGGCGGTGGCAACGGCACGCTGACGGTCAGCAACGGCAGCAGCGTCGAAGTCAGCAGCGTCAGCGTGGGTGGCGGCGGCACGATCGCGCTGGCCGGCGGCACGGCATACGCGGTGCTCACCAGCAGCGGCATGATCGCCATCGGCCAGTCGGGCACCGGCGGGTTGCTGAACATCGGCAACAACGCCGTGGTGACCGGCAACAGCGGCTCCGCGTTGCAGATCGCCGTGGCGACCGGGTCCAGCGGGACCGTGACGGTGGCCAGCGGCGGCACGCTGGACGGCATCGGCGGACTGACGGTCGGCAACCAGGGCAACGGCCTGCTGACGGTGGCCAGTGGCGGAACGGTAACGGCGGACAGCACGACGCAGTCCTCCAATATCGGCTTCGGTCAGGGCGGCAGCGGCACGCTGATCGTCAACGGCGGCACGGTGTCCGATACCGCGGCGTTCTTCACCGTCGGCGGCAATGGAGGCGGCGGAGCCGGCACGCTGCTGGTAGAGGGCGGCGGACTGCTGACGACCACGTCGGACGGCAACACGGCCGGCCAGATCGACGGCGCGGCGGGCGACGCGATTGCCACGGTCAACGACGGCACCTGGGACGTCAACGGCTTCCTGATTGTCGGCAACAACAGCGGCAACAGCGGCACGCTGGATATCACCAACGGCCTGGTCAACGCCGGCAGCAATGCGATCACCATCGGCAACCTGCCCGGCAGCAACGGCACCGTCTCGGTGGGCAGCGGCGGCACGCTGATCGGCGGCGGCCTGACGATGGCCGATCAGACCGGCAGCAGCGGCACGCTGACGGTGGCCAGTGGCGGCACGGTGGACCTGGGCAGCATCGCCGATGGCGGCGGCGCGATCGACGTGACCGGCGGGTTGCTGTCGGTTTCCGGTCTGACGACGATCGGCCAGTCCGAGGGCGGCGCCACGCTGACGCTGCAATCCGGCACGGTGGATACCGCCGGGCTGTATATCGGCAACGACACGGGCGCCACCGGGACCGTCACGGTCTCCGGCGGCGTGCTGGACAGCACCGGCCAGGTGCAGATCGGCAACCAGGGCGACGGGCTGCTGGAGGTCGATACCGGCGGCTCGGTCGATGCCACCGGCGGGTTGCAGGTGGACAGCTTCGGCACCGGCAACGGCACGGTGATCGTCGATGGCGGGTCGCTGACCGACAGCAACGGCTTCAACATCGGCAACGGCGGGAGCACCGGCGTCGCCGGCGTCACGGTGGAAGCGGGCGGCCTGCTGTCGGCCTCCGGCAACAACCAGTTCGACATCGGCAGCGGCGGCGGCACCGCCGAGGTCGTGGTCTCGGGCGGCACGTTCAGCAGCTCGGGGTCGTCGCTGGAGATCGGCGGCAGCGGCGGCAGCGGCGGCAGCGCGTCGCTGCTGGTGGAAAACGCCGGCACGGTGGTCACCACGTTCGGTGGCGTGGGGCCTGCGGCGGACATCAATGCTGGCGGTGGGGCGCAGGCCAGCGTGACGGTAACCGGCACCGGCTCGGTGTGGGACATCGACGCCGCGACCGGCGACCAGTTGGCGGTCGGCGACAGCGGCAGCGGTTCGCTGACCGTCAGCGACGGCGCCGTCGTCAACACCGGCAGCAACGCCATCGTCATCGGCAACCAGAACAGCGGCACCGGCTACGTCGATGTTAACACCGGCAACGCCTTGCTCGAAGGCGCCAGCGTCAGTGTCGGCAGCGGCACATCCAGCGGCACGCTGGAGATCGACACCGGCGGCACGGTGGACGTCGTCAGCGCGTCGGTGGGTCAGGACGGCTCCCTGATCCTGGGCGGCGGCCTGCTGGATCCTATCGCGCTGACGCTGAGCGCCGGCGGCGTAATCAGCGGCTTCGGCACGCTGGACGCGAACCTCGACAACGCCAGCACGGTGACCGCCAGCGGCGGCGCGCTGGAGGTGACGGGGACGGTCACCGATTTCGGCACGATGGCGATCACCACGAGCGCCACTCTGGTGCTGCCCGGCACCGTCGGCGCAGGCCAGATCATCGACTTCACCGCCAACATCGGCGTGTTGCAGGTCGGCACGATCGGGTTCAACGGCACGATCGACGGCATCCAGTCGGGCGACACCATCATCCTGAGCGGCGTGACCGATGCGACCGCGGCCAATCTGGTCGGCACCAACACGTTGCAGATCGTCAGCGTCAGTCTGGGCGACATCGACCTCCAGCTCGATCCGGAGCAAGGGTTCGGGGGCGACTACTTCCACGTGAACACCGTCGGCGGGAACGCGGTGGTCACCGAGAACAACGTGCCCTGCTACCTCGCCGGCACGCGCATCCTGACCGACCGCGGCGAGGTGCCGGTGGAGACGCTGCGCATCGGCGACTGCGTCGTCACGCTGGACGGCAGCGCCAAGCCGATCAAGTGGATCGGGCGGCGCAGCTACTCCGGGGCGATCCCGACCGGGCTGCGCGACGTGATCCCGATCCTGATCAGGCAGGGCGCGCTGGGCGAGAACCTGCCGGCGCGCGACCTGATCGTGTCGCCGCTGCACGCGATGTACTGCGACGGCGTGCTGGTGCCGGCCGAGCATCTGGTGAACGGCATCAGCATCCTGCGCGCTCCTGACATCGACCCGATCCGCTATTTTCACGTCGAGTTGGAGCAGCATGACGTGATCTACGCCGACGGCGCGGCGGCGGAGACGTTCGTCGATTGCGACAGCCGGGCGATGTTCCACAACGCGGCGGAGTTCGACTCGCTGTATCCGGGCGACGCCACGCCGCGCTGGCAATATTGCGCGCCTCGTGTGGAAGGCGGCGAGCGGCTGGCGGCGATCAAGCGCGCGATCGACCGGCGCGCCGGTATCGAGCTGCCGGAGCCTGGCGCGCCGCCCGGGCGGCTGGAAGGGCGGCTGGACGGCATCGAGGGCGGCCGTATCTCCGGCTGGGCGTTCCATCCGGATCGGCCGGAAGCGCAGGTCTGGCTGGAGGTGCTGGACGGCGACGGTGTGATCGCCCGGGTGCATGCGCGCCGCTACCGCGCCGACCTGGAATCGGCCGGCATCGGCGACGGGCGGCACGGGTTCGAGTTGCACCTCACCGGCCAGATGCGCACGCGGCGGGAGATCCGGGTGCGGCGGGTGGAGGACGGCGTGGAGCTGGATGGCTCCCCGCTGGTGGTCGAGGCGCGGGGCGGCGAGGCGTTGCTGGAGGACGCGCGGCGGGTGATCGCGGCGGCGATCCTCGACCCGTCCGACGAGGCGGCGCTGGACGCGCTGGCGGCCGAGTTGCTGCACGGCGTCGACGCGCTGCGGCAGGCGCGCGCGGCGCGGGGTGCCATTGCGAGGAGCACGCAGCTCCCTGGCAGTGCGAGCAGCCTACCACCGCAGGTCATTGCGAGGAGCGAAGCGACGAAGCAATCTCCCGCGGAAGATTGCTTCGGCCCAGCGGGCCTCGCAATGACAAAGGGAACGGCGGGGGGAGCGACCGTCGCCCCGCGCGCGCATGGCGGGCGGCTGCGGCGCGCGCTGATCATCGACGCGCAACTGCCGCGGCCGGAGCATGACGCGGGATCGCAGGCGATCCTGAGCCATGCCGCGGCGCTGACCTCACTGGGTTTCCAGGTGGAGTTCGTCGCGGCGCACGAACTGGCGCGGGCGGACCAGGCGTCGGTGGCGCTGGAGCATGCGGGTTACGTGGTGCATCGGGCGCCGCATGTCGCGTCCGTGGAGGAGGTGCTGCGGCGGCACCGCAACGCGTTCGACGTGGTGTATCTGCACCGCCTGGCCAATGCGGAGGCCTACGCTCCGCTGGCGCGAGCCTGGCAGGCGCGGGCCCGGCTGCTGTATTGCGTGGCGGACCTGCACCATGTGCGGCTGGCACGGCAGGCGGCGGTGCAGGCGTCGGCGGAGTTGGCGGACGAGGCGCGCGCCGTGCGGGTGCGCGAGCTGAACGCCATGCGGTTGTGTGACGCGGTGATCACGCATTCCACGGCCGAGGCGGCGTATCTGGCGCGGGTGGCGCCGGGAGCCTCGGTGCACGTGGTGGCGTGGACGCCGCTGGCACGACCTCGGCCGGTGCCGCTGGCGGCGCGGCGCGGCGTAGCGGCGATCGGGTCGTGGTCGCACGAGCCGAATGTCGATGCGGTGCGCTGGCTGGTGTCCGACATCATGCCGCGGGTCTGGGCGGCAGCGCCGCGGATCGAGCTGCTGGTGGTGGGTAGCGACTGGCCGGCTCGGGTGCCGTGGATCGCCGATGCCCGGGTGCGGCTGGTCGGCGCGGTGACCTCGATCGAGACGCTGCTGGGGATGCTGCGCGCGACCGTGGCTCCGCTGCGGTTCGGCGCGGGGCTGAAGGGCAAGGTGCTCGACAGCTTCGCTTGCGAGGTGCCGTGCGTGATGACGCCGATCGCCGCCGAGGGCTTCCCGTTGGAGGGCACGTTGCCGGGGCTGGTGGCGGAGGACGCCGCGACTCTGGCGGGGCTGATCGTGCGGCTGCACGAGGAGTCGCCGTTCCACCGCGCTGCGGCGGGGGACGGGCTGGCATTGGCGGCCCGGTTCTCCCCCGAGTCGGTGCGGGCGGCGATGGCCGTGGCGATCGGGATGCGGGAGGCGGGCGCGCAGGCGTTGGGCGTTGCAGCAGCGGCGGTCGCCCAGTAAGGGCAAACACCGCGCAGGCCAGTTGGTGAGGGCGCGGATTCCGCTGAAGGCCGACGCATCGGAGGCCGGCGGCTTGCGAGAGCCCGCGCATTGCGAGAGCCTGCGCATTCTGCGTCGGGTCTGCCGGCTTGCGGCGGGGCCTGTCCGGCCAACGCAGCCTGCGGGCGGCGCGAAAGAAACCCTGAGCGCCGATACCGGCCGGCCAACGCGTGCCATTGTGCAGCCATAGGGGTGCGGCCGCGGCCGCTGGCTAACCCCGTAGCGCAACCGCGCGCTCGCGGGTGGGCACCGATCCCGCTGGCGCAGTGGCTAATGTTTCAGCGGCGCGGCGGCTTGGCTGCATCGCGCGATTGCCCTGCTGTTGTACGCCATCAACCGGCGCTTGGGCAGGAACGCGCGAGGCCGACGAAAGGCAGCAATCCCGCCATGGCGTTGTATCCCGCGCGGCGAACACGGCGTGCCACATCGCGCGGTCTTCCGCTAAGGTCCCGTGCCGAGGAACGCCATTGCCCCAGGACACCGTCCCGACCATGCCAGATCAGGACCAGAAGCCGCCACGGCACCATCTGCTGATCGCCGGCACCGGCCGCGCGGGCACCAGCTTCCTGGTGCGCTGGCTTGCCGCCGCGGGGCTGCGGACCCACCTGGCGGCGCACGACACGCCGACATGGGACGAGGATGCCAATGCCGGCCTGGAAGACCTGCCGATCGTCACCGACTGGCAGGCCGCGCCGTATGTCATGAAATCACCCTGGCTGGTCGAGGTCATTGACGACGTGCTGGCCAATCCGCGGATCGTGCTGGACGGCGTGATCATCCCGGTACGCGACCTGACGGAGGCAGCGGCCAGCCGCGTGGTGCAGGAACTGCAAGCCGCGCATCGCAACAATCCCTGGATGTCCGGCCTCAGCCGCAGCTTCGAGCAATGGGGCACCACGCCGGGCGGCGTGGTCTACTCGCTCGACCCGGTGGACCAGGCGAGGCTGCTGGCGGTGTCCTTCCACCGCCTGGTCCAGCGGCTGGTGCAGGCCGACATTCCCATCGTGCTGCTGGATTTTCCGCGCCTGGCGCTGGATGCCGACTACTTGTTCTACAAGCTGCGCCGCTTCGTGCCAGCCACCATCGCGCAGGCCCGCGAAGCGCATGCCGGGATCGCCGATCCGGCAAAGATCCGGGTCGGCCGGGAACTGGCGGCGGCGCAGGATGCCGGCGTGCCGGATCCCGGGTGCGACGCGCATGACCGGCTCGATGCGGTGGCGCTGCGGCGGGAGGTCCGGCGGCTCGCGGGCGAACTGGCGGAGGCAGAGCGCGCCGCGACGGCACAGCAGGCGGCAGCCTTAGACTTGCGCAGCGCCCTGGATACGCAGGCGGTGGAACTGGCCGGGCTGGCTCCGGCGTTGCCGGCGGACGACGCCGATCGCCAGGCCGCGCAAGCCCGGGTGGCCACCCTGATCGCCACGGTGGAGCGGCGGCGGGTGGAAGCAGCGCATGCCGCGACGGCGCAGCAGGAGGCGGTCGCTGGCTTGCGCAGTGCCCTCGACGCGCAAGCGGCGGCACTCGCCGGGCTGGTAACCAGGCTGGAGACGCGCGACGCCGACCGGCAGGCGGCGCAAGCCCAGGTCGTCATGCTCACCGCCACGGCTGAGCAACAGCGGGTTGCAGCCGAGCGCGCCATGGCGGAACAGCAAGCCGTGGTCATTGGCTTGCACAGCGCCCTGGAGGCGCGGGCAGCGGAACTGGCCGCGCTGGCGACGACGCTGGGGGCTCGTGATGCCGATCTGGGGGCCGCGCAAGCGCAGGTCGCCACGCTGACGGCAACCGCAGAACAACGGCGGGCGGACGCCGAGCGTGCCACGCTGGAACAGCAAGCCGTGATCGCTGGCTTGCACAGCACGCTGGATGCGCGGGCAGCGGAACTGGCCGCGCTGGCGACGACGCTGGAGGTACGCGACGCCGATCTGGAGGTTGCCCGGGCGCAGGTCGCCACGCTGACCGCCACGGCAGCGCAAGCGCAGGCGGAGGCAGAGCGCGCCGCGGCAGCACAGCAGGACGTCATCGCTGGCTTGCGCGGCACTCTGGATGCTCAGGCGGCGGAACTGGCCTGGCTGGCGACGACGCTGGCGGCGCGCGACGCCGATCTGGCGGCCACGCAAGCGCAGGTCGCCACGCTGACTGCCGCGGCAGAGCAAGGGCGGACGGAAACTGAGCGCGCGGCGGCCGAACAGCAGGCCGTGGTCGTCACTTTGCACGGCACTCTGGAGGCACGAGCGGAGGAACTGGCCGCGCTGGCCGCGACTCTGGCAGCGCGTAACGCCGATCTGGCGGCTGCGCAAACGCAGGTCGCCACCCTGACCGCCACGGCAGAGCAATGGCGGGCCGACGCAGCGCGTGCCATGGCCGAACAGCAGGGCGTGGTCACCGGCTTGCGCAGCGCCCTGGACGCGCAGGCGGCGGAACTGGCCGGGCTGGCTGGGACGCTGGCGGTGCGCGACGCCGATCTGGCGGCCGCGCAAGCGCAGGTCGCCACGCTGGCCGCCACGGCAGAGCAAGGGCGGGTGGACGCGGCGCGCAGTGCTGGGGAACAGCAGGCCGTGGTCACTGGCTTGCGTGGCGCTCTGGAGGCACGGGCGGCGGAACTGGCCACGCTCGCGACGACGCTGGCGGCGCGCGACGCCGATCTGGCGGCCGCGCAAGCGCAGGTTGCCGCGCTGACCGCCATAACGGAGCAATTGCGCAAGGAGCGCGCGGCCATTCTGGCGAGCTGGAGCTGGCGGGCTGGTCAGCCGTTGCGTCTGACCGGTCGCGCGGCCCGGGCGGTGATCACAGCGCTACGCCCTGGCCGGTGACCGCGCGCGGCATGCCGGTTGCGGCGACGCCCGGCCCAATGGCGATTTCCCGCCACAGGACGGGACGGCGCACGCGCGGGGGCCGGCGTGGCAACCGGCCCCCTTGGGATGCGAACCGATACGACATCACGCTGTCGCCCGGGCCACGACAGTCGCCGTCGGACGACCGGACCGGCTACGCCTCGCCGCCCGTGTCGCCGCCGTAGTCCGGACCCCAATGGGTGACCTGCGGCTGGTTGTAATGCCGCGCGGCCGTGGCCGCATACGCAGAACTCATGCCGAGGCCAAGGCCGAGCGCCATCATGGCCGCAAGAAACAGCTTCTTCATCGCGAATCTCCTGGTATCCGGGTCGCCGATGCGGCGGACCGGTCGATGGGTTGCAAAGGAAGCCGGCTCAGCGGGAGCCGGCGGCCTACGGGCGGAGATCGCGTGCCTTGCACGCGGTCTCGTGCCGGGATGCAACCTGGGGAGCCGGCCGTTGTGACCCCATCGCCCACGCTATACGGATTGGTATAGCGCGGCTTGGCGCGCGTTTCGCATTGCCGCGCCAGCCAGGAAACCCGATGCCACGCTGCGGTCGCGAGAGTTTGACCATGACGCCGTCGTGGCAGCCTGGATTGGCGATTGCCGATGTGCGCGCCTGCGTCCGGTAGCCGGGCGTCCGGCAATATGGCGCACCGGCTTGCGTCGGGTCGGGCCCCGGCGCAGGACGCGGCGTGATCGCGGAGGGTCAGGTGAAGATATTGGTGATCGAGGATGATCACGAGACCGCCGACTACGTGGCGCGCGGGCTGCGGGAGCAGGGACACGTGATCGATCATGCCGCCAACGGCCGCGATGGGCTGTTTCGCGCCGGCGACGGGAGCTACGACGTGCTCATCGTCGATCGCATGCTGCCAGGCATCGAAGGCCTCGGCCTGGTGCGCATGCTGCGCGACGCGAACGTGCGCACGCCGGTGCTGTTCCTCACCGCGCTCGGCGGCGTGGGCGATCGGGTGCGCGGGCTGGATGCCGGCGGCGACGACTATCTGGCCAAGCCCTTCGCTTTCGCCGAACTGCTGGCCCGCATCAACGCACTGGCCCGACGCCCGCCTCTGGTCGACGTCCAGACCGTGCTGCGCGCCGGCGATCTGGAGATGGATTTGCTCAAACGCACCGTGACGCGGGCCGGCAAGGAGATCGAGTTGCAGCCGCGCGAATTTCAATTGCTCGAATACCTGCTGCGCAACGCCGAGCGCGTGGTCACCCGCACTATGCTGCTGGAAGCGGTATGGGACTTCCACTTCGACCCCAAGACCAACATCGTCGAAACGCATATCAGCCGCCTGCGGGGCAAGCTCGCGCAGTCGGGCGGTGCGGAGCTGATCCATACCGTGCGCGGCGCCGGATATGCGCTGCGCGCCCCGGCTTCCGGCGCTTCCGGCGCGGGCGACGGACGCGCTGCGGGTGCCGGTGCAGGCCACTAGGGTCCTGCGCACCGCGAGCTTCCGGCTCGCGGCGCTTTATCTGCTGCTGTTCACGGCCTCGGCCGCGGTGCTCGGCGCGGCGGTGTTCTGGATGACGCATGCCACGCTTACCCAGCAACTCGAGACACGGGTGCAAAGCGCGCTGAATCACTTTACCGAGGACTTCGCGACCGGCGGCCTGCCAGGCCTGGTGAGCCATGCCGAGGAATACGGCCGGGGTCCCGGAGCGCTCGACTACCTGGTCCAGTCACCGCAGGGCACCAGGCTCGCGGGGGAGATTCCGGTGGTCGGCGCCCGCAGGGGATGGCTGCGACTGACGGCGGTGGACCAGGGCGTGCCGAAGACGCTCATGGCCTACGCGGAAGCACTGCCGGGCGGGGTCGTGGTCGCGGTCGGCGACGACGTTCGCCGCATCCGCCAGGCGGAGGCAGCCGTGCTCCGGGCGTTCGCCTGGGGGGTCAGCGCCACGATATTGCTCGGGGCCGGTGGCGGCATCTGGCTGAGCCAGCTCTTCCTCTACCGGGTGGACGCGATCTCGCGCACCGCGGAGGCGATCATCGACGGCGATCTCACCCAGCGTGTCCCGCTGCGCGGCACCGGCGACGACCTCGACCGCCTGGCGGAAACCCTCAACCGCATGCTCGACCGGATGGACAAGTTGCTGGAGAGCGTGCGCCAGGCTTCGAACAACATCGCGCATGACCTGCGCACCCCGCTCTCCCGGCTGGGACAGCATCTGGAGGATGCCCGCGCGCAGGCCTGCGCCGCCACGGACCACCAGCGCGCGCTGGATGCCGCCAAGGCCGAAGTCGACGCATTGCTCGGCACCTTCGCGGCCCTGCTGCGCATCGCGGAGGTGGAGGCTGGCGCGCAACGCGCCGCGTTTCGCCGGGTGGACCTGAGCGCGATCGTCGCGACCGTGGCGGAAGCCTTCACGCCGTCGGCAGAGGAAGCCGGCTATGTCGTGGCCGCCGCGGTGACGCCGGGGATCGCCGTGCATGGCGATCGGGAGCTGTTGACGCAAATGCTGGTGAACCTGGTCGAGAACGCCCTGCGCCACACACCGCCCGGCACCGTGCTCCGGCTATTGCTCGACAAGCAGGCCGGGCGCGCCGTGCTGGTGGTCGAGGACAACGGACCGGGTGTGCCCGAGGCCGAGCGCGAGCTGGTCCTGCGGCGGTTCTACCGCCTGGACCACAGCCGCAGCACGCCCGGCAGCGGTCTCGGCCTGAGCCTGGTTGCCGCCGTTGCCGAACTGCACGGCGCCGCGTTGCGCCTCGACGATGCCCGGCCGGGGCTGCGGGTCAGCGTATCCCTATCCCTCTCCCGCGATGCGGGAGAGGTCGAGCTGTGCGATCCCCGAGGGTGATCGGGACGCCTCGCTCTACCTGCGACGTGCCGACCCGATCGCCCTCACCCGCCGCTTCGCGGCGACCTCTCCCGCCGCAGGCGGGAGAGGTTTCCAAGGCGCGCACACCTTTCGT